>NZ_CP030126.1:895000-1232500 GCF_003568845.1 Indioceanicola profundi | reverse complement strand
GACGGAAATCCTGGCGCGGCAGCATGCCGACAGCCTGGCCCCGCTGGCCGATGCCGCCGGCGTGCGCCTCGCCATCCTGACCGGCCGCGACAAGGGCAAGGCGCGGCAGGCGGTGCTGGACCGGCTGCTGAGCGGGGAGATCGATATCCTGGTCGGCACCCATGCCATCTTCCAGGAGGACGTGGCGTTCCGCGATCTGGCCCTGGCCGTGATCGACGAGCAGCACAAGTTCGGCGTCCACCAGCGGCTCCAGCTCGCCGCCAAGGGGCGCGGGGTGGACACGCTGGTGATGACCGCCACGCCGATTCCCCGCACCCTGACGCTGACCGCCTATGGCGACATGGATGTCTCCCGCCTGGATGAGAAGCCGCCGGGGCGCCAGCCGGTGAAGACGCTGGTGATGCCGGCCGCGGAGAAGCTGGACGAGGTGGTGCACAGCCTGCCCCGCGCCATCCGGAACGGCCAGCGCATCTACTGGGTCTGCCCGCTGGTGGAGGAGTCGGAGACGGTGGATCTCGCCGCCGCCACCTTCCGCCATGCCACGCTGCGCGAGTTCCTGGGCGACCGCGTCGGGCTGGTCCACGGAAAGATGAAGGGGGCGGAGAAGGACGCCGTCATGGCAGCCTTCGCGGAGGGCCAACTCGACGTGCTGGTCGCCACCACGGTGATCGAGGTCGGGGTGAACGTTCCCGAGGCCACCATCATGGTGATCGAGCATGCCGAACGCTTCGGCCTCGCCCAGCTCCACCAGCTCCGCGGGCGTGTGGGGCGCGGCACCGGGGCCAGCACCTGTCTGCTGCTCTATGAGCGTCCTCTGGGGGAGACCGCCCGCGCCCGGCTGGAGACCATGCGGGACACGGAGGACGGCTTCATCATCGCGGAAAAGGATTTGGAGCTGCGGGGTGCGGGCGAAGTGCTGGGCACCCGCCAGTCCGGCCTGCCGGAGTTCCGGCTGGCCGATGTCACCGTGCATGGGGAGCTGTTGGCCGCCGCCCGCGACGATGCCCAGCTCATCATCGACCGCGACCCGGAACTGGAGAAGCCGCGCGGTCAGGCGCTGCGCGTGCTGCTGTACCTGTTCGAGCGGGATGCGGCGGTGAAGTATCTGCGGTCGGGCTAATCCCCCGCTTGTTCCCGTTCCCGCACGGGAACGGGATGCTCCACCACAGGTACGCCGCCGGCGGAAGGGTCGATCGGCGGCACGATCTTCTTGCCCCGCACATCCTCCGGCCGCCGGTCGGGCGGCGTGACGATGCCGCCGGAGACCACCATCTTGATCCCGTCCTCCACCGTCATGGTCAGCGGGATCAGTTCGGACCTCGGCAGGATCAGCAGGAAACCCGAGGTGGGGTTGGGCGTGGTCGGCAGGAAGACATTGACCACCTCATCCGCCGTGATGTCCTGCACCTCCCCTTCGGTCGTACCGGTGATGAAGCCGATGGCCCAGATGCCCTTGCGGGGATACTCGACCAGCACCACCTCGCGGAATGCCTGGGACTGGTTGGCCAGCACGGTCTCGAATATCTGCTTCAGGGCGTTGTAGACGCTGCGGATGACCGGCATGCGGTTGACCAGCCCCTCGCCCAGCCGCACCATGAACCGGCCCATGAAGCCGGCCGTGAACATCCCGACCAGGATCAGGAAGATCAGCACCACCAGCAGCCCCACGCCGGGGACGGTGAAGGGCAGGTAGGTTTCCGGATTGTACCTGGCCGGAATGAGGCCGTTCACAAGCCCGTCGATGGCCCCGATGAACAGCCAGGCGAGGTAGAGCGTGATGGAAATCGGCGCCGTCACCAGGATGCCGGCGAACAGGTAGGCTCGCAGCCGGCCGGCCAGGGTCATGCCGTAGCGGCCCTTCTGCGTCTCGGCGCTTTTGTCTGAACCGGGATTGTCTCGGGACGAAGGCTTCAAGGACAGACTCTCCGGATTAACCTGGCAGGCGGTTCGTTTGCATGTAGGGACGCCGCCACATCCCCGCAATCCAGGGTGCGTCAGCAGCGGTGCCGGTGCAAGGGCGCCCCGTGCCGGTGCGCGCGCCTGCCGCATGGCCCAAATCTCGGGTGCGTGCGTCGCAGGCGGTTTCCATCCGGGATCAAGGGATGTATCCTCCGCTCTCCGAACCAGCCGGATTCCGCCCGTGAGCGAACTCCATCCCGCCAGCCTCGACCGCATCGACCTGCTGCAGGCCCTCTCCCCTGCGGAGCGGGCGAATCTCGCGCGGCAATGCAGTTGGCGGCACTTCCACCCGCATGAGCAGATCATCGATCGCTCGTCGGAAAGCCGCGATGTCTGCCTGATCGTGGAAGGACGGGTGCGGGTGGTGAATTACTCGCTCTCGGGCCGGGAGATCACCTTCGACGATATCGACGCCGGCGGCTGGCTGGGCGAGTTGTCGGCCATCGACAACGAGCCGCGCTCGGCCAGCATCGTGGCGCTGACGGAAACCATGGTCGCCTTCATGTCGCCCCGGCTGTTCCAGGAAACGGTGACGAGCCACCCGGACGTGGCCTGGCTGGTGATGCGGCGACTGGCCCGGATCATCCGCCAGTCCACCGGCCGCATCATGGATCTCAGCACGCTGGGTGCGAACAACCGCGTCCATGCGGAAATCCTGCGCCTCGCCAAGGCCGGCAAGCGGATCGGGAACACGGCGGAGATCGTCCCCATTCCCATCCATTCCGACATCGCCAGCCGGGTCAGCACCACCCGCGAAACGGTGGCGCGGGTGTTCAGCGATCTCGCCCGCGACGAGCTGGTGGAACGACGCGGGAACGCGCTCGTGGTGCTGGATTTCGAGCGGCTGGAGGAAATGGTGGAGGATGTGCGCGGCGACTGAATGCAAAAAAGTGTGTGCCGGTGGCAACACTCATTTGACCCTTTTCATCGCCATGGCGAGCGCCTATATATGAGGTGCTTGACCGTGACGTTTTCGCCACGGTTAAGGCTTCAACCTCCTTATGAGGCTCCCTTCATCTTAGCCGGCTGCTTGCAGCCGGCTTTCTTTTTGCCCGCAGCTCAGCCGTTGGTGCGGGAGAATTCGCGGAACGTGACGGCGATCTTGTCCTCGACGATGGTCACCTCGCCCCGTCCCACCATGCGGCCGGAAACGATGATGTCGGAGAGATCGTCGATCTTCCGGTCCAGTTCCACGATGGCGCCGCGGCCCAGTTTCAGCAGGTCGCGCACGCGGATCGTCGAGGTGCCCAGCACTACGCTGACCTCCACATCCGTGTCATAGACCGCGGACAGGTCGGCGATCGCCTTTTCCATGTCGTTGGACGTCTTGGGCGCCCCGCCGCCCATGTCCCCGAACATGGCATCGATATCGTCCTGGTCGGCCATGGGCCCGATCCCCATCCGGATGTGTCGAGGCCGGAATATACCACGTCCGGCGAGGAGTGCGCGGGGCAATTGATGGGGCCAGAGCATCGGTCACAGCCCCGCGCATTGGTGGCAGCCGGCTTCCCCAGCGTGTCGCAATCGCCCAAATCCACAGGGATTTCGGCGATCCAGCGGGACCATGGGATGGCACTCACAGACGCGCAGCGGAGCTTCCGGGCCGGCCGCATCGGCTCCTCCGACGCGACCAGGATCATGGCCGGCGACTGGCAGCGCCTGTGGGCGGAGAAGACCGGCCGGGCAGAGCCGGCGAACCTGGATTTCGTTCCCGCCGTCCAGATCGGCATCGTGACCGAAGCGCTGCATCCCCGCTTCCGGCAGCGGCGCACCGGCATTCCGAGCATCCCGGCCGATTCCCGCACCTATGTGCACCCGGAGCTGCCGTGGCTGGTCTGCCATCCCGACTTCCTGACCTGGTCCGCCCCGCCGCTGGACCCGTTCCTGCCGCCGGATACGATCCTGGAGGCCAAATTCTGCGGCAGCCCGCAATCGGACGAGGACCTGGCGGACCGCTATTACTGGCAGGTTCAGCAGCAGCTCCTGGTGACCGGCTTGAGCCGGGCCATCCTTTCCATCCTGCGCCCCTCCAGCTACAGCTCGGTCGACATTCCGGCCGATGCCGCCCAGCAGGAACGGTTGCTGGAAACGCTGAGGGCGTTCTGGTGGCATGTGGAGAACGATATCGAGCCGGGTGACCCGATGCCGGTGCCCGCGCCGGACGTCGAAGGGCTGCGCGTGCTGGAGATGTCCCGCCACAACGCCTTCGCGGCCTACGCGGCCACCCTGGTCGCCACGCGGGACGACATGATGGCCTACAAGGCGGCGGAACAGGAGTTGAAGTCGCTGATGCCGGACGAGGCGCGCATCGCCTTTGTCGGCGGGATCGGCGGCGGCGACGGGCTGTGCATCACCCGCTCCCGCGACGGGCGCCTCACCCTCCGCTTCGGCGCTCCCGCCCGCCGCCATATGGAGCGGGCCGAGCCCTGGCGGCCGGACGGGGCCGCAGCCGAACCGGCCTTCGCGACGGATGAGGATGAGGACCTTCCCTACTAGGCCGCCCGGCGCCGCTGCTCCAGCTTCTCCATGAGCCGGATACGCAGGGTGGAACGGCGGGGACGGCCGCGCATGTCGGCGACGGCGCGCACTAGCGCATCCCGGTCGCCCACCAGCACCACCAACTGCCGGCCGCGGGTGATGGCCGTATAGAGCAGGTTCCGCTGGAGCATCGGCCCGTGCTGCCGCGACAGCGGGATCACCACGGCCGGATATTCCGAGCCCTGCGCTTTGTGGACGGAGGTGGCATAGGCCAGCACCAGCCGGTCCAGCTCCCCGCCGGCATAGGATACGGCGCGCCCGTCGAACGTGACCTCCAACGTGGAATTTTCCGCGTCCAGCGCGGTCACGATGCCGAGATCGCCGTTGTAGACCTCCCGCTCGTGGTCGTTCTCGACCTGCATGACCTTGTCGCCCAGTGCGAAGCTCCAGGCCCCGCGGGTCAGGCGCGGCGCGTCGGACGGGTTCAGCACCCGCCGCAGCTCCTCATTCAGCGCCACCGCGCCCAGCGCGCCCTTGTTCATGGGGCAGAGCACCTGCACATCGCGCACCGGGTCCAGCCCGAAGCGGGCCGGGATGCGCTCCTGCACGAGCTGGAGCACACGGTTCATGCAGACCTCCGGCGTGCGGGTCTCCACGATGTAGAAATCGGCATCCTCGCCCGGTCGCCCGGTCTCCGGCAGATGGCCGGCATTGACGCGGTGCGCGGCCTGGACGATGCGGCTGCTGGCCGCCTGCCGGAACACCTCCGTCAGCCGCACCACGGGCAGCGCGCCCGATGTCAGGATATCGGCCAGCACACGCCCCGGCCCCACGCTGGGAAGCTGGTCGGCATCGCCCACCAGCAGCAGTGCCGCCCGCGTCGGCAGCGCCGAGAGCAGCGCCCCCATCAGCCGGACATCGACCATCGAGGCCTCGTCCACCACCAGCAGGTCCAGCTCCAGCGGCTGGTCGCGGTTGCGGCGGAAGCCGCCGGCCGGATCGACTTCCAGCAGCCGGTGCAGAGTGCCGGCCTCCCGCCCGGTCGCTTCCGCCAGCCGCTTGGCGGCGCGGCCCGTGGGTGCGGCGAGAGCGACCCGCACGCCTTGCGAGGACAGGGCGGTGACGATGGCGCGGACCAACGTGGTCTTGCCGACGCCGGGCCCGCCGGTCATGACCAGGACCTTGGAGGAAAGTGCGGTGCGCAGGGCCGCCCGCTGGCTGTCCGCCAGATCGACCCCGCCGGTGCCCAACTCCCGCAGAACGGCCGCGACATCCAGCGCCCCCCAGGGCAGTCGGCCGCTGTTCAGCTCCAGCAGCCGGTCGGCGATGGCGGCTTCCGTCCGGTACAGGTCGCCGGCGAAGACGCAATCCTCCCCATCCGCGGTTTCGCGAACCAGGGCGCCGGCCTCCACCTCCTGCGCCAGCACGCGGGCAACCTTGGGCGCCTCCACGGCCAGCAGACGGGCGGCGCGGTCCACCAGATCGATCAGGGGCAGCCCGCAGCTTCCCTCATCCGCGGCATGGCGCAGCGCCTGGACAAGCCCGGCGCGCAGCCGCGCCGGATCGTCCGCCGCCACGCCCAGGGAGCGGGCAAGCTGGTCGGCCCCGCCGAACCCGATGCCGCGGACATCGCGGGCAAGTCGGTAGGGGTCGGCCCGGACAAGGGCCGGGGCGGAGCTTCCATACATCTCATGGATACGGGCGGCCCGTTCGGGGCCGATCCCGTGCTCACCCAGGAACACGACGAGATCGCGCCGGGTCTGGTGACGCTCCAGGGAGGACAGGATCTTCTCCACCTGCCCCTCGCCCAGCCCGAGGAGCTCCTGAAGCCGCCAGGGCTCACGCTGGATGATCTCCAGCGCACGGTCGCCATAGGCCTTCACCAGCCTGGCGGCCCGCACCGGCCCGATGCCCTCGACCAGCCCCGAGGCGAGATAGCGCTCCATCCCCTCGGCCGAGCGGGGCACGCTGGCGCGCACCTCCTCCGCCTTGAACTGGAGGCCGTAGCGCTTGTCGTGAATCCAGGTGCCGCGGGCGCGCACCCGCTCTCCCGGCTCGATGGTCGGGCCGTGCGCCACCAGGGCCACCGGCTTGCGGTGCCCCTTGGCCTTGACCTTCAGCACGCTGAAGCCGGTGTCGGGATTGTGGAAGGTGACCCGCTCGACGGTGCCGGCCAGCTCATACCGCTCCTCCGTCGGGAGGGCGTCGGCTTCGGTCTGCGGTGCGCTGTCGAACGGGGCCATGGATCACTCCGCTGCGATGGCCAGGATCGGCGCCGGGGGCCGGCGCTTCGCCGGCCTGGAGCCGCCCGTCCCGGGGCTTCGCTCCCGCTTCGCCGCAAGGGCCGGCGCGGGGGCTGCCGGGGGAGATGCTGTTTCAGGGGGCGCCTTGCGGGCCGCCCTGGGTTTCGCAGGCGCTGCCGCCTTCGGCCTCGGCTTGGCTGTCTCTTCCGCGGCCGGAGGCTCGATGACGGCGGCTTCGGCTTTCCTGGCCGGTTGGGCCGCCGCCACGGCGCCCAGCGCCCTGGCGTGGCGTGCCGCGACCTGGGCTTCCGTCAGCGCCTCCACATGCCGGGCCTTGTGCCGGACCAGCAGCGCCTTGGCCTCCGCCGCCTCGGCCTCCGTCTCGAACTGGAGCCACTGGCGCAGGGTGCCGCGCGACAGGGCCAGTGCGACCCGCTCCTCGACACCCTTCGCCTCGCGGCCGGCCTTGGCCTGACTCTTCATCACGGGGGCGGTCATCGTTTTCCGTTCCATAACGGGGAGAATATCAGAACAGATAAGGAACGGAAGAACAAAATCGGAACACGCTCCCGAGTCGCGGCCCTGGCCTACTCGGCCGCGACCCGCAGGGACACCGGCCGCGGGGGAAGAACGCCGATAGTCCGGCCGACCTCCTCCACCGTGGGCTTGCGCACATAGGCGTCGGCGTAGCGGTCGAGCGCCTTGAGGCACTCCTCGACGCTGCCCTGGCCCACGGCACGGCAATCCTCGAAGGCCGAGCCGTCGGGCTTCAGCCAGTGGGTGACGAAGCAGGGCTCGCCCGGCTCCTGGTTCAAAGTGAAGGCGATGCGGCCCTCATGCCCCAGCCTTGCATGGCCGCAGCGGAGCCGGCGCCGTAGTTCCTCGATAGTCATCGCTGCTGTCCTCAGGCGGCGTGGAGCCGCGCTTGGGTGTCGTGCTTCGCGGGCGGCGGACTGCTGCGCCGGCCGGACGCCCAGGCCGCATCGCGGGCCAGGGCGCCTGCCAGATCGCGCAAAGGCCGGGCCACGTCCGGATCGGCGTCCGGCGCGTCCAGACCGGCGAGTTGGGCGGAGAGGCCCAGCGCCTCCGCCTCCACCCAGTCCAGGTAGCGGCGTTCGCGCTTGACCGGATCGTCCCACCAGCGGGGGCGTGCGCCGGCTGCCTCAACCGCCCGCGCGAACGCCGCCCGGCCGAACAGGCCGCTGGGTGGCATGTCGTTCCGACGATCGATGCTGCCCATCATCACGCCGCTTCCCGCTTCTTGTCGGCGCGCGCCAGGATTTCCGCCTTCTTCTGGGCGAAGTAGCTGGTGATGCGCTGCTGGGCGGCGCGGTCGACGATGCCGATCTCCCGCACGCGCGTGCTGGTGCCGCTGCGCCAGAGATTGTCGAGCGCGTCCAGATCCTCGACCTTCTCCAGACGGCCGCGGATATCGGCCTCGAAGGCCTCCACGGCGGCCGGCTGGGTGTCGGGGCTGGCCTTGGCGGTGAAATAGGCCTCCGACTCCTCGCGGTACTTGCTGTCGTCGAACTGGCCCATATGGACGTCGGCGGCCAGGCCGATCTGAACCAGGCACTTGCCCACCGCGTCGGTGATGGACATTTTGAACGCCTCGTCGTTCGGCTCCTCGGAACCGTCACGGCGGCGGCGCACCAGCTCGGTCCCACCCCATTGCGGGCCGGTCCAGGCCACCTCGCCCGTGGCGGGATCGCGGTACCAGACCTTCACGCAGACGAAGATCATGCGTTCCACGACGGTCCATTCCGTCTGCTCGTAGCCCCAGCCCTGACCGACGGGACCAAAGGTCTCCGTCATCATCTGCAGGCGCCAGGTCGGATCGATCTGCGTGCCGCGGAAGCCGCCGGACCGCTGGAACGGCTTGGTGGCCTTCGGGTCGGTGCGCTTCAGCCTGTTCCAGAGCGCCAGATTGTCCCGAACCACCCTCTCGGCCGCGGTCTGGGCGGCAGCGGCGGCCTCGGTCGTGGCGGTGGTCTCGGCAGGCGCGGTCTTCGTTTTCGCTACCAAATCAGCCTCCTGTCGGGTGCCGCAGCCATAGCGCACGGCACCTGATTCGCAGGCTCTGAATATGGTTACAGTCCTAGATGATTCCTAGCCGATACCACCACTGGAACGCTTCTACTTCGGATTCGCGAACGGCATCCAGGGATGGTGTCGACTCCGGCATTCCGCCACAAAATCCGCCATTTCCCGCCAAGGTGCCACATCGAAGAATCGGCGCGCCAGACCAGAGGGCGACGGCACGACGAAGATCGGGATGCCATTGAGGGTGGCGGTTTGTAATCCTAGCCCGACTCGCGGCACGCCGAAAAAGGCCTTCGCGGCGTTCTTGCTGTCAAACGCAATGACGGAGGGGGCGAAGGCGCGGATCTTGGAAGTGAATCCTTGCACGTCGTAAGCGTCCGGCGACAGGTCGTGGTCGCAGCCGAATTCGGTCTTGTTGAGGTCTGTGAGGCCGATGCCGAATTCCAGGACGCGGGCATAGTCCGCCGGCGAAATCTGCTCAGGCGTCAGCCCGACTTCGTGCAGGGTCCGCCAGAAGCGGTTACCGGGATTGGCATAGTAGGCCGCCTTGGCGGCGGAGATGCGCGACGGTGCGGTACCGCAGAGCACCAGATCAAGGCCGGGGGCCAGAATGTCGGGAAGGATCATGACCGGCGGAAGAGTGGTCTCCCGCCGGGCCATGTTCAAGTGGGCTCATTCGGCCGGAACGGCGGGCGCGCCGTAGCGCTTCGGCTCGGCCGTGCCGATCAGCCAGAAGTTCAGCGCGACGCCGAACAGGAAGAAGGCCATGCCTGCGAAATACATGCCGCCTTCATGGGCGCCGCCGGCCATGAACAGGCCGAGAACCGCGATGATGGCGCCGAGAATGCCGAGAAGAGGACGCATGGGAGCACTCCTTTGCTGGATGGGATGGGTTCGGTGAGGAAGGTCAGCTATGGCCGGGTTTGGCCGGCAGGGGCCTGTCCTCGTCGTAGAGTATGCGGGTGGCGGCCCCGTCGAGATCGTCGAACTGGCCCGTCCGCACCGACCAAAGGAACGCCGCCAGCCCGATCAGGCCGAGGATGAGCGCGATGGGAATGAGGAACAGAAGGCTGATCATGTCTCAGGCTCCTTTCGCCTGTTTGCCTGCCCCGCGGGACAGGCGCAGCGCATTGGCCATCACCACCAGGGAGGAGGAGGACATGGCCACCGCCGCCACCAGCGGCGTGGCGAGTCCCACCATGGCGATGGGCACGGCGCACATGTTGTAGGCCAGGGTGAAGCCCAGATTCTGCTTCACCAGCCGCTCCGCCTTGCGGGCGGTTTCCAGGATTTCCGCCACCGGCGCTAGAAGGTTGCCCTGGAAGACGGCGTCGGCTGTGGTCTGGGCGATGTCCACGGCGGTGGAGGGGGACAGCGACACGTCCGCCGCGGCCAGGGCCGCCGCGTCGTTCAGCCCGTCGCCAACCATCAGCACCCGCCGCCCCGCCGCCCGCAGCTCCGCCAGCCGGGCGCATTTGCCGGCCGGGTCCACGGCGGCCCGCCATTCCGGGATGCCGAGCGCGGCGGCGAGTGCGGCAACCGTGCCCGGCCGGTCGCCGGACAGCAGCTCCACCCGGTAGCCCCGCCGCTTCAGCCTGCCGACCACCTCCGCCGCGTCGCCACGGGCGCGGTCGGCGAAGGCGAAGCGGACCGGCGCCCGGCCGGGGCGGGACAGCCAGAGCTCCGGCCCCTCGCCCACGGCCTGCGGCCCGGCCTCGATCCCGACGAAGGCCGCCTTGCCCAGCCGCACCGGCCCGGCCGGCGTCTCCATCTCCAGCCCCTGCCCCGGCAGCTCCCGGACGCCATTCGCCACGGGACCGGGGCCGGCGGCAGCGGCCAGGGCGCGGGACAGCGGGTGCTTGCTGGCGCGGGCCATGGTGGCGGCAAGGCGCAGATCTTCGCTCCGCCGCTCCCTGTCGGGCAGCAGCTCGGCCCGGCCGGTGGTCAGCGTTCCCGTCTTGTCGAAGACGATGGTGTCCACCCCCGCCAGCCGTTCCAGCGCCGTGGCGGATTTCAGCAGGGTGCCGGCCCGCATCAGCCGCTCGCTTGCCGCCACCTGCACCGCCGGCACCGCAAGCGCCAGGGCGCAGGGGCAGGTGATGATCAGCACCGCCACCGCGATCAGCAGCGCCGGCTGCCAACCCAGGCCGAAGCCCAGCGTCCAGGCCAGGAAGGTGCCCAGCGCCAGGGTATGGACCACCGGCGTATAGAAGCGGGCGACGCGGTCGGCCAGCGCCACATAGCGTGCCCGCCCCTGCTCCGCCGCCTCCATAAGCCGCACGATCTCGGCCAGGAGGGTGCCTTCGCCGCTGGCGGTCACGGTGAGCCGCAGGGGGGCGGCCAGGTTGACCATGCCGGCGAAGACCTTCGAACCGGGCCGCACCGGCTGCGGCGCGCTCTCGCCCGTCACCACGCTGGTGTCGAGTTCGGAGCTGCCGTCCGCCACGGTGCCGTCGATGCCGATCCGCTCTCCCGCTGCCACTAGCACGGCGGCGCCGACCGGGACGGCGCCGGGCGGGGCAAGACGGGTGGTGCCGTCCGGGTCCAGCACGGTCACCGGCTGCCGGCCCAGCGCCAGCAGATGCTCCGCCGCCGAGCGGGCGCGGCCGCGGGCGCGGCTGTCCAGGTAGCGCCCGACCAGCAGGAAGAACAGCAGCATCACGGCGCCGTCGAAATAGGCGTGCGGGCCGAGATTGATGGTCTCCCACAGGCTGATGCCGGTCGCCAGCGTGACGCCCAGCGAGATCGGCACGTCCATGTTGGTCCGCCCGGCCTTCAGCGCGGTCAGCGCCGACCGGAAGAAGGGTCGGCCGGCGTACAGCACGGTCGGGAAGGCGATCAGGGCGGACAGCCAGTGCATCAGCGTGCGCGTCGCCTCCCCCATGCTGCCGGCATGGCCGGACCAGACGGAGACGGAGAGCAGCATGATGTTCATGGCGGAGAAGCCGGCCACCGCCATGGCGCGCAGCAGCTCCCGCTCATGCAGGGCCTGGGGATCGCTTTCGGCCGCCATGTCGAACGGAGCCAGCCGATAGCCCAGCCGGGCCACGGTCGCGACGAACCGCTCCGCCAGCTCGCGCCCGCCGGTCCAGCTCAGCGTGAGCCGGCGGGTGGTCAGGTTCACGCGGGCGCTCTCCACCTCCGGAAGCCGCCCCAGCGCGCTCTCGATCAGCCAGACGCAGGCCCCGCAGGTCAGCCCGTCCACGCGCAGCCGCAGCGTATGGCTGCCATCCGCCCCGTCCACGATGTTGGAGGCGAGGTCCAGCTTCGGCGCATCCTGGGCCGCAGTGGGGGCCACGGCATCGCGCCGCGCATAGTAGGTCTCCAGCCCCAGCTCATGGATCAGCGCATGGGCACCGGCGCAGCCGGCGCAGCAGAACTCCGCCTCGCCCGCCGGAACGGGCTGGCCGCAATGCCGGCACAGGGCCGGGGCGCCGACGATATCCGGTTCCGCGTAGGCGAGGCTCATCTGATGTCCAGCCTTTCGATCAGGGTGAAGGCGTCGCCGCCGCGTGTGGCCCTGGCCTTCAGGTCCCATTGGCCGGGCCTGGGCAGCTCGACCCGTGCCACATAGCGGCCGTCGCCGGCCGCCTCGAAATGCACCGGCACGTCGTCGATCACCTCGAGCGGGCGGACCATGCGGCCCTCCAGCGCCAGCCCGTCCAGCGCCCCGCCGTCACGGTCCCGCGCGACCACGACGAGCCAGCCCTGCCGCTCCCCGTCGGTCGCGGCGAATGCCGCATCCAGCGTCCAGCCCAGTGCGTCCTGCTTCGCCTGGGCGTCCAGCACCTGGTTGTAGTGGACGCCCCGCTCATAGGGCTTTTCCACCGAGAGCCCGCTGAAGGTGGTGACGGAGTAGGTGATGAGGGTGGCATTGACCGCCACCACGACGCCCATCGCGCCGACGAAGACCCAGGGAATCCAGGCGGACTTGCGCTGGGGGGCTTGGTCCCGATGCATCATGGCCATGTGCGTGTCCTCAGTACCGGTGCGGGCGGGGCTTGTGCGGACCCATGAAGACGGCTTCGTAGATGTCGCCGTCCCCGCTGACCGGATCGCGCAGGATGAAGTCGAAGGACGTGTTCTCCTCCTCCGCCGCGCCGTGCGGCAGGGAGATGAAGACGCGGTAGGTTTCAGCCGTGTCGGGGCGGGTGTGCAGCACCACGGCCCGCCCGTCCGCCGCCTCGCCCACATCCTGCACCACCAAGGTGGCGCCGGGCAGGCCGTCCAGGGACAGGTCGAAGGCGACATCCTCCCGCTTCTTGTTCAGGACCCGCAGCGTGTAGCCGTTGCGGATGGAACCGTCGGAGAGGGTCACGAACAGCGGCGCGCGGTCGCGCAGGACACTGACCTCCACCGTGGTCCGGAGCACCAGCGCGGCCAGCATGATCCCGGCCACTGCGGCCACCAGCGCGGCATAGATCACCGTGCGCGGGCGGACGAAGCGGAAGCGGGGCGGCAGGCTCTTGGCCTTCGCCTCCTGGTTGGCCAGGGTGTCGAACTGGATCAGCCCGCGGGGGCGCTGCATCCTGTCCATAATCTCATCGCAGGCATCGATGCAGAGGCCGCAGCCGATGCATTCCATCTGCTGGCCGTCGCGTATGTCGATGCCCATGGGACAGGCGGCGAAGCACTGGCGGCAGTCCACGCAGTCGCCGAAGCCAACCGGCGGCGCACCCGCCTTGGTCTTGCCGCGCCGCTCCCCGCGCCAGTCCTCGTAGGTCACGACCAGGCTGTCCTTGTCCAGCATGGAGGCCTGGAAGCGCGGCCAGGGACACATGTAGGTGCAGACCTGCTCCCGCGCCCAGCCGGCCAGCAGATATGTCGTGGAGGTGAAGAGGCCGACGAAGAAGTACTGCTCCACGCTGGCGCCGCCGGTGAAGAAGTCCGCCACGAAGGTCGGCGCGTCGTTGAAGTACAGCGCCCAGGCCCCGCCCGTCGCCAGCGCGATCAGCAGCCAGGCGGAGTGCTTGGCGATCTTCTTCGCGACCTTCTGCACGGTCAGCGGGCCCTGGTCCAGGCGCATGCGCTTGGCCCGGTCGCCCTCGATCAGCCGCTCCACCCACATGAACAGGTCGGTCCAGACCGTCTGCGGGCAGGCATAGCCGCACCAGAGCCGGCCGAAGAGCGAGGTCACCAGGAACAGGCCCAGCGCCCCCAGCACCAGCAGCCCGGTGATGAAGTAGACCTCCTGCGGCCAGATCTCGATGTCGAAGAAGAAGGCCCGCGGGGCCGTCATGTCGATCAGCAGCGCCTGGTCCGGCGCTCCCGGCCCGCGGTCCCAGCGCAGCCAGGGCGCCAGATAGTAGAGCGTCAGGCAGAAGCCCAGCACCGCCCATTTGATCCGGCGATAGGCGCCATGGACGGCCTTGGGATAGACCCGGACACGGTCGGCATAGAGCGGCACGGAGCCGGAGCTGTCGGCGGGCAGCGGCTGCGCCTTCGCCGTTCCGGCGCGTGCGCGCACGGCCGCGAAATCGCGCTCCGCGGCGGCTGCCTTCTCCAGCAGGGTCGTATGGCCGTCCATGGTGACCTCGGGTGAACAGTTCGGGCGCCGAACGCCCATGACCGCACCCTATGCCCCCCGGCCCGCCCGCCGCTTTGCGCTAGATCAATGGTCCCGGCTCTGTTGCCCTTTTCCGGCGCGGCGGGCTGTCGCACGGTTCGGGGCCGGATGCCTCGATCGCCTTGAAACCATGCTTATATGAGACCATTATCCGTCTCAGATGAGATGGAGGTGATCATGTACGATGCTCCCCTGTTCGATGTGGCGACGGTGCTTGGGATCGAGGTCGGGAATCGGAACGATGTTTCTCCGGTCGCCATCGCTGGCATGATCGAGAACGGCTTTCCTCTGCACGCACTGGACCGCGTTACCCAGGCGGTTGCACCGGCGGACCAGACGATCAAACACCGCATCGTTCCCCGCGCCACGCTCGCCCGCCGCCGGAAGGATGATGCGGAGCGTCTGACATCGGAAGAAAGCGGCCGCACCTACCGCTTGGCCCAGGTCTGGGCGGCATGTCTCGACGTCTGGAAGGAACCGGAAGCGGCGCGCGCCTTTCTCTATCGCTCCCATCCCTTGCTGGATCAGCGCCGGCCCATCGACGTCGTGCTCGGCAGCGACCTCGGCGCAAGGCTGGTGGAGGATATACTGGGACGGCTCAAATTCGGATCGGCGGCCTGATGGCGCAGATCCTGGATCGTGTGCTCCGCTGCTACCGCATCGGGGACCCGGCCGGCACCTATCCCATCTTCGATGCGACCGGTTCGAAGCTCTATCCGGGCCGGTGGAATACGCCAGCCAGCCCGATGATCTACACCAGCGAGCATTACTCCACGGCCATGCTGGAGAAGCTGGTCCATGGCAGCGGCGTCATGCCCCCCAACCAGCATTTCATAGAGATCACCCTGCCGAACGGGCTCAGCTACGAGGCGGTCACGGCGCACTCGCTCGCCCATTGGGACGAGCCGGCGTGCAGTGCCGCCAAAATGTTCGGCGAGCGGTGGCAGCAGGAGCGCCGGTCCGCCATCCTTTTCGTGCCGAGCGTGGTGGCGCGGATGGAACGCAACATCCTGATCAATCCGGAACATCCGGAGTTCCCGCGCATCCAGCATTCACTGCATGAGCCGATCCGCTGGGACGACCGCCTGTTCCTGTGACCCGTATAAAAAATGCCGGCCGCGGGCAGGCGGCCGGCACCAGTCGAACCGGGTGGCAGGTGGATGGGATGCGGCCTGTTACTGGCCGCCGCCTAGCGCATGGACATAGGCCGCCAGCACCTTGACGGTGGCCGGGTCCAGACGCTCGCTCCAGGCCGGCATGTTGCCGCGCCGCGCATAGGTCACGGTGTGCACCACATCGGCCTTGCTGCCGCCATAGAGCCAGATGGTGTCGTTCAGGCGCGGCGCGCCCATCTCCGCCATGCCCTCGCCCTTCTCGCCATGGCAGGCGGCGCAGTTGTCGGCATAGACCTGGGCGCCCCGCTCCGCCGCGGCGGCGTCGGTCTGGGTGCCGGTCAGCGACAGGACATGTTCCGCGACGTCGTTGATCTGCTCCTTCTCCAGAAGCTGGTCGGCGCCGAAGCGCGGCATGTCGGAGAGGCGGCTCTCCGCATTGGCGTTGCGGACGCCGTAGCTGACGGTGTGCAGGATCGCCTCCGGCGAGCCGCCCCACAGCCAGTCGTCATCGGCCAGCGTCGGGAAGCCCGGCGCGCCGGACCCGCCCGCACCGTGGCAGCCGGCGCAGTTGTCGGCGAAGGCTTGGCGGCCCTTGGCCTGGACGAAGCCCATCAGTTCTGGATTGCCGCGGATCTCGGCGATGTCGGCCGCCTCGATCTTGGCCAGCACCGGGGCGATGCGCTCCTGCTCCGCCGCCATGCTGGCCGCCAGCTCCTTGCGCTGGGTCCAGCCCAGCGTGCCCTCCGTCGCCTCCTTGCCGGTGGGCCAGGCGGGGTAGAGGACCGTGTAGCCCAGGGCGAAGACGATGGAGGCGTAGAAGATGTACAGCCACCATTTCGGCAGCGGCGTGTTCAGTTCCTTGATGCCGTCCCACTCATGGCCGGTCGTGGACTGGCCGGTGGGGGCGTCGTTCTCGATCTTGGTCGACATGACACCTTACCTCGTCTTCGCCGCCGGGACCGCATCGTCCCGCAGCGGAATGTTCGCAAAGTCCTGAAGCACCTGCCGGCGCGACGGCCAGAAGGCCCAGACCACGATTCCCGTGAAGAGCAGCATGAACCAGACCAGCCACAGCTCACGGAGCAGGATGTAGAGTTCGTGCATCGCCGCCTCCTACTGCTTCACGTCGTCGGGGCTGATCCGGGTGAAGTCCACCAGGGTGCCCAGCATCTGCAGGTAGGCGACCAGCGCGTCCATCTCGCTGACGAACCTGGGATCGCCGTCGAAATCGCCGACCACGGCCTTGGGATAGCGGGCCAGCAGCTCGGCCGTGTCCGCATCCGGGTCGGTCCCGGCCTGGAGCCGCAGGTCCGCAGCGGCTTTCTCGATCTGCTCGTCGGTGTAGGGCACGCCGACGGCGCGGTTGGCCTTCAGATGCTCACCGATATCCTCGGCGTGCAGCGGCTTCTCCGCCAGGAACGGGTAGCCGGGCATGATCGATTCCGGCACCACGGCGCGGGGGTCGATCATGTGGGGGACGTGCCAGTCGTTGGAGTACTTGCCGCCGACGCGGGCCAGGTCCGGACCGGTGCGCTTGGAGCCCCACTGGAACGGATGGTCGAACATGCTCTCCGCCGCCAAGCTGTAGTGCCCGTACCGCTCCACCTCGTCGCGGAAGGTGCGGATCATCTGGCTGTGGCAGTTGTAGCAGCCCTCGCGCAGGTAGATGTTGCGGCCGGCCAGCTCCAGCGGGGTGTAGGGGCGTACACCCTCCACCCGCTCGATGGTGGTCTCCACCGTGAACAGCGGGACGATCTGGACCAGACCGCCGATGGACACGGTGATCAGGGTGAGAACGGCCATCAGCAGGACGTTCTTCTCAATGGGCGCGTGCGAGAATTTCATGGTTCAGGCCCCCCTCACTCGGCCGGCGTCGGGACAAGCCGGGGCTGCTCGGCCTCGGCCGCCTCGCCGCTCGTGGCGGTGCGGTACAGGTTGTAGGCCATGATCAGCGCGCCGGTCAGGAACAGGACCCCGCCCAGGCCGCGGATCACGTAGTAGGGATGCATGGCGGCCACCGTCTCCACGAAGGAGTACTGGAGGAAGCCGAACTCGTCGTAGGCGCGCCACATCAGGCCCTGCATGATGCCGCTGACCCACATGGAGGTGATGTAGAAGACGATGCCGATGGTGGCGATCCAGAAGTGCCAGTCGGCCAGGGCCTTGCTGTACAGCCCCCGCTTCTTCCACAGCACCGGCACCAGATAGTAGATCATGCCGAAGCTGATGAAGGCGACCCAGCCCAAAGCGCCGGAATGCACATGGCCGATGGTCCAGTCGGTGTAGTGGCTGAGGCCATTCACCGCCTTCACGCTCATCACCGGCCCTTCGAAGGTGCTCATCCCGTAGAAGCCCACGGCGGTGACGGAGAAGCGCAGGCCCGGATCGGTGCGCAGCTTGTCCCAGGCGCCCGACAGGGTCATCAGGCCGTTGATCATGCCGCCCCAGGAGGGCATCCACAGCATGACCGAGAAGACCATGCCCAGCGTCTGCGTCCAGTCCGGCAGCGCCGTATAGTGCAGGTGGTGCGGGCCGGCCCAGATGTAGAGGAAGATCAGCGCCCAGAAGTGCACGATCGACAGGCGGTAGCTGTAGACCGGGCGGTCGGCGGCCTTGGGGATGAAGTAGTACATCATGCCCAGGAAGCCGGCGGTCAGGAAGAAGCCCACCGCGTTGTGACCGTACCACCACTGGATCATGGCATCCTGCACGCCCGCCCAGGCCGTGTAGGACTTCACCCCGGCGAAGCTGACCGGCACCGCCAGATTGTTGACGATGTGCAGCATGGCGACGGTGATGATGAAGGCCAGGTAGAACCAGTTGGCCACATAGATGTGGGGCTCGCGCCGCTTGATGATCGTGCCGGCGAAGATGATCAGATAGACCACCCACACGAAGGTCAGCCACAGATCAACATACCATTCGGGCTCGGCATATTCCTTGCCCTGGGTGATGCCCATCAGATAGCCGGTGGCCGCCAGCACGATGAAGAGCTGGTAGCCGAAGAACAGGAACCAGCTCAGCTCCTTGCCTCCGAACAGCGGCGCGCGGCAGGTGCGCTGCACGACGTAGAGGGAGGAGCCGATCAGCGCATTGCCGCCGAAGGCGAAGATCGCCGCCGACGTGTGCAGCGGGCGCAGACGCCCGAACGTGGTGTATTCCAGGTCCAGATTGAGCTGCGGGAACGCAAGCTGGAACGCGATGATGACACCGACGGCGAAGGCCGCGATGCCCCAGAACATGGCCGCGATGACGAAGGCGCGGACCACATCCTCATGGTACGCCTCCTGTGCAGCGGGCCGTGCCGCCGCGAAGGATGCCCCGCCGGTGAGTGCGACGCTCATAACTACCCCCGGTCTCTGCTGAATTCTTGTGCCCTCGCCCGGTTCCGAAGCGGACCGCCGGGGGCATTGCGAGTGGCGCAGATTTGCAGCAGGGCCGATCCAGCCGCATTGATTTGCATCAAGGACGGTGAAGGGCGCGAACAACCCTCGCACAACCCCGCGTTTCAAGTAGAATGGCGGAAAAGCCGCAGGGCCGGATTGAGCCCGCGGAACGGCTCGGGAGGGAGCGCCAGATGACCGATATCCACGCACAAGCCGATCTCACCGCTCCGCTGCCGCGGGTGCGGCGGATCGCCCCGGACAGGCCCTGGGCGTGGCTGCAGGCCGGCATGCGGGATCTGACCGCCGCGTGGCGCGTGTCGCTGGCCTATGGCGCCGCGGTGGTGGCGTTCAGTTGGGCACTGGTCCTGGCGATGAGCGGCGCCGGACTGCTTTTCCTGCTGCTGCCGCTCTGCGCCGGATTCATGATCGTCGGCCCGCTGGCAGCCGTGGGGCTGTATGAGACCAGCCGGCGGCTGGAGCGCGGACAGGAGCCGAGCCTGACGGCCGCCGTGACCGCGCTCCGCGCCAATGCGCTTCAGCTTTCCCTGTTCTCGGCCGGCCTGCTGATGCTCTGGCTGCTGTGGATCAGGGTGGCGATCCTGCTCTACGCCCTGTTCTTCGGCCAGATGAACCCCAACCTGGACAATCTGGCGCGGGTGCTGTTCACCAGCGATGCCAGCCTACCGTTCCTGCTGACGGGAACCCTGGCGGGCGGGGTGCTGGCATTCGCCACCTTCGCGATCTCCGCCGTCGCGATTCCCATGCTGCTGGACCGGCCCACGAACGCCGCCACGGCTGTCGCGACCAGCATCATGGCCGTGCGCACGAATCTGAAGCCGATGGTGCTCTGGGCCTTCATCATCGCCTTCTGCACCGGTCTCGGCCTTGCAACCCTGTTCTTCGGGCTGGCGGTCGCCCTGCCCCTGATCGGCCATGCGAGCTGGCATGCCTACAAGGAGCTGGTCGGGGACTGATCCCTGTCGCGGCATCCCCGGCTTCCGCGCGCTTTCATGCGAAGGCGTGCCACGCCATCGTGCCGACCACCACGGCGTTGAACAGCATCAGCACCGGCGCCAGCACCCTCATGGTTGCCGTCCAGCGCGACGCCGCCACGGAACCCAGCACGCCCACGGTGATCAGGCTCGGCGCCGTGCCGAGTGCGAACGCACCCATGACCAGGGCTCCGCCAAGGCTGGAGCCGGTACCGACCGCGGAGGCCAGTGCCGCATAGAGGAAGCCGCAGGGCAGGAAGCCGAGCGCCACGCCCAGCGCGTATCCGTTGACGCCGCGGGGGTCGGCCAGCAGGGGACGCAGGAACCGGGCCAGGCCCACGCCGATCCGCGCCCCGAACGCCATGCCGCGATGATCCGCAGCCCGTCCCAGGGCCGGGAGCCAGCGCCCGAACCCCTTCAGGGCGCGCTGAAGGAACAGCACCGCGGCGATGAGCAGCACCGCCCCCAGCAGCCAGCGGAAGCCCGTTCCCGCCACCACCATGCCCGAAAGGCCGGCCACGATGGCTCCAAGGACGGTGTAGGTGGTGACTCGGCCCAGATGGTATGGCAGGAGCAGCCCACCCTGCGCCCGCACCAGCACCGGCGCGCCGGCGGCCACCGGCTGGTGCCCGGCGATTCCGCCGGCCACCTGGGCCATGACAAAGGGGCCGCACATGCTGGTGCAGTGACCGAAACCTCCCGCCAGTCCGGTCATGAACATGGCGGTAATCAAAGGCCAGAGACCGTCGATGGTGCTGGCTGCGGTGTGAGCATGCTCATGCATGGCAAAGGGTCCGGAAAGCAGGCAGGACTGTCATCCCATACCTGCCTTTCCGGACCCCGCGCCTTGATGAAGATCAGTTGATGAACGGTTTGGCGGCTGAGCGCCTGGACGCCAACCTAGTTCGTTCCAGCCTCGGCACTGGCCTGCGCGGTCATTGAACCGGTGGAACGGCACTCAGCCTCCGCCATCACATGCGGGCCGTACTCGGTGGCTGGATTGACCTGCCCGTCCTGACCGACGACGCCGACCTCGATGAACCACATATTCTGGCCCTGGCTGCGGACATTGGTCGTGACTTCGCCCGTGCCCGGCGCGAAGTTGTTCTGCAGCCGCTCCATATTGGTAATGACCGGCTCATAGCCTTCAAGGCAGGCGATCTTCACCTGCTCGGCCGGGGGGATCGGGGAAACCACGGTGGTTTCCGGATCGGCCATGGCTACGGCCGGCAACATTGCCCCGACGAGGGCTGCGAACGCACTGATCCTGATCGAAGACGTCATGAGAATCTCCCGCTCGATTTCCATCGAAGGTGTTTCTCATCAACGCGTCGCTTCCGGGACGGTTCCCCCGCCCCCGACGCACACCCCTATCCGGAAGGATAAAATGTCACAGGCGGAAGCACGCCGCCGATGGTTATGCTGCAATGCAACATAACCAGAAACCTGCAGATCGTAGGGACGGACAGCGCACCCGAAGGCGAACCCCAAGCCGGAGGCTGTCATGCTCACTGCGTTTGTCCTGGTCTGCTCCCTTGCCCTCACTCCCGATCTGAAAGCCTGCGACCGCGATACAGCGGTCCATCTATATCGCCTGCCCGAACAGGTCGCGGTTCCCGGGACCTGCCTGAAGCTCGGCAGCGCCTATCTCGCTCAGACGAACATCGGCTCCACCCTGTCTTCCGATGAGCGCGTAAAGATCGTCTGCGTGCCGACCCGGAAGCTCTATGCCGGCAAGGTCTGAGCTGCGTGGTTGCACGGTCCACGCGCCCCTTCGGCAGCCATGCCTCACCGGCCATTCCTGGGCTATGATCCGGTAAGCATGCAGGAGGCGAAGAATGGACCGTCAGCGCTTCAGCTATATCGCTCATCGAAACCACCAGTTCTGCAGCCCCTGCTCCGCGGAAACCTTCGATGCCTTGCTGGCGCCATTGGACCTGCAGCCGGGGGACAAGGTCATCGACCTCGGTTGCGGGACCGGCGGTATGGCAATTCTGCTCGCCCGGCGTTTCGCTGCACAGGTCCTGGGCGTAGACCTGTCCCCCCGCATGATCGATGCCGCGAGCAGACGAGCTGATGCCGAGCCCGGAGAGGGTACGATCAGCTTCCAGACGGGGGATGCTGCTGAATTCATCGCAGATCATGGTCCCTGCCGCATGATCGTGGCCAGCGGCGCCGGCGGTCTGGTCCCCGGAGCCGCGACCATGGCTGAGACGCTGAGGGGCCTGGCGGCGCATCTGGTTCCCGGCGGCTGGCTGCTCCATGGCGAGGGATACTGGAAGAAGCCGCCGAGCCGAAGCTATTTGGAAGCACTTGGTGCCGCCGAAGATGAATTGACCTCTCACGCCGGGAATGTCGCTGCGGGCGAGTCCGCCGGGCTTGTTCCTATCCTGGCGATGACGGCAAGCGAGCGGGAATGGGATGTCTATGAGTGGACCTACTCCACCGCGGTGGAGAGCCACCTCGTCGAACATCCAGACGATCCGGATGCGGATGCCATGCGGACGCGCATCCGAAACTGGCGGCGCACTTACCTCACCGAAGGCCGGGAGACCCTGGGATTCGGGCTGTATCTGTACCGCAAGCCATAATGCCACCCAGCCCCATTCCGGCATTTACCAGAGGGCCAGAAGACAGGCTGATTTTGCTGGATGTAAGGTGGCGTCCCCTACGGGATTCGAACCCGTGTCGCCGCCGTGAAAGGGCGGTGTCCTAGGCCTCTAGACGAAGGGGACTGCGGCCGGACGCGACAGATAATGGGGTAGAGCCCCTAATGCAAGCCCAATTGTGAGCGTCATTGCGCTTTATCTCTTTTGGTCGGATTCCATCCCCTGTCCGGTTCATTTGTAACGCGCCGCCGTCCGTTCCAGCCGGTAGGTCAGCTCAGTCAGCGGCTCCGTCTGCGGAAGCAGCCTGATGACCTGGGTCATTGCCGCCAGTTGCGCCAGACACACGGGATGGCGCATGCGGGCGCGCAGGAACTCCAGCCTGAAATTGACGCCGATCTGAAGCTGATGGATCAGGTCCGCCTCCTTCGGACGGAAAGCGCGGTCCAGCCCCTCCTGGTCGGAATATCGGCGGCAGGCGACGAAGAGCAGCGCAGCGGCCTGGGCCGTCTGCACCTCCTCATCCGTGGGCGGGTGGCACATATCGGGCTCCAGCCGCATCTCCGCGCCGTTATCCTTGATCTGACGAACGGGAAGAACCTGGCAGACGTCCCGCACAGCGAGGCTGGCGAAATTTTCAACCGCCGCATTGATGCGCGTGCGCGCCTCGCCCAAGCGCCGGTTCCACTCCGGATTCTCGTCGGGCCGCCCCTCCTCGGCCAAGCCCTTGATCATCGCAGTCGCATCGGACACCAGCCTCGCGCAGGTGACCAGCCATACTCGGCGGCTGGTTCCGTTCCCGGTTGCCTCGGCGCGGCCGATCTCTCCCAGGATGCGCGTCAGGTCATTGAACAGGCGCGTGGGGATCAGGCACAGATGCTCATCGCTCATTTTCGACATGTCGGTCGACAGAATCCTCACCAGTCGCAGCGCCTGCCAGGGCTGGGCGAGGGACTGGATCAGACCGAGGAGGAAGTACTCCACCACTGCGCTCGGTTCGGCATGGAACTCCGCATAGGCGCTACGGGCAGCAAGTACGGCTGCCGGCGCGAAATCGCTGATCGGTCCGCTGGAGCTTCCGGCAGCCTCCCGCACACGGCGTAGGGCCGGCGTGATCCGCGGCGAAACGGCCAGCACCGCCGCTATTTCCTGTAGCTCAACAAGCGCCTGATCACTCCCGAGGATGCTCAGCGTCTCCGCCCGACATGCAGCATCGCATCCAACATCCCGAACCAGCCTGATCGTGGCCTCCGCAGCCGATTGCGTGCCTTGGGAAATGTGCTGGGAAAGCTCCGACCAGCGCCCTGCCCGCACAGCGGCGGCATAAGCGGCTTCCGCCTCCCGCAGGCTTTCCCCATGTGGGGAATAGTTAAGGATGCTCCACCAGCCCGACAGCACACTGCGGGGAATCCATCCACGGCGCTTTGCTTCTAGTACGCCGCCATTGAACAGGAACGGCTCAAGATGCGCGCAAACGGCCCTCTGGAAGGTCGGAAGCCTTTCCGGACGAAGATCTTTCAGCCGCGGCCGCAGGCACTCAAGTATCCGCTCGTCCGTAGGATCGCGTCTTTCGGATGCACGCGCCAGTTCAACAGCCCGGGCGACGCGCAGCAGCGACGGTTCATCCAGCTCGCTGAGATGGGCCTCCAGCTTGGATGCCGCAGTGTCGACGCCGCCAGCGGCGGAGCAGTTTTCGAGGGAGGGCTCGCCTCGCGGTTCTGCCGATACTGCCCGTTTCTCCATGCCTGCTACGATCCCTCGTGGTGGTCCAATCCGGTCCATCCAGCGGGGCCGTCGCAGCAGATGACCGCACGATGCATTCCGCGTCGAAAGCGATCATGATTTAGAGTTAATTTAGTGTCAACTAAAGTGGTATCGATTATCTTCCGCGCGTTAGTCGCTCCGGCTCCGATCGTCCTTGCCGTTCATCAGCCAGCACGCCCGCCCGCCGGGGCGGCATCGTCGATGAAAAGCTGGACGCCCTCATTCCCGTTCCAGCGGTCCGGCCGTAGCGTGCCGGCCAGGTGCAACGGCATCCCGCCCGATTGCAGCAGCGCTCGTCCCAATTCGCCGTCCAGACTGCGGAATGCGATGGCCTTCAGCCGTGCCCCATCCGCACCCGTCAGGATGCAGCGCACATGGGCATTGCCGACCACATCGGCCTTCACGATGCGGGCATCGGTGACGGCAAAGCGCGGTTCCGAATTACCGGTGCCGAAGGGACTGAGCTTTTCCAGATGCTCCATCAGCATGGGATTGGCCCCGCGCACCCCAATAGCCCCGTCCAGATTCAGTGTGGGCACGAGCGGGCCATTGTCCTGAATCTGTACGGCGATCCGCTCCCGCAGGAAGGTACGGAGGTCGTCAAGCTTCTCCCGTTCCACGGTGAAGCCTGCGGCCATGGCGTGCCCGCCGCCGGCGACCAGTAGCCCGGCCTGGCGCGCCGCGATGACGGCCGATCCCAGATCGACCCCGCGCACCGACCGGCCGGACGCCTTTCCCAACCCGCCATCCAGCGCCACGACGCAGGCTGGCCGCGCGAACCGCTCCTTCAGCCGGGCCGCGACGATACCGATGACGCCAGGGTGCCAACCGTCGGCGTAGGCCAGGACCAGCTCCGGGCAGGCATCCACCTCCGCCTCGACCTGAGCCAGCGCCTCGTCCAGACAGGCCGCTTCAATGGCGCGGCGCTCCACATTGTACTCGTGCAGCCGCTTGGCCAGATCCGCCGCCTCCGCCGGGTCGTCCGTGGACAGGATGCGGGTGCCCAGATCCGCGCTGCCGACGCGACCGCCGGCATTCACACGCGGCCCCAGTATATAACCGGCATGGTAGGCCTCCATCCGGTCGTTCACGCCGGCCACATCGGCAAGGGCATTGATGCCCGGCGTGATCCGCTTGCCCATGAGCTTCAGCCCCTGGGCAACCAACGCCCGGTTCAGCCCGACCAACGGAACCACGTCGCACACCGTGCCAAGCGCCACGATGTCCAGCCAGCGCAGCAGGTCCGGCTCCGGCCGGTCCTTATACCAGCCGGCAGCTCTCAAAGCCCGGTTCACCGCCACGATCAGCAGGAAGCTGACGCCTACGGCGGCCAGGGTGGAGAGCGGGCCCGCTGCAGGCTCATCAATCCGGTTCGGGTTCACCACGGCGACACAGCGGGGCAGCCGCGGCTCCGCCTTGTGGTGGTCGACCACGATGATTTCCAGCCCGGCCTCGCAGGCCTTCTCGATGGGGTCGAAGGCGGTGACGCCGCAATCCACCGTGAGGAT
Organism: Indioceanicola profundi; assembly: GCF_003568845.1. NCBI lineage: Bacteria > Pseudomonadati > Pseudomonadota > Alphaproteobacteria > Rhodospirillales > Azospirillaceae > Indioceanicola > Indioceanicola profundi. The sequence continues at coordinate 1,206,840 of NZ_CP030126.1, read as the reverse complement.
CAGGCGAACGCCCTCCTCCTTCAGCTTCAGCAGCGCCGGCAGATTCGGGCCGTAGCCCTCCTGGATGCGGTCGGGAATATAGACGCGCAGGTCAGAGCCAACGGCGCGGAAAAATCGTGCCAGCAGGGCGGTGCTGGTCGCGCCGTCAACATCATAGTCGCCGAAGGCGGCTACTTTCTCTCCGTCGCGGATGGCCTTCGCGATGCGATCCGCTGCGACATCCATGTCCTTCAACACGGACGGGTCCGGTAAAAGGGCGCGCAGGGTGGGTTGCAGGAACCGGTCCGCCTCCTCCAGCCCGATTCCCCGCGCCGCCAGCAGCCGCCCCACGATCTCCGGCAGGCCGAAGCTCTGGGCGTGGGCAAGCGCCAAGCGCTCATCCACCGCCCGCGCTTTCCAGCGCCGGCCGGTGATGGAGGAGGAAACGCCGAGGAATGCGGAGTCTTGCATGCGGGTCCGGATGTCAGGCGGCGAACAGGTGCCTAGACCCTAAGTCATACCCGCCAGCGCCGGGTACGCAAAAAAGAAGGGCGGGCTGCCCGCAGGCAACACCCGCCCTCCCCTTGAACTCCGAAACGGAAGCTTCAGGTCTTCGCTTCGGGGATGATGCTCTGCTTGGTGCGGAAGTTGTGGTGCGCCTCGACATAACGCACCGTTCCGCTCTTGGAGCGCATGACCACGGAGTGGGTCACCGCGCCGCCCGGATAGCGGCGGACACCCTGGAGCATGGCGCCGGTGGTCACGCCGGTCGCGGCGAACATGACATCACCCTTGGCCAGATCGTAGAGACCGTACTTGCGGTCCAGATCGGTGACGCCCCACTTGCGCGCCCGCTCCCGCTCCGCATCGTTGCGGAACAGCAGCCGGCCCTGGAACTGGCCGCCGATGCAGCGCAGCGCCGCCGCGGCCAGCACGCCCTCTGGCGCACCGCCGGAGCCCATGTACATATCGATGCCGGAGTGCGGCTGGCTGGTGGCGATGACGCCGGAGACGTCGCCGTCGCCGATCAGCATGATGCGCGCGCCTGCGGCGCGGATGCGGGCGATCAACTCGGCATGTCGCGGGCGGTCCAGCACGCAGACCACCAGCTCCGACACGTCGGCGCCCTTGGCCTTGGCCAGGTTCTTCAGATTGTTCTCGACCGTCTCATCGAGATCGACCACGCCTTCCGGCAGGCCGCCGCCAACGGCGATCTTGTCCATGTAGACGTCGGGCGCGTTCAAGAAGCCGCCATGCTCCGCCATCGCGATCACGGCCAGCGCGTTTGGACCGCCCTTGGCGCAGATCGTGGTGCCTTCCAGCGGGTCCAGGGCGATGTCGATCTTCGGGCCGTGACCGGTGCCGACCTTTTCCCCGATATAGAGCATCGGGGCCTCGTCGCGCTCGCCCTCGCCGATGACCACGCGGCCATCGATGGACAGGCTGTTCAGCGCCTGCCGCATGGCGTCGACCGCCGCCTGATCCGCCGCTTTCTCGTCGCCGCGTCCCATCAGCAGCGAAGCGCTGAGCGCCGCCGCCTCGGTGACACGGACGACCTCCAGGGCCAAGTTGCGGTCCATCACCAGCGAGATGTCGCCACGGACGCTGTCGGGTACCGCGGCGATGCCGGTCATGTCATTAGCCATTGTTTCCCCCAAACTTGTGCATGGCGCTGTTCTAGCCGGGTCAGCGCGCGTTTTGAATTTAACTTTTCGGGACTATCCACATTGACCGGCCTACTCGGCCATTCGGCCTGAGATCAGAAGTCCTCGATGCGGATCATGCGCGGCGGCTCCAGCACGGCGTCAAGCGCGCCGATCCGCTCCAGCGCACGGCGCATTGAGGCCTCGCCGGTCTCATGGGTGGTCAGCACGACCGGCACCGCCTCGCCAGGCGCGCGGCCGCGCTGAAGAAAGGCCTCCATGGAGACGCTCTGGTCGCGCAACGCGGCGGCGACATCGGCGATGACGCCCGGCCGGTCCAGCACCATCAGCCGGACATAGTAGCGCCCGCGCCGCCGGTCGAGCGGCGACGGCGTCGGGGCCGTCAACATGTCGGCCGGAACCGCGAAAGTCGGGGTGAGTCGGCCGCGGGCGATATCGACCAGATCGGCGGCAACGGCGGATGCCGTCGGCCCGGCGCCGGCGCCGCGGCCGACCAGCACGACCTTGTCCACGAAGTCGCCATCCGCGACCACGGCATTGAACACGCCATCGGTTGCGCCGATGGGGCTTCCAACCGGAACCATGCAAGGATGCACCCGCTGCTCGATCCCGTGTTCCGTCCGCCGCGCGATACCCAGCAGGCGGATGCGGTAGCCCAGCTCGTCCGCATATTCGATGTCGAGGGCGGAAACGTGCCGGATGCCTTCCACATGGATCGCGGGGAAGTCCACCTGCGTGCCGAAAGCCACGGCAGTAAGGATCGCCAGCTTATGCGCGGCATCCACCCCGTCGATGTCGAAGCTGGGGTCCGCCTCGGCATAGCCAAGCCGCTGCGCATCGGCCAGAACGTCCGCGAAGTCGCGGCCGGTGGTGCGCATCTCGGTCAGGATGTAGTTGCAGGTGCCGTTCAGGATGCCGTGAACCTCACGGATGCTGTTGCCGGCCAGCCCTTCGCGCAGCCCCTTGATGGCCGGAATGCCGCCGGCCACCGCCGCCTCATAGGCAAGAGAGAGCCCCCGCTCCTCCGCCATGCGGGCCAACGCGGTGCCATGATGGGCGATCAGCGCCTTGTTGGCGGTGACCACATGCTTGCCATTGGAAAGGGCTGCTTCGACGGTCGCCTTGGCGATGCCGTCCGAGCCGCCGATCAGCTCGACCACCACATCGACATCGGGATCGGTCGCCAGTTCTGCCGCATCCTCGTACCAGCGCACGGCCGAAAGATCGACGCCGCGGTCCTTGCTCCGGTCGCGGGCGCTGACCGCGGTGACGATCAGCCGGCGTCCGCAACGACCGGCCAGCAACTCCGCCTGCGTATCCAGCAGGCGCAGCAGCCCGCCGCCGACGGTGCCCAGGCCTGCAATGCCGATGCGCACCGGCGCCGATTTATCCGTGTGATCCATGTCTTCGTCCTTACCCCGCCTTGACCTGAACCGGCTGCCCGGCGGGGGCACCCTGGAGGAAAGCCTTGATGTTACGGCAAGCCTGCCGGATGCGCTGCGAATTTTCCACCAACGCAAAGCGGACATGTCCGTCGCCATATTCGCCAAACCCGATGCCCGGCGAGACGGCGACCTTGGCTTCCCGCATCAGCAGCTTGGCGAATTCCAGGGAGCCCAAGTCCCGGTACCGCTCCGGAATCTGCGCCCAGACGAACATGCTCGCGGCCGGCGCCGGCACGTCCCACCCGGCGGCAGCCAACCCTTCGATCAGCACGTCGCGGCGATTCTTGTACAGCTTCCGGATTTCGACCACGCAGTCCTGCGGCCCGTTCAGCGCCGCGGTCGCCGCCACCTGGATGGGCGTGAAGGCGCCGTAATCCACATAGCTTTTGAACTTGGCCAACGCGCCGATCAGCTTCTTGGACCCGACTCCGAAGCCGACCCGCCAGCCCGGCATGTTGTAGGTCTTGGACAAGCTGTTGAATTCAACCGTGATGTCCCGCGCCTCCGGGATCTGGAGCACCGACGGCGGCGGATTGCCGTCGAAATAAATCTCGGCATAGGCGATGTCGGACAGGATGTAGATGCCGTGCTGCAGGCACAGTTCGACGATTGGCCGGTAGAAATCCAGCGTGACCGTCTGGGTCGTCGGGTTGGCCGGGAAGCTGACGATCAGCGCCGTCGGCTTCGGCACGCTATGGCGGATCGCCCGCTCCAGGTCGCGCACGAAATTGTCCAGCCCGTCCACCACCGGAATGTGCCGCAAGGCCGCTCCGGCCAGCATGAAGCCGAAGGGGTGGATGGGATAGCTGGGATTCGGGACCAGGATCACGTCGCCCGGGCTGGTGATGGCCTGCGCCAGGTTGGCCAGCCCCTCTTTGGACCCGATGGTGACGATAGCCTCCGTCTCCGGATCGATGTCCACGTCGAAGCGGCGCTTGTAATAGGCGCTGATCGCCTTGCGCAGGCCGGGGATGCCCCGGCTCTGGCTGTAGCGGTGGGTGCGCGGGTTCTGCACCGCTTCGACCAGCTTGTCGGTGATGTGCTTGGGCGGCGGCTGGTCCGGGTTGCCCATGCCCAGATCGATGATGTCCTCACCGGCGGCGCGGGCTCGTGCCTTCATCGCGTTCACTTCCGCGAAAACATAGGTCGGCAGACGCTTGATCCGGTGGAACTCTGTCTCGCTCATGGTACGAACATTTCAGCCAGGGGGATGGAGTTGAAATATGTAACGCCCATAAGCCTCCCAGGCGACAGTATTTTGCCCTGCATCAACGCCGCCAGGGTCTGCAAGATCAGCGGGTCACCGGCTGGGGCACGGGAGGCGGACCACTCGGCACCGCTGGTGCGGCAGGCGCCTGCGATGCGGGCGGAGATTGTACGGGCGTATCCCCGCGCAGGGTCTCGGCCACCGACCTTCCTTCGTCCCGCTCTCCCCGCAGCCGGTCGAGCAGAGCTTGGCGCTCCACCGGCGTGGAGAACTCGGTGGGGCGCGGCGGGACGCTGGCGAGATTGGGAATTTCCGTTCCTTTGGGATCGGCCCGGCGGACAGGACGCTGCCCCGTCAGCACAGCATCCGCGTTCGCCAGCTCCGCAGCCGGCGCGCGGCCGGGCGAAGGCCCATCGTCAAAGACGATATCGGGTAGCGGCACGTTGGCGCATCCGGACAGCGTGAGTCCCAGAAGGAGAATACCACCCCTAACGATAGAAAGGGGGGTACTCCTACGCCGAAAGGTGATCAAGGTCTCATCGTAAAGCATGGCCGGATCGTGTATTAAAAGAAGAAAGGCCGCAAGACGCCGGGCCATGCCGCAGTGGCAGTACCGGGCGGCGCACGGAGATGGCACCGCCCCGACGGCGCGGTCCGGTTCCGAGCGTATAGAACCAAGGCTGTGAGGAAACGTCCATGTCCCAGACGCCAGGAACAGACCTCAAGATCCCCGACCCCGTGGAAATGTCGCGCGCCATGACGCGCATTGCCGAGCAGAGCCAGCGGCTGGTTACCGAGTTCCTGTCACGCCAAGCGGCGGATGGGGAGGCAGGATCGCCCGATCCCCTGAACATCGGCAATGCCTTCCTGGAGATGACGGCGCGCATGATGGCCGATCCGGCCAAGCTGATGCAGGCCCAGTTCACGCTGTGGCAGGACTACCTGACCCTCTGGCAGCGGACCACCCAGCGCCTGTTGGGCGGCGAGGCCGAGCCGGTGATCCGGCCCTCCAAGGAAGACCGCCGATTCAAGGATCAGGCCTGGGACGAGAACACGCTGTTCGACTTCATCAAACAGTCCTACCTGCTGACCGCCCGCTGGATGCAGCATACGGTCAAGGAGGTGGACGGGCTTGACCAGAAGACGGCCAGGAAGGTGGATTTCTATACCCGCCAGTTCGTGGACGCGATGGCGCCCAGCAACTTCGTCATGACCAATCCCCAGGTCCTCCGCGCTACGCTGGAAACAGGCGGGGAGAATCTGGTCAAGGGTCTTGAGAACCTGTTGAAGGACCTCGAGCGCGGCAAGGGCCAGCTCGCGATCTCCATGACCGACTACAAGAAGTTCAAGATCGGGGAGAACATCGCCGTCACCCCGGGCAAGGTCGTTTTCCAGAACGACCTCATGCAGCTCATCCAGTACAACCCGACAACGGAGCAGCAGTACCGGCGACCGCTTCTCATCATCCCGCCCTGGATCAACAAGTTCTACATCCTGGATCTGCGCCCGCAGAACAGTCTGGTGAAGTGGCTGACCGACCAGGGCCACACCGTCTTCATCATCTCCTGGGTGAACCCTGGGGAGGAACTGTCCGATAAATCCTTTGAGGACTACATGGTGGAGGGCCCGCTGGCCGCCCTCGACGCCATGGAGGCCGCGACGGGCGAGCGGGAGGCGAACGTCATCGGCTATTGCCTGGGCGGCACCCTGCTGGCCAGCACGCTCGCCTACATGAGCGCCAAGGGCGACGATCGGGTCAAGAGCGCCATGTATCTGGTCACCCTGACCGACTTCTCGGAACCGGGCGAACTGTCGGTCTTCATCGACGAGGAGCAGTTGGGCGCGATTGAGGGGAAGATGCGCTGTCATGGCTATCTAGAGGGGCAGACCATGGCGACCACCTTCAACATGCTGCGCGCCAACGACCTGATCTGGTCATTCGTGGTCAACAACTACCTGCTGGGCAAAGACCCCTTCCCCTTCGACCTTCTGTACTGGAACAGCGACAGCACCCGCATGCCAGCGGCCATGCACAGTTTCTATCTACGCAACATGTACCAGAAGAACCTGCTGGTGCAGCCCGGTGGTATCACGCTCAAGGGCGTGCCCATCGACCTGCGCACGATCAGAATTCCGACCTTCATGCTGTCGACGCGGGAGGATCACATCACCCCGTGGAAATCCACCTATGCCGCCACCCAGGTCTATGGCGGACCGGTCAAGTTCGTGCTGGCGGCGTCAGGCCACATCGCCGGTGTGGTGAACCCACCCTCGGCGAACAAGTATAGCCATTTCTTGAATACGAAGTGCCCCAAGGACCCGGAGGAGTGGCTGAAGGGAGCGAAGGAGGTTCCGGGCTCCTGGTGGCCGGAATATGCGAAGTGGGTTCAGAAGTTCGCGGGCGACAAGGTTCCCGCCCGCGTGCCCGGCAGCGGCAAGCTGACGCCGATCGAGGACGCCCCCGGCTCCTATGTGAAAGCGCAGGCTATCACGACGTCCTGATGCACGTTTCGAGCCGGGGCGGTACCGCCCCGGCCCGGACTTGGTCAGGTGCTTTCACCGACCGTATCGGCCATCTTGGCACCCCGGCTTCCCATCGGCTTCTCAGGTTGGGTCGTCGTATCGCGCTTTGTCTGGTGCTCGATCTCCGCATCGATCTCCGCGCCCAGCAGCACTGCGTACGCCCCGAGATAGAGCCAGAGCAGCAGCACGATGCCGGCCCCCAATGAGCCGTAGGTGGCGTTGTAGTCGGCGAAGTTCGTGATGTAGATCGAGAAGGCGATGGAGCCAAGCAGCCAGAGCCCCGTGGCGATGGCGGCTCCCCACGTCACCCAGCGCCATTTCGGCCGGGCCCGGCTTGGCCCGTAGCGGTAAAGCACGGCCAGGGCCAGCGCCACGGCTACCGCCAGGATCGGCCAGCGCAGAATGCGCACCAACCACTCCGCCGCCTGACCCAATCCTATGAAGCCGAGGATGGCCGGTACGATGACGACAACGGCAATAATGACGAAAAGCAGCAGGATCAGCCCGAGGGTAAGAGCCAGCGCGGTGCCGTAGAAGGCGATCATCCCGCGGGTTTCCTGCTCATCATAGACGATGTTGAGCGCAGTCATCAGCGACCGCACGCCGCCCGCCGCCGACCAGAGTGCGATCAGCAGGCTGACGATAAGGCCGACGCTCAACGCGCCGCCGGCTTGGCTTGCGAGCGAATGCAGCTGACTCTGGAGTACGTCCAGGGCCTGTTGCGGCAGCACCCCTTGCATGGACTGGACCTGCTGCTCGATGTGCTGTGGATCGGAGACCAGGCCATAGATGGAGACGATGGCGGACATCGCTGGAAAAAGGGCCAGCAGGGTCAGAAAGGCGACGCCTGCGGCGACGATGGATACATTGTCCTTCGACTGTTCCGACCAGGTCCGCTTCAGGATGTCCTTCCATCCCGCCTTGGGGATGTCGCTGGGACGTTCCGCGGAGCGACCGCGTCCCGGCTCATGGCCGGCCGGGTGACCGCCCGGCCGCCTGTTGGTCTGATCTGCCATGTTCCCGTCCTGTTGTCATCTCACTGCATTGAGCATCGACAACAGACGAGCGTGCGTTCCCTCCACCTCGTGGAAGCAGCTTCCGATCACAACCCGCAACTCATCCGGCAGAGGAAGCTGAAGAGCGTCATGGAAGCGGGCGAGCGTCTCGAATTCGGCGATCTCTATCGCCTCCATGATGGCCAGCTCGTTGCCTTCGCCCAACAGGTCTTCCACCCGCTGCCAGGCATGTACCCGGTCGCCGGTCGGCGTGTTCCCGTGGACCGCATTCAAGCCCATGGCCTGCACTTGGTCCTGCAACTGCGCGGCACTGTGGCCCCGGTCCATGGACGCAAGGCGCAGCGCTTCCCTCAGCGGTCCATCCTCCACCGCCATGGCGGCTTGCCGAAGCGCCTTGGCGCCCTGGCGCGCCACGCCCGTCAAATCCTCCAGCAGCAGAAGGGCATCGGCACGGGACAGCATGTTCTCCTGCCGCTCCCGCCGCATGCGGAACATGTCGAAGGCGATCCAGGCGACGCCGATACCGATCAGCAGCGCGGGAAGCGGATTGCGCCGCGTCGCATCCAGCGCCGCTTCCGCATAGGCCCGGATTTCCCCGTTGGCGTCGAATTTGGTGAATTCCCGGGCAACGGCCGAAACGCCGGCAGTGGCGCCTTGGGAATCGCCTGACCGGAACCGGCGTTCGATCTCCGAGATCGTCTGGCCCAGCCGCTCGCGGATGGCGCCGATCTCCTCCTCTATCTCCTCCGGCCGACGGTTCGCTTCATTGCTGTTGTCGGTGCGCGCGTCGGCCATTCCTCATGCCCCCGTTATTGTCACGTGATCCTGGTGCGAAAAACCCCGCACCCCACGCGAAGGTTCCGGAAGCCGGAAATGACAACGGCCCCGGACGGGGCCGTTTCACTCAACCATGTGAAATGGAGTAAGCCCTCAGGCTGCGAGGGTCAGGTCGCTCAACTTGTTCAGCAGATAGTCCAGATCTTCGCCGGCCATCTCTTCGACCTGGGTCAGGATGCGTTCCAGCATCCGTCGCCTATGCCGCTCCAAGTCGTGATCCCCGCCATCGAACTCCGTTTCCCGCGCGACATCCACCGCAATGCGGATCGCCGGATAGAGCTTCGCAGGGATACCCGCTCTCTCGCTCAAGCTTTTCAGTCCGAGCTGCCCGGCATCATGGATCAGCATCCGTGCATTCACGATTGGGATGCGGCCAAGTTGCGCCAGCGCCACCTCGAAGAATGGAAGGTCGCCCATACACAAGGCCCGCAGCAGCAGAGACGGCGACAGCCTGCCGCTGACGCGGAGTTGCTCCACCAGCCGTTCCAGATCCCGCTCCCCCGCCCCGCCGACCAGGCCGTAGGTTGCCCGCTCGCGGGTCTGAAGCACCAGGTCCGCAGCGATGTCCGAGGGAAGCTCGTGTTTCGCGACCAACCGCTCCCGCAGCTGCTCGGATACCAGCGCCACCAGACGCTCCGCGACAGTTACCGGGAGCTTGGCACGGTTGACCAGCGGAGCTTGAACCGATTCGGATGCGGGAAAGCGGTCCAGCGCCCGGCCCATGGCCCTGGCAGTCACCGGCGCCGCCTCATTGGACATCAGTGCGGCGACCGCCGCTTCGTCACCGCGCTCGGCCAACTCCTCCGCCACGCCTTCCGTCACATCGGGACGTCTGGCGACGGCCGTCTGCTTCTGGGACGATCCGCTCCGAATGATTTCGATCAGGTCCTCCTCCGTCAGGACGGAGGACACCTCGATGAATGGCAGCGAGACGGATTCCACGTCGCGCGCCAGCATCAGAGCCACATCGCGAGGCAAGGTCGCGCTCGCCTTCAGGCTTTCGGCCAGGGCAGCGCGCACCTTCGCCGCGACATCCTTAGCCATGATGCGGACGATGTCCTCCGCCAGCACCCGTTCGGATGTGGACAGCTCCTGCCCGTCGAAGCTTTTTCCCAGCTTCGCCGCCATTGCCGCCCGGTTCTCCGGCGATGGGTCCAGCAGCAGGTTCTGAACATCCTGCTGTGTCAGTGTATCGGCCATGGGATGGACGCCTGCCTACCTTTGCGCGACACCCGCTGGTGGCACTATTCCACCGGCCGTATCGGCACTCCCCCCTTATTTAGGACAGAGTGCGCGAATTTCCGAAAGCCAAAATTGGTACACCGTACGCGCGAACTAGTCGGCTGCACGCGACTCGCGTAGCCGGCGGCGCTGCCGGCGGAGCGCCAGCTCCACGCGCTGGACCTGCTCGTCCAAGGAGATGTCCGCCTCCGACGTCACCTCCAGGCGGCGATCCTCGTACACATAGACGTCGGGATGGGCGGTCTGCCATGCCGCGATCCGCTCATCCCGCAGACGCAGCAAATCCAGGATCACCGGACGGTAGATGCGCACCACGGCCGTGATCCAGCGGTTCAACGGCCAGCTCGGCCGGGCATGGTCGACCACGAAGCCGTCCAGCATGCGAACAACATCGGTCGCGGCGTACCAGGTCTCTCCCGTCACCCAGCGGTTGGTGGTGAACAGCCGGATAGGACGCCCTGACCTGTCCATCGAGATGCCGATCAGATGCGAGAGCGCATCGTTTCCATTGGTGTCGGGCTGGAGGTCCGGCAGGGCGACCGGCTTTATTCCTTCGGGCATGCCCAGCGGGCGCAGGAAGGTGTGGAAATGCCCATGCTCTCCTGCCACCCGCTCCTCCGGCGGATGGGCATGGTAGTAGTACTGGGCGTGATATTCCGAATCATAGATGTCGTCCGGCGGGTAGTGCTGCCAGTCGGACATGGGTCCGGCGTCCCGAAGGACTTCGCCGACCACATTGTCTCCGGTCTTCGCCAGAACGCGGGTGCACAGCATCACCTCGCGCGCGGCCTCAGCCAACGCCTCCAGCTCCTCCGGCGGCAGGTCTTCCAGATCAAGCGTGCCGTTCAGCATCCAGGGTCCTGCCCCAAGGGAATAACACCTTGGCATGAAAGTAGATGCGACCCCGAAGGTTGGAAAGGCCGCGCCAGCCAGGAAACAGCGGAATCCATCCGCCGGAGCCTCTTGTCACATCAGGACCGCAGCCCCGATTCCCGGAAATAGCGCTCAGCGCCCTGGTGCAGCGGCGCGGTGAGCCCATCCACAACCATGCGGGCGGCTTCCAAGGGTTCGAGCGCCGGATGCTCGCCCCGCAACTCTTCCAGTCCCGTGAACAGGGCCTGGGTGAGCGCAAATACCGTATCCTCCGACAGCGCGGCGGTCGTGACCAAGGTTGCCGCCATTCCGACCGTTGCGATATCCTCCTCCATCGTCGGGTAGAGCCGCGCCGGCACCACCGTGCGCACCAGCGGCGATCCGTCAGCTACCAGCTTGTCGATCGCCGCCGCATCCAGTGCCAGCGGCCGGGCTCCACACCCCACCATGGCGTCCCGCACAGCGCCATTCGGATGCCCAACGACGAACATTGCCGCGTCGATGCTCCCGTCGCAGAGCGCCTCAACCTGGCGGTCTGGCACCATGTCGCCCACTGCGCTGAAATCTCCAATGCCGAACCCATGCGCCGCTACGACCTTTTCGGCCAGTTGGCGCAGGGCCGACCCGGTGGGGCCGAGATTGATCCGCTTACCCTTCAGATCGGCGAAGCTCCCGACCGCCTGATCCGGCCGCACCAGTACGGTGACGGTGTCGCTGTGCAGGCTGGCAACCGCGCGCAGGTTCCCGAAAGGCCCAGCGCTCTCATATATGCCGGTCCCCGCCACAGCGGCCTGCTGCCAGTCGGACTGTACAAGCGCCAGATCAAGCCGGCCGGCCCTCAACGCTGCGATGTTCTCCATCGACCCGTCGGTCGGCTCGACCACGCACCGAAGGCCATGGCTTGCAGTCTGGCGGTTCAACACACGGCAGATCGCTCCCCCCGTGGGGAAATAGACGCCGGTGACCCGTCCCGTCCCGATGACCAGCATTCGCGGAGCGTCGGCTGGAGCAGCCGCTTCCGCAGGCAGTTCCGGCGCGGGCTGTGCAATGGGTGGCTTGGGGGCGGGCTGCGCGGCTGCGACGCCGGCCAGGGAGGCGTATGCGGCGGCGGCACCGCTGAGGAAACTGCGGCGGGAAACCATTCTTCTCGAACCTGTAGGTCAGACGGCGGGCTGCTGGGGCAGCGGGTCCGTCTGCACATTGCTTGCGCCCTGCCGCAAAGTCCACTCCACAGCACGCCGCATCGCGGCCTCCAGCGCATTGTCGAACGCGGCGATGATGTCCACCAGACGGGAACTGTCGGCCCGAACCCGCGCGGTGAAGGTATCGCTGGCGACAATGTTGCGGCGTGGCATGCGCACCAGCTTGCAGGCCAGACGCACATGCACTGTTGGCGCGGTGGAGGATATGTCCCCGCTGCCATACTCCGCCTGAAAGTCGCGCAGATCGGTCTTCAGCACGAAGTCAGAGCGGAGCCCCGTCGCCTCACGCCCGACGGAGACGATTCGGTTCGTGTTCTCGAAGCTCTCCACCAGGAACTGCTGCACCATCTCCGGCGCGGTATCGATCCAGTTGGCGTTCGAATAGTAGTTCAGTTCGTTACTGGCCTGGAGCAGCGCGATCCGCGTCGAATCGATCCCGGAGTGGGCTAGCGGCGTCTCCACCAGCAACTGCCACTCGACCCGCGGCAGCCCGGCCGTGAACTCTGTAGCCGGGCTCAGGCTGAACAGGCGCGGAGCTTCGCCCGAGTTCAGCAGGCGGCCGGCACACCCCGTCAGCATCAAAGGGGTTGAGGCGGTCGCGGCCAGGAGGTTCCGCCGACTGAGCATGCGCGTTCCTTCCGGCACCCCGGCCGGCGTTCCGGCTCGTTTTCCGGTCATTCCACCCTCACGCCTTTCTGATTCGTCCCGAACAGCAGCTCGGACGGGTCCCGCTCCAGTCGCGTGGTCACGCGGGCGAGATTGTTCACCAGATCCTGCATGTTCACCAGCAACTGTCCGAAATCGTAGAGGGCGGTTCCGGTGAAATCCCGGATCGGCTCCCGGTTCTCAGCCAGTATGGCGTTGATCTCGGCGGACGTGTCCTGCAGCGAGGACATCAGCGACCGCAGCTCCTCCGTGGTCGCCGCGAGATCGGTGGTGACCTGCTCCACATTGCCCCCGACCACCTCCACCGCCCCGTTGGCATTGGCGAGCAATGTGTTCGCCTGCTTGCTGAGCCGAGCGATCTCCAGCCGCAGCTCGGAGACCATCTCGCTGGCGTTGCGGGCGGTGGAGGTCACCTCGCCGCTTGCCGATGCGAGATTGCCCAGGATCTGGCCCACCGCCTGTTGGTTCTGCTCGTTGAGCAGATTGGACAGCCTCTCGGAAATCTCCGTGAGATTGGTCAGCAGCACCGGCGCCCCCTCCAGCACTTCGGCGATGGAGCTGGGGCGAGAGGCGATCACGGGAGTCCCGTCCGCGACCTCGGCAAGAAGAGGAGCGCCACGGGTGCCGCCCTGGATTTCCACATAGACGCCGCCGGTTACGCCGACCGGCTCCAGCGTGGCGACAGCATCGGTCTTGATCGGCGTGTCCTCCGGCACTTCCACCGTCACCTGCACCCGTTCCACATTGTCCGGGTCGATCCGGATGTCGGTCACGGTGCCGACGGCAACGCCGCGGTAGCGCACCGGGCTGCCTTCCACCAGTCCCGTCACGGTTCCGGTGAAGTAGATGTTGTAGGGCTGCGTCGTTTCGGTCAGCTGGACCCGCGCCAGCCAGACCACGAAAACGAACAGCGCCGCGAACAGCGCCAGGACGAAGGCGCCGACAATCGTATAGCTGGCCTTGGTCTCCATACCCGGATTCACCCTTTCGCCGCGGCACGGCCGCGCGGGCCCAGGAAGTAGTCCTGGATCCACGGGTGCTCTTCCTGGAGAAGGCTGTCTATGGTGCCCACGATTAGTCTTTTGTCGATGAGGACGGCGACACGGTCGCAGATTGCGTACAGGCTGTCGAGGTCATGGGTCACCATGAACACGGTAAGTCCCAGACTCGCCTTGAGGTTCCCAATCAAATCGTCGAAGGCCGCCGCTCCGATCGGGTCCAGCCCGGCGGTGGGTTCGTCCAGGAACAGGATTTCGGGGTCCAGGGCGAGTGCCCGCGCGAGGCCCGCTCGCTTCCGCATGCCGCCGGAAAGCTGGCTTGGAAATTTCGAACCCGCGTCCGGCGGAAGGCCCGTCATGGCCACTTTCACCTCCGCGATCCGACGCATCATGTCGGGTGGAAGCTTCGTATGCTCCCGCAACGGAACCATCACGTTCTCGAGGACAGTCAGCGAGCTGAACAGCGCCCCGTCCTGGAACAGCACCCCCCACCGGGACTGAAGCTCCACCCAGCCGCGGGCGGACAGTTTCTGCGTCCCGCGGCCCAGCACCTCGATGTTGCCAGCGGTCGGGCGGATCAGGCCCACAATCTCCCGCAGCAGCACCGACTTGCCGGTGCCCGAACCGCCGACAAGGCCCAGAACTTCCCCCTTATGGACATCAAGGTCCACCCCGGCATGCACGGTCTGCGGCCCGAATCGGGTATGCAGCCCCCGCACCCGGATCACCGGAGCGGACGCGCCCGCCGCGGGGTCCGGCGCGTCAGACGCCGAGATAGGAGAAAAGGATGGAGAAGAGGGCATCAAGGACAATCACCAGGAAAATGGACACGACCACCGAGCGGGTGGTGAGCAGGCCGACGCTTTCCGCGCTGCCGGACACGCGCAGACCCTCGTAACAGCCGACAAGCGCAATGACGACCGCGAAAACCGGCGCCTTGACCAGCCCGACAAAGAGTTCCTTGGCTTCCACGGCCAGTTGGAGCTGGGTCAGGAATTGGCCGAGGTTAATGCCCAAGGCGAAATAGGACATCAGCGCCCCGCCAAGCAGCCCCATGGCGCTGGCGAAGAAGGATAGAAGAGGAAGCGCCAGCATCAAGGCCAGCAGGCGCGGAATGACCAGCAACTCGACCGGGTCCAGCCCCAGCGTCTGGATCGCATCCACCTCCTGATTGACCTTCATCGTGCCAATCTGCGCCGTAAAGGCGGAGCCGGAGCGTCCGGCGACGATGATCGAGGTCATCAAGACCCCGATCTCCCGCAGGATGGAGATGCCCAGCAGGTTGACCACGAAGATCTCCGCCCCGAACTGGCGGAGTTGGTCGGCCCCCTGGAACGCCAACACCACCCCGATCAGGAAGGACAGAAGCCCAACAATGGGCATCGCGTTCAACCCCACCTGCTCCAGGTGGAAGACGAAGGGTGTCAAACGAAACCGCAGTGGTCGAACGGCAAGCCGGGCCGTCGTTGCCGAGACGAGGCCGAGGAAGTTCAACATGCTCGCGGCTTCGCGCCCGATGCCGTAGGTGGCCTTCCCCACCCTTTCCAGCAGGTCCATTCCGGGCTGACGCCCCGATGCCTCGACCACGGGACGTTGGGCGGCGCGCCGTACCTCCGTCAGCAGGGTTTCCAGATCCGGGCGTGCCCCGGCGATCTCGACGTCGTGGCCCTGTCCCCGCAGCCGCTCCGCCGTGTCCTCGATCAGCAGCGCGCCGGCAGTGTCCAGCGCCGAAAGCCCGGACACGTCGATGCAGACCGGCGCGGCGCGGCGTTCGGGTCCCGTAGCGCGCAGCCGCTCCTGAAGCGCCTGTACAGCGGCAAGGTCCCACCGGCCGCCGGCCGTGAGCACCCATTGGTCGCCGTCCCAGGCGGTCTCGACCCAGGCTTTTTCCGCGCGCATGCCCCATCCGCTATGATTGCTGATCAGCGTTCACTTGACAGGAAGGGACAAGACCGGTCAACAGCCGGGGGCTTTTTGCCGCCACTCCCTGTTTAGACCGGAGGTCGGCATGTCCGCCTCAAGACAAACCAGGATCGGTTCCAGACGATGGATATCCGCCAGCACATCCGCACCGTGCCTGACTTTCCGAAGCCGGGCATCCTGTTCTACGATATCTCCACCCTGCTGGCCCATGCCGACGCCTGGAAGCACACCGTCCACCAGTTGGCGGAGGCCGTGGCCCCGCACAAGCCGGACATGCTGGTGGGGATCGAATCCCGCGGCTTCCTGGCCGCAGCGCCCCTGGCGCTGGAACTCGGGGTGGGCTTCGCCATGGTGCGCAAGAAGGGCAAGCTGCCCGGCCGCACCGTCAGCTACACCTACGAGCTGGAGTACGGCACCGACACGGTCGAGGTGCAGGAGGATATCGTCCGCCCCGGCCAGCGCGTCGTGGTGCTGGACGATCTGCTCGCCACCGGCGGGACAATGGCCGCCTCCATCGCCCTTCTCCGCAAGATGGGCGCCGATGTGCGCGCCGCCGCCTTCATCATCGAACTGTCCTTCCTGAACGGGCGCGGCAAGCTGGACGTGCCGTCCATCAGCCTCGCCCGGTACGAGGATTGAACCCGCGCCCGAGTTTGCGCGCCCCTGCACCCGACGCGCGGTTTCGCGGCCTCCGGCAACTCAACTCCGCCCCTGCTCGCTCTCATGCCAGCGGCGGAGCAGCATCCGCTGCACCCAGGCCAACACGGCGAAGATCGCGATGCCGGTGAGCGACAGCAGCAGCAGGGCGGCGAACATGCGCGGGATGTTCAGCCGGTGGCCCGATTCCACGATCCTCCAGGCCAGCCCGGACGCGGTCCCCGACCCGGCCACGAACTCCGCCACCACCGCCCCGATCAGCGCCAGCCCGCCCGACACCTTCATCCCGGCCAGCAGGTAGGGCAGCGCCGCAGGAAGCTGTAGCCGCCACAGCACCTGCCACCGGCTGGCGCCGTACAGCCGGAACAGGTCCCGCAGGTTCGGATCGACGGAGGTCAATCCCAGCGTGGTGTTGGACAGGATCGGAAAGAACGCCACCAACCAGGCCAGGATGAGCAGGGCGATGTCCACCCGCTCGTACCCCACCCAGATGACGACCAGGGGGGCGATGGCCACCACGGGCGTCACCTGCAACGCCACGGCATAGGGATACAGCGCCGCCGCCACCGTCCGGCTCTGACTGAACAGCACCGCCAGCGCCATCCCGCTGACCACCGCCAGGGCGAAGGCCTGCAGGGTCACCGTCAGCGTCAGCCACAGCGACGCGCCCAGCACCGGGGCATCCGCCACCAGCGCCGCCCAGATGGCGGAGGGCGGCGGCAGCACGAAAACCGGCACCTCCCGCATCCGGACCAGTAGTTCCCACGCACCCAGCACCAGGACGGCCACGAGCAGCGGCAGAAGAAATCCCGGCATCCGCCCCGTCATCACGCCGCCCCCTCCAGCACCGCCGAGATTTCCCGGCAGGCCGCCCCGAATGCCGCCCCGGTCCGCATCCCAGGCGTCCGCGGATAAGGCAGTTCCACCGCCATTTCCGCCGCCACCCGCCCCGGTCTGGGAGCCATCACCGCGACGCGGCCGGAGAGATAGGCGCTCTCGAACACGCTGTGGGTCACGAAAATCGCCGTGATCCCGGTGGTTTGCCAGAGATCGAGAAGATCGTCGTTGAGCCTGAAGCGCGTGATCTCATCGAGCGCCGCGAAGGGTTCGTCCAGCAGCAGCACCCTCGGCCCCGTCACCAAGGCACGCGCCAGCGCCGCCCGCATCCTCATCCCACCCGACAGCTCCCGCGGGTAAGCCACTGAAAACTCTTGCAGGCCGACCTGTTCCAGCAATCCGGCGACCCGGCTGTCCGCCGCCCGCCGGTCCACCTTGGCAAGGTCCAGCGGCAGGCGCACATTGGCGGCCACCGTCGCCCAGGGCATCAGCGTCGGCTCCTGGAACACGAAGCCGATGCCGCCCGGCCCCGGCTGCTCCGCCCACTCGACCCGTCCGTCCGTGGGTTGCATCAGCCCTGCCACGATCCGCAGCAGCGTGCTCTTGCCGCATCCCGATGATCCCAGCAGGCTCAGGAACTCGCCGCGCCGCACGGCCAGATCCACGCCCTCGAGCGCGCGGGTGCCGCCGGGGTAGGATAGTCCCACCCCGCTCAGCCGCAGCAGCATGTCGTCGGTTCCGCTCAGGGCCGGATCTCCTTGCCATGCGCCTGGTTGACGAAGCGGAAGTCGACCGCTTGGCGCCAGTCCAGCCCGGCCGGGTAGAGGCCGAGGCCCTTCATCTCATCCGTGAAGGCCTGCCAGCGCGCCTCGGTCATCGCACCGATGCCGAGCCTGTCGGCATCGCCGCTGTCCACGATCCCGTATTCGACCATCCTGGCGCGGGCATAATCCAGCGTGGCTTGGTCCATCTCCGGATTCGCCCTCCGGATCAGATCATTGGCCGGCGAAGGATCACCATGGAGATAGCTGTACCAGCCCTCGATGCTGGCCTCGACGAAGGCCCTCGCCACCTCGGGCCGCTTTTCCACGATGTCGCGGCGGAGCATGATCATTGCGGAGTAGCTGAGGAACCCGTTATCGGCCAGCAGGAACACCTGCGGCGTCACCCCGGCCTTGGTCGCCGTATATGGCTCCGACGTGGCATAGCCCTGCTGGATCGCTGACTTATCAATGAGGAAGGGAGCGATGTTGAAGCTGTACTTCCGGATCTGCCGGTCCTCGAACCCGTAGCGGGATTTCAGCCAGCGCCAGACGGTGTTCACGCTGGGATCGCCGATCATGATCGGCTTGCCCTTCATGTCGGCCAGGCTCTTCACATCGTCGCGCGGGTGGCTCATCAGGATGGTGGGGTCCTTCTGGAACAGGGCCGCCACGGTCACCACCGGCGCCCCCACCTCCGCCAGGTTCAGCACGAAGAAGCCGGAGGAGCCCATGGCCCCGTCCACCGCCCCGGCCGCCAGCAGCGTCTGGGGGTCCATGCCCACCCCGCCGGGCCGCAGCACCACCTCCAGTCCCCGTTCCTCGTAGAGCCCGGTGGCCAGCGCCTGATAGAAGCCGCCATGCTCCGCCTGGGGCATCCAGTCGGTCATGAACACCAGCCGCTCCTTGGCTCCCGCCGGCAAAACCGCCGCCAACGCCAGGACTGCGCCGGCCAGAAAAGCCCTGATCCGCATCTCCGCCATACCCTTGCCGAACCACATGCCTGGGAAAATGGATAGCATGTCCCGATGGCAAGTGGTGGACCTGCTGCGAAGCCGGGTTAGACTGCTATCAGCCCACCGCAGCCATCGGGGTGCCGATACGTGTCCAGCCTGTTCCACATCCACGTCACGGGCGTGCGGGTCGCGGCCCGGCTTCGGGATGCCCGGTCAGGTCCGGTGCCCCTGCTCGTCAGCGTGGTCATGGCCTTCCAGGGGCCGGAGCGCTTCACGGAGGAGAGCGTGATCCACGAGACCCTGGATTATGGCCGGATCGTCCGCCTGATCGGCGCCGAAATCGGCGGGGATGCCGAGTTCGCCGGGCTGGAGGATGTTGCCGGACTGGTCGCGGATCGCTGCATGGCGCTGGACCCGCGGGTCCGCCATGTGCGGGTGGAGGTCGCCGGCCAGCCACATGGCGACGGGCCATCGGAGACGGCCGTGGCCGAGCGGCCGGAACCGCAGAGATGAGCCGACATATCCGGGAGGACGGAATGAGCAATGCCGTACTGGTCACCGGCGGGGCCAAGCGCATCGGCCGCAAGGTGGCCGAGCGCGCCGCCGCCGATGGCTGGAACGTCGTAATCCATTACCGCTCCAGCGGGGATGAGGCAGACTCCCTGGCCCATGACCTCCGCCGCCACGGCATCCACGCCGCCACGGTCGCCGGCGACCTCTCCGACCCCGCCGCCGCCGAATCCATCGTCCCTGCCGCGGCCGAGGCTCTCGGCCAGCCCCTGACCGCCCTGGTCAACAGCGCCTCGATCTTCGAATGGGACGATATATCAACGATCAGCGCGGAAGCCTTCACCCGCCACATGATGCCCAACGCCCTGGCCCCCGTGCTGTTGACCAAGCATCTGCTGGCCGGCCTGCCGGAGGGCATGGCGGGCTGCGTGGTCAACATCCTGGACCAGAAGCTGGCCGCCCCCTATGGCGACCACCTGGCCTACACCCTGTCCAAGTTCGCCTTGCAGGGCGCGACCGAGACGCTGGCCCGCTCCTGCGCGCCGCGCCTGCGGGTCAATGCCGTTGCGCCCGGCTACACCTTGCCCGCACCCGGCCAGTCCCAGGCGGATTACGAGCGGCTGCACAGCCAGACCCCGCTGGGCCACGGCCCCACGGCGGAGGAGGTGGCGGGCGCCGTCTGCTATCTGCTCCAGTCCGGCAGCATCACCGGACAGACCATCTATGTGGATGCCGGCATGCGCTTCAGCCACCGCCAGCGGGACGTCTATTTCGATTAGGTCGAGCCACGGGAGGGGTGCCGGATGCTGATCGCGCAGATCACCGACTGCCATGTCACCGCCAGGGGCAGGCTCGCCATGGGGGAGATCGACACACCCGCCGCCCTGCGCCGGACGGTGGCCTTCCTGAACGCGCTGACGCCTCGGCCCGACCTGGTCGTCATCACCGGCGACCTGATCAACGGCCCGCAGCCGGGCGAGTACGAGATGGCGGCGGAACTGCTGGCCGACCTCGCGCTCCCCTGCCTGATGATTCCCGGCAACCATGACAGCCGCGACGGCATGCGCAGCGCCTTCGCCGCCACGGGCGCCGTTCCCGCGGAGGGGCAGTTCCTGCACCAGTCCCGCCGCCTCGGCCCTTTGCACCTGCTGGCCCTGGACACGCACCTTCCCGGCCGTACCGAAGGCGGCCTCTGCGAAGAGCGGCTGGCCTGGATCGCGCGGCGGCTGGAGGAGGCCGGCGACACCCCTACCCTGGTCCTGATGCACCATCCGCCCTTCGTCAGCGGCATCGTCGGCATGGACCGGATCATGTGCGGCGGGGCCGATCGGCTGGCGGAACTCCTACGCGGACGGCCCATCGCGGGTATCCTCTGCGGCCATGTGCACCGGGCCATTACGGCCCCCTTCGCCGGAACCACCGCCTTCTGCGCCCCCAGCGCGGCCTTCCAACTGGCGCTCACGCTGGGCGACCTGCCGCTCGCCTGGACTCGGGAGCCGCCGGCCATGGCCATGCATCTCTGGGACCCGGCCCACGGTCTGCGCAACCATGTGGCGCCCATCGGAGACTTCCCGCCGACGCCGTTCCGGTGAGATGGCTGGCCGGGTCCGGCCCCATTCCGACGGGGGTTGCCCTCCGCCCCCTCGCCAATGCACTCTCCGCCCATATCGATCATGGGAGGATAGAATGGACGCGCTCGCCACCAACTGGCATGACCGCGCCGCCCGGCTGGACATCCGCACCAAGGCCTTCATCGACGGCCGGTATGTGGACGCCGCCTCCGGCAAGACCTTCGAGGATGTGAGCCCGCGCGACGGCAAGGTGCTGGCCCGGGTTGCCGAATGCGATGCGGAGGATGTGGACCGCGCCGTCGCCTCGGCCCGCAAGGCCTTCGAATCCGGCGTCTGGCGCGACCAGCATCCGCGCGACCGCAAGAGGGTGCTGCTGAAGCTGGCCCAGTTGATCGAGCAGAACGCGGATGAGCTGGCGCTGCTGGAAACGCTGGACATGGGCAAGCCCATCCGCGACAGCCGCAGCATCGACATCCCCCTCTCCGCCCGCTGCATGCAGTATTACGGAGAGGCCATCGACAAGCTCTATGACGAGGTCGGCCCCTCCGGCCCCAACTCCATGTCCCTGATCCTGCGGGAACCGCTGGGCGTCATCGCGGCGGTGGTGCCGTGGAACTTCCCGCTGATGATGGCGGTGTGGAAACTGGCCCCGGCGCTCGCCACCGGCAACTCCGTGGTGCTGAAGCCGGCGGAGCAGTCGCCGCTGACCGCCATCCGGCTGGCCGAGCTGGCGGTGGAGGCCGGCCTGCCGCCCGGCGTGCTGAACGTGCTGCCCGGCTTCGGGGAGACGGCGGGCCAGGCGCTGGGCCGCCATATGGACGTGGACATGATCGCCTTCACCGGCTCCACGGAGGTCGGCAAGTACTTCATGCGCTATTCGGGGGAGAGCAACCTGAAGCGCGTGTCGCTGGAGTGCGGCGGCAAGACTCCGCACATCGTCATGCCCGATGCCGCCGACCTGGATCTGGCCGCGAAGAACGCCGCCGGCGGCATCTTCTTCAACCAGGGTGAGGTCTGCAACGCCGGCTCCCGCCTGCTGGTGCATGAGAGCATCAAGGACGAGTTCCTGGCCAAGGTGGTGGAATACGGCAAGTCCTGGACCCCCGGCGATCCGCTGGACTGGAACAGCAGGACCGGCGCCATGGTGGACGACCGCCAGCACGGGCGCGTGCTGTCCTATATCGAGAAGGGCAAGGCCGAGGGCGCCGTGCTGAAGTCCGGCGGCAACGCCGCGCGCACGGAGACCGGCGGCTTCTATATCGAGCCCACCGTGTTCGATGGCGTGGACAGCGGCATGACCATCGCGCGGGAGGAGATTTTCGGCCCCGTCCTCTCCACCCTGACCTTCAGGACGACAGAAGAGGCGTTCCGGATCGCCAACGACACGATCTACGGTCTCGCCGCCGCGATCTGGACCAAGGACCTGTCGGTCGCCATGAAGGCGGCGAAGACCATCAAGGCCGGCAGCGTCTGGATCAACTGCTTCGATGCCGGCGACATCACGACGCCGTTCGGCGGCTTCAAGCAGTCCGGCTTCGGCCGCGACAAGAGCCTGCACGCGCTGGACAAGTACACCGACCTGAAGAGCGTCTGGATCGAACTCTGAGCCAGCCTCCTCCCGTAGGTCGCGAGGAGCAAAGCGGAATGCGACGTGGCCCGCCCCGCCGCATTCCGCCTCCCACCCCGGCTCCTGCTCCTACCCCTGCCCATCCGGTTGGATAGTCGGCCCCGTCCGCACGGCCATTCCAACCGGAACCGGCCCCTTGCCGGGTTGAACAGAGCCCCAATTCCCGCTACGTCTCTAGCCGGACATTCCCGATTGCCTGAAGGAGCCGTTTCCCGTGCTCAATTCCCCCTTCCGCCTCGACGACGAAGAACAGCCGGAGACCCCGGATACCCCGGACAACGGCGGCAAGAAGGCCGAGACCCAGCCGGGTCCCTTCCAGGCCATCCAGCAGGCCCTGTTCAAGAGCCGCACCATCCTGATCTTCGGGGAAATCAACCAGAAGGTCGCGCAGGACACGGTGGCGCAGCTCCTGGCCTATGCGGCGGTGGGCGACGACGACATCAACATCGTCATCAACTCCCCCGGCGGCCATGTGGAGTCGGGCGACAGCATCCACGACACCATCCGCTTCATCAAGCCGCGGGTGAAAATCCTGGGCACCGGCTGGGTGGCCTCCGCCGGCGCGCACATCTTCCTGGGTGCGAAGCGTGAGAACCGCTTCTGCCTGCCCAACACCCGCTTCCTGATCCACCAGCCCATGGGCGGCGCCGGCGGCCGCGCCAGCGACATCGCCATCGAGGCGCAGGAGATCGTGAAGATGCGCAAGCGCATCAACACCATCATCGCCCGCGAGACCGGCCAGCCGCTGGAGCGGGTGGAGCAGGACACCGACCGGAACTACTGGATGAGCGCCGAGGAGGCCAAGGTCTACGGCCTGGTCACCCACATCGTCGGCACCCAGGCCGAGTTCGTCTGATCCAAGGCACATCGCATCGGCCAGGGCCGTCCTTCGGGGCGGCCCTTCCCATATCCGGAGCCCGCAACCATGCCCCGCATCCTCTCCGTCAGTACCGGCCGGGTCGAACCGCGGCTTACCCGCAAGGGCAATGAGGGCCGCACCGGCATTGGCAACCGGCCGGTGGACGGACCGGTGCGGATCGGGCGTTTCGGGCTGGAGGGGGATGAGAGCGCCTACCGCTCGCGCGAGCTCGGCGACACCGCCGTGCATATCTTCTGTGTGGAGAGCTATGCCCGGTTCCGCGAACTGGCCGGCCGCGAACTGCCGGTCCCCAGCTTCGGGGAGAATCTGACGGTGGAGGGCTATACGGAGCGGGAGGCCTGCGTCGGCGACGTGATCCGCGTTGGCACGGCGTTGCTGCGGGTGAACCAGCCGGTGATCCGCTGCTCCTGGCCGACCGTGCAGTCGGGCGAACCGCGCCTGACCAGATGGGCCACGCAGGAGGGGCTGACCGGCTTCTATCTGGATGTTGTGCAGGAAGGCGTCGTACAGGCTGGCGATGTGCTGGAAATCGTCAGTCGCGGGCCGGCGGACTGGACCGTCGCGGCCGTGAACGCCGTCTACTACGCCAAGCCGGCGGTACGCGCCGATGTGGATGCGGCCCTCGCCCTGCCCGAGTTGGCCGATCGCTTCAAAGCCGATCTCCGGGAGCTGCTGGAAAGGCTGCCGGTCTGAAAGAGGTTGGGACGGGGCGGCTTCGTTGGAAGCCGCCCTGCCCTGGCTGGCGATGCTTACTCGGCGTTGCCCATGGTGCGGGACAGACCGCCGCCCGTGAAGCTGGTCATGGTCGGACGCGGCATCTTCGCCGTGCCGTGTAGGCGCGGATCGGCCATGCCCAACTCCCCGATGTCGTCGGTCATCGGCTTCGGATTGCCGACATACTGGAATTCGCCCTTGCCGTCCGGCGTCGGGCCGGACGCCCAGCGACCCTGCTGGCTCTCGGTGCCCTGGCTGGAGTTCCAGAACTGGTAGGAGACTTCCTTCTTCTCCAGGTCCTGCGGGAAGCTGTGCGGAACCGGAGTCATCTCCAGCCCCTCTTCCTCAAGCTCGCGCATGGCGGCCAGCCACTGGTTCTGGTGCATGGTGTCGCGCGCCAACAGGAAGCTCAGCATGTCGCGCACGCCCGGATCATCGGTCAGGGCATAGAGGCGGGAAACCTGCAGCCGGCCCTGACTCTCTGCCGTCACATTGTAGCGGAAGTCCGCCAGCAGATTGCCGGACGCCACCACGTAACGGCCGTTCCACGGCACGCCGACGGAGTCCGCGGCCTGCGAGCCGCTGCCGGTCACGATGGCATGCTGGGGGTTCATGCCGGCCAGGATCGCGTCCTCGACACGCGCACCGCCAAGGACGGCGCCGATCATGCTGTCCTTGTTCGCCATCTCCTCGGCATCGACCGGCGACTTCTCAAGCAACCGGGCGATCATGGTGGCGATCATTTCGACGTGGTTGATCTCCTCCGTGCCGATGTCGAAGATCATGTCCTTGTACTTGCCCGGGGCACGGCAGTTCCAACCCTGGAACAGATAGGTCATCATGACCGAAATCTCGCCCCACTGGCCGCCTAGGATTTCCTGGAGCTGCTTGGCGTAGATCGGGTCGGGCTTCTCCGGCCGGGCGTTGTACTGGTATTCCTTCATGCGCAGGAACATCGAACGTCTCCTGTTCTGGACCATGGGCGCTTGCCCTGGGACCACAACAGGAGTTGCACGATGGGATGTCACTGCTCGCAGCTGCGCAATGGCGGCATACTCCACCAAATGCGCCAGTCGGCAACCCGGATGATTAGAATGATTTTAGGAAGCAGTGCCGGTGCTCAGGGCGCAGGCTGCTGCTGGGTGATACAGTGGATGCCGCCGCCGCCGCGGACGATGTCCAGCGCTGGAACCTGGACCACCTGCCGTTCCGGCCAGAGCTTTCGGAAAATCCGGTACGCCTCGTCATCGGCGGGGTCCTCGAAGGCGGGCATGACGACGCCGCCATTCGCTAGGTAGAAGTTCGTATAGGACAGGGTCAGCCGCACGCCATTGTACTCCTGCCGGGCGGGCGGGCGTACCGTTACGATCTCAAGCTCCCGACCGGCAGCGTCCCGGGCCATGGAGAGCCGCTCCAGATTGTCCTGGAATATCTTGTAGTTCGGATCGCTGGTGTCGTCGGTCGTGAGGGTCAGCACCACGCCGGGGCGGACGAAGCATGCGATCTCGTCGATATGCCCGTCGGTCTCATCCTGCTCATAGCCTTGCCCCAGCCAGATGATCTGACTGACGCCGAGATAGTCGCGCAGGTGCTGCTCGATCTCCGACTTGGATAGATGCGGGTTGCGGTTCGGGTTCAGCAGGCACTGCTCCGTCGTCAGCAGCGTTCCCTCGCCATCCACATGGAAGCTCCCGCCCTCCATGATCAGAGGGGCCTCGTACCGGGGCAGTCCCAGCCGTTCCATCACCCGCCGTGCAACATCCGTATCGGGCTGGAAATCGGCATAGTTCCCGCCCCAGGCGTTGAAGCCCCAGTCGACGCCGGCGACACCGCCCTTGCCGTCAACGACGAAGGTCGGCCCGTTGTCGCGCACCCAACTGTCGCTGAGCGGCATGGGCAGTATCTCGACACCCTTGCCGCAGGACAGGCTGGCATCTGCCACCTCCCCCTCGGGACAGATCATGGTGACGGGCTCGAACTGCGCAATCGTCTTCGCCACATCCGCGTAGGCGGCGCGAGCGGCATCCAGCCCGTTCAGGAACGTCTCCGCCCGGACGGGCCAAGCCATCCAGCAACGATCATGCGGCGCCCATTCGGCGGGCATATGGAAGCCGTCGGTGGCGGGGGTAGGCATGGCAGGCGATCCCTGTCTGAGAATTGTTTGGCGCTCAATGAAGAACGCCCCGGCGAAGGTAATCGCCGAGGCGTGCATCTGACAACCTGCCGGCCCGAAAAATGGCAACCGGCCAATGGTCGTTAAAGCTGACTGAAAAACAAATCCGGCCGATTCGCCTCAATCGCGGCGGGCGGCCTTTGCACTGTTAGCAGTAGCGGGCGTCGGCAGAAGAGCGCCGAGCCGCAGCATGGGAAGCATAAGGAAGAACCGCACGATACGGCCTATGAGTTGTTGCAGGTGGCCGTAATATAATTGCGCGGTTTGACCTGAGCCAGCCGGGGCAACGCCTGCCCCGGTCTGCGCGTCATGCATAGCTACAGCCGTTCCGGTTGTTCCACCGCATAACGGCAGCCGGAACGGCGGTCGGCGCGTCAGCTCCCCTGCGATTGCGCCATACGTTCATCCCGCTGCCGTGCCCTTTCCGCCCGGGCGTTCAGGATTCCGGCGATGAGGATGCCCACGGCGACAATGCCCACGATGATCGTCGCAAGCGCATTCACCTGCGGGTCGAGGCCGAGACGCACCTTTGAGAAAACGACCATCGGCAAGGTCGTGCTGCCAGGGCCGGAGACGAAGCTGGCTATGACCAGATCGTCCAGCGAAAGCGTAAAGGCCAACAGCCAGCCAGAGACGATGGCGGGAGCGATGATCGGCAAGGTGATGACGAAGAACACCTTGGCCGGCCGCGCCCCCAGGTCCATGGCCGCCTCCTCCAGGCTGGCATCCAGGCTGACCAGCCGCGACTGCACCACCACCGCCACGAAGGCCATCGTGAAGGTGATGTGGGCGATGACGATGGTGGTGGCGCCCCGCCCCTGCGGCCATCCGATCAACTGCTCCAGGCTCACGAACAGCAGAAGCATGGACAGGCCCAGAATCACCTCCGGCATCACCAGCGGTGCGGAGATCATGCCGGCGAACAGGGCGCGCCCTTTGAAATGACCGAAGCGGGCCAGAAGCATGCCCGCCATGGTGCCCAGGATCACGGCGCCCGTGGCAACGATCACGCCGATCTCCAGCGACAGCCAGGCTGCGTTCAGGAGTTGGGCGTTGTTCATCAGCTCCGCATACCAGCGGGTCGAAAAGCCGCCCCACACCGAGACGGACCGGGCGGAGTTGAAGCTGAACACGACCAGCAGAACGATCGGCGCATAAAGGAACAGAAGGCCGATCAGCAGGGAGATGCGCAGGAACCAGGAGCGGGGCATGGGTTATTTCCCCTCTTCGGCCTGACGGCCCTGAAGGTTCTGGAACAGCATGATCGGGATGACCAGGAACAGCAGCAGGGCAATGGCGACGGCGCTTGCCACCGGCCAGTCCCGGTTATTGAAAAACTCGGCCCACAGTACCTTGCCGATCATCAGCGTGTCCGGCCCGCCCAGCAGTTCCGGGATGACGAACTCGCCGGTCGCCGGAATGAACACCAGCAGCGAACCTGCAAGGATGCCGGGAACGGACAGCGGCAGCGTGATGGTCAGGAACGCCTTCCAGGGCGGGCAGCCCAGGTCGGCCGCCGCTTCCAGCAACGTGTTGTCCATCTTCTCCAGCGTCGCGTAGAGCGGAAGGATCATGAAGGGCAGATAGGAATAGACGATGCCGATATAGGCGGCCGTCGGCGTGTACAGCAGCTGCAGCGGCTGGTCGATGATCCCTACCGAGAGAAGAATTGCGTTCAGGTTCGCGGTCACCAGCCCGTCGTCACGCAGCAACACCACCCACGCATAGACGCGGATCAGGAAGCTCGTCCAGAACGGCAGGATGATCAGCATCAGAAGCGATGCCCGCCAGCTGGCATCCGCCCGCGCCATGGCATAGGCCACCGGATAGCCGATCAGCAGGCAGATCAGCGTGGAAAAGAAGGCGATCTTCAGCGAGCTGAGATAGGCGATGAAATAGAGATCGTCCCGGAACAGGTAGCTGAAGTTCCGGAAGCTGAGCTTGATGTTCAGCATCAACTCCTGCGCCGACCACTCGAACATCGGCGCATAGGGCGGGATGCGGATCACCGACTCCGAGAGGGCGATCTTCGCCACGATCAGAAACGGGATCAGGAAGAAGAGCAGCAGCCAGAAATAGGGGATGCCGATCACGGCTCCCCTGCCGCGCAATCCGACCCGGCCGAGCAGGGCCGACAGGCGGTCGCCGAAGCGGCTTTCATTGCTGCGGGAAGTACCAGTGCTCCGGTCCGGCATTCGTGCTGGTCCCCGCCTATTCCGTGAGAACGCTGCCCGCGAAGGGGCGCCAGCTCAGATACACCCGGTCCTCCCAGGCGATGGGCAGCTCCGTGCGGCGCGTCACATTGGGAGCGGTTACACGCACGCGCTTGCCGGTATCCAGATCGACGTCATAAATCGAGACGTCGCCCAGATAGGCGATCTCCCGCACGATGCCGCTGGTCTGGTTCCGGCCGCCTTGGGTCATGGGCGGCGGCTCCTTGGAGATCACGATCTTCTCCGGTCTGATCGCTACCCAGCAGGCTGTTCCTGCCCCGATATGGGCCGGGTGGTTGATGTAGAGGTCGCAGCCCGCCTCGTCCGAGCGGACCAAGCAGTGGTCGGGCTCGTTCTCCATCACCCGGCCCTCGAAGATGTTCACCGAGCCGATGAATTCGGAGACGAGGCGGTTGTTCGGCCATTCATAGATTTCGGTAGGCGTGCCCACCTGGGCGATATAGCCCTTGTTCATCACCGCGATGCGGGAGGACATGGTCATCGCCTCCTCCTGGTCGTGGGTGACGATGATGAAGGTAATGCCAACCTTCTCCTGGATGTTCACCAGTTCGAACTGCGTCTGCTCCCGCAACTTCTTGTCCAGGGCGCCCAGCGGCTCGTCCAGCAACAAAAGCTTCGGGCGTTTGACCAGGGCGCGGGCCAAGGCGACGCGCTGCCGCTGGCCGCCGGACAGTTGGTGGGGCTTGCGCTTCCCAAACTGACCGAGCTGGACAAGATTCAGCACCTCAGCCACTCGCTCTCGGATCTCCGCCTTCGGCAGGCGATCCTGATGCAGGCCGAAGGCAATGTTCCCCTCCACCGTCATGTGGGGGAACAGCGCGTAGGACTGGAACATCATGTTCACCGGCCGGCGGTAGGGCGGCACGCCCGTCATGTCCACGCCGTCGATGTAGATCTTGCCCTCGGTCGGGGTCTCAAAGCCCGCCAGCATTCGAAGCAGCGTGGTCTTGCCCGAACCGGAGCCGCCCAGAAGCGAGAAGAATTCGCCCCGGTAGATGGACAGCGACACGTCGTCGACGGCGACGAAATCGCCGAACTTCTTCGTGACCTTCTCAATCCGGACATAGGGCTTCTCGGCCGCACTCTTCCACGGTTCGGTCTTGAGTTGGGACTGCGTCCGGCTGGACTGGTTCTGTGACATGCGCGCTGGTTCCCTGCCGCCCTTCCCCGTGGCCCCGGCCACAGGTGCGGACACCGGCCCTCGAATGAAACTGAAACGCCCCGGCAAATCCATTGCCAGGGCGTTCCACCAAAATTTTCCGATCCGCTCTGGATCAGCGGCCGGTTTCGACCCTTGTCCAGGTACGGGTGCGGTCGCGGTCGGCCGACTGGCTGACCTGCTGCACCGTGAACATCTTCTCCTGCTGCTCCGGCGTGGGGAAGATCTTCTCGTTGTTCGCGATCTCCTGATCCATCAGCGGCTTCGAGGCCGGAACGGCATTGGCGTAGGCGACATAGTCGCTGATGCCCGCCATCACCTCCGGCTGGAGCACGTAATTGATCCAGGCATGGGCATTGTCCAGGTTCGGCGCACCAGCCGGGATGGCCATCACGTCGAACCAGATCTGCACGCCTTCATTCGGGATGAGGTAGTCGATGTTGGCGCCGGAACCGGCCTCCTCGGCACGGGCCTGGGCCTGGAACACGTCACCCGAATAGCCGAGCGCCACGCAGGCATCGCCCGTCGCCAGGGGGTCGATCACGGACGGAACGAAGGCCTTGATGTGGGGGCGGATCGCCAGCAGCGTCTCCTCCACCTTGGCCAGATCCTCCGGGGATTCCGAATTCGGGTCGAGACCGAGATAATGATAGACGGTGGGCAGAACATCGGTGGCGCTGTCCAGCAGCACGATCCCGCACTGCGCAAGCTTGGCCGCGTTCTCCGGATTGAACAGCATCTGCCAGCTGTCCATCGGGATGTCGGGCGCGACCTCCTTGACCCGGTCGACATTCACGCCGAGACCGATGGTGCCCCACTGATAGATGGCCGCGTATTCGTTGCCCGGATCGGTATCGGCGACCAGCTTCATCAGAACCGGGTCCAGGTTGGACAGGTTCGGAATTTTGGACTTGTCCAGCTTCTGGACGGCACCGGCCTGGATCAGCTTCGCCAGGGTCGGCTCCGCCGTCGGCACGATCACGTCATAGCCGGAATTGCCGACCAACAGCTTGGATTCCAGCGTCTCCAGATCGGTAAAGACATCGTACTGAACGGTGATGCCGGTCGCCTTCTGGAACTCGGCCACCGTGTTCTCACCGATGTAGTCCGACCAGTTGTAGACATTGACCTGCCCGCCGGAGCCGCCGGCCGGAGCCGCCGCAGGCGCTTCCGCGGTCTGGGTGCCGGCTGCGGGCGCCTCGGGGGCGGGAGCTTCAGCAGCCGGGGCCGGTTCCGCCTGCGGAGCCGGGGTCGTCTCGGCCTGCGGCTGGGGAGCCTGCGCCTGCTGACTCTGCGAATTGTCCTCGCCACAGCCAGCCAGCGCCAGCAGGGCAACAAAGCTCACGACACCAAGCGCATTCTTCTTCATCCGCACCCCCAAGAGATTGGTCAGTCAGGCCGCGGGCGGCGCTTACCACCCCGGCGTCCCGCATTGGCGAAATAGCATCCGTAAACATGCAGGATGTCAACGAAAAGGGGACAGTCGGCTCTACCCATCCGGTCGCATCCCCTCTTCCGGCCGCATAGGACTACAGAACACCAAGATCCCGGGCCGTCTCATCCAGCGACCGCCGGGCGAGTCTCGCCATCTCATCCGCCTCCTCATGGCTCAATGTCAGGGGCGGCGAGAACACGAGGCTGTCGCGGATGCCGCGCAGGATGACATTGTTGCGGAAGCAGTGATCGCGGGCGACCAGTCCGACCTTTCCGTCGCCGGGGAACCGTTCCCGCGTCCGCTTGTCTTTCACGATCTCGATCGCGCCGATCAGACCTTCGCTCCTGATCTCGCCAACAATCGGGTGATCGGCCAGTTCCTCCTCCAGCCGTCCGCGGAGATAGGGCCCGATATCGTCCCGGGCACGGTCGACCAGCCCTTCCCGCTCGATCACGGCGATGTTGGCGAGCGCCACGGCGCAGGCAACCGGATGACCTGAATAGGTGAAGCCGTGATAGAACTCGCCGCCTTCCTCAATCAGCGTCTCCGCCACACGGTCGCCCACCATCACCGCGGACAGCGGCACGTAACCGGACGTGATGCCCTTCGCCAGCGTCATGAAATCCGGCTTGATGCCGTAGCGCTGGCTCCCGAACCACTGTCCCAGCCGTCCGAACCCGCAGATTACCTCGTCCGCGATCAGCAGGACGTCGTGTTCGGCGCAGATGCGCTGAATTTCCGGCCAGTAGCTGTCCGGCGGGATGAGCACGCCGCCGGCCCCCTGGATGGGTTCGCCGATAAAAGCGCCGACATTCTCAGCCCCCAGCTCCAGGATCTTCTGCTCGACTGCCCGCGCGGCGAGGCGGCCGAACGCTTCCGGGTCCATGCCGTTCGCCAGCTCATAGGTGTAGGGCGGCATTACATGGTGGAAGCCCGAGAGCGGCAGGTCTCCCTGGCTGTGCATCACCGGCATCCCGCCCAGCGAGGTGCTGGCCATGGTGGTGCCGTGATAGCCGTGGACCCGGCTGATGAACGCCTTCTTGGTGGGCTTGCCCTTCAGGTTCCAGTAGTGCCGGACCATGCGGACAATGGTGTCGTTCGCCTCCGACCCGGAATTGGCGAAGAACACCTTGGACAGCCCGTCCGGCGTGATCTCCGCCAGTTTCGCGGACAGCTCAGCCGCGGGCGGCGTCGTGGTCTTGAAAAAGGCGTTGTAGAAGCCGAGCTCCATCATCTGCCGATAGGCGGCATCGGCCAGCTCCTTGCGGCCATAGCCGACATTCACGCACCAGAGGCCGGCCATGGCGTCCAGGATTCGGTTGCCTTCCGAATCCCAAATCCAGCTTCCCTCGCCCTTCGTGATCAGGCGGGAACCGCCTGCAGCCGACAGTTCCTTGAAGTCTGTGAAGGGGTGCAGGTGATGGGCGTCATCGAGTTTCTTGAGGTCGAGATTCGTCAGCGTAGCGGTCATGGCTTTGCGTCCGTCGCGGAAAGGGATAGTTCAATGCGGGCGTGCGTCAGGCCTCAGACCGGCGGATTGAATCCGATCCTGGCGCAGAGCAGCAGCATCTCCTCCTTGCGCGTGCGGGCGTGGTACAGCATCCCCAGCCAAACCGTTGCTCAAGCCTGCTTGTCCATACAGGGCATATCATGGCCCGCCCCTCCCGTGAACCCTCGCCCCCGCAACCAGGTGGGCGGGCCTTCGGCACCCCGTTCAGGACCGTGACCGCCTGTGTCTGACGGGTTACGCTTCCCCGCACGCCAACCGTGGGGCGAAGCATGCCGCCGACACCCGTCCGGATCGACCGCAAGGGTCCTGTCACCACCGTCGTCCTGTCCCGACCGGAAGTCCGCAATGCCGTGGACGGTCCGACCGCAAAGCTGCTGGCGGATGCCTTCCTGGCGTTCGAGCGGGATGAGACGGCGCGAGTGGCCGTGCTCTGGGGCGAAGGCGGTACATTCTGTGCCGGCGCCGACCTCAAAGCTATTGCCGAGGGACGCCCAAATCCGCTGGTTCCCCCCGGAACGGGAATCGATGACGCCCCGCTTGCTCCCGACGCGCCGATGGGGCCGACGCGCCTGCGGCTGTCGAAGCCGGTCATTGCCGCTGTGGAAGGCCACGCCGTTGCCGGCGGGTTGGAGCTTGCATGCTGGGCCGATCTGCGGATCGCTGCAGAGGATTCCGTTTTCGGCGTCTTCTGCCGACGCTGGGGCGTTCCCCTGATCGATGGCGGCACGGTACGCCTGCCGCGGCTGATCGGGCACAGCCGCGCCATGGACATGATTCTGACGGGACGGCCGGTCGGGGCGGCCGAAGCCCTGTCCATGGGGCTGGCGAACCGGCTCGTTCCGCCAGGACGTGCCCGTGCGGCGGCCGAGGAACTTGCGGAAGCGATTGCCGCATTTCCGCAGGGCTGCCTGCGCTCCGACAGGATGAGCGCGATGGAACAATGGAGTCTGGATACGCAGCAGGCCATGGCCAACGAGTTCGCCCGCGGCCTGGATATCCTGAACAGCGGTGAAAGCGGAACCGGCGCCGTCCGGTTCAAGGACGGCGCCGGCCGTGGCGGCAGCTTCGAGTGACGCTCAGACGTTCAGCAGCAGGTTCTCACGCTCCCAGGAGCTGATGACCCGCTGGTACGCCTCGTACTCCGCCTGCTTCACATAGCTGACGGCATCCACGAAGCGTTCGCCGAGAACCTCCTTCAGCGGCTTGCAGGCGTTGAACTTGTTCAGCGCATCCGCCTGATGGCGAGGCAGGGAGAAGGCCAGCCGGTGGGCACTGCCCTTTACCGGGTCGGACGGCTCCAACTGCTGCATCACGCCCAGATAGCCGCAGGCCAGACTGGCCGCGATGGCCAGATACGGGTTGGCGTCGGCGCCCGCCACCCGGTTCTCAACCCGCCGCGCCTCGGGCGGGCTGACCGGCACGCGGAAACCGGTAGTGCGGTTGTCGCGGCCCCAATGCACGTTGATCGGCGCGTCGGAGCCTTGCACCAGACGCCGGTAGCTGTTCACATTCGGCGCCAGCATCGGCATCGCATAGGGCAGATACTTCTGCAGCCCGGCGATGAAGCTCATGAACATCGGGGTGTCGCTGCCATCGGCGCCGCCAAACAGGTTCCGGCCGCTCTCCTTGTCCACCACGGACTGGTGGACGTGCATAGCGCTGCCGGGCTCGTTCTGCATCGGCTTCGCCATGAAGGTGGCATAGACATTATGCCGGATTGCCGCCTCGCGGACTGTCCGCTTGAACAGGAACACCTGGTCGGCCAGGGCCAGGGCATCGCCATGATTGAAGTTTATCTCGATCTGGGCGGCGCCGGCTTCATGGCTCATCGTGTCCACGTCGATGTCCTGCTTGTCGCAGAACTCGTAGACATCCTCGAAGATCGGGTCGAACTCGTTGACCGCGTCGATGCCGTAGGCCTGCCGGCCGCTCTCCTGCCGACCGGAACGCCCGACAGGCGGAACGAGCGGATAGTCCGGGTCCTTGTTCATTGAAACAAGGAAGAACTCCAGCTCCGGCGCCACGATGGGCTGCCAGCCCTTGGCGTCGTATAGATCGAGCACGCGCTGAAGCACATAGCGCGGCGAGATGTCGACCGGGCTGCCGTCCGCATAGAGGCAGTCGCAGATCACCTGGGCGGTCGGCTCCGTGTACCAGGGCACGGCGCGGATCGTCTCTGGATCGGGGATCATGTAGACGTCCCAGTTCTCGGCGCTGGTGACGTCCTCCTCCTCGGGATATTCGCCGGTCACGGTCTGCACGAAGATGGACTCCGGGAGCCGGAGACCGCGGTCGCGCAGAATGCGAAGGAATTTCTCCGCCGGCAGGATCTTCCCGCGGGCGATGCCCGACATGTCGGGCACAAGACATTCAACCTCGGTGATGGACCGAGAACGGATAAAGTCTTCTAAGGTACTCATGAAATCGCCGCGGGTTGGCGGCCCTGTCCGCAAAGCATGCGAACGGACTGAAGATTACGTGGGTGCGCCCGCAGCCCTCCGCGTTGTTGCTGGGAAGTCCAGTATAGGGGCAGAAGCCGGGGGGCGGGCAAGGGGTCTCACGCCATCTTCCACCCGCATTCTCCTTTCGGGCGGGGGGAAGACGCCCATTGACAGGGGCGGGATCGCGCGCCGAGCATGCGGCACTCCTCAGCCTGTATAGACCGGCCATGACCGAACACCCTGTATCCCGCGAAATCCAGGATTTCCTGACCCGGCACCCCGACATCACGGCGGTGGATGTGCTGCTGCCTGACCTGTGCGGCGTGTTCAGGGGCAAACGGGTTCCCGTGGATGAACTGGGCAAGGTCATGACGGACGGGGTGGCCCTGCCCGGCTGCACCTTCGCCGTGGACATCACGGGCGAGACGATCGAGGAGACCGGCATGTCCATCGAGCGGGGCGTGCCGGACCAGACCTGCATGCCGGTTCCCGGAACGCTGGCGCCGGTACCCTGGGCAGCCCGGCCCCTGGGGCAGATGATGCTCACCATGCGCAGCCCGGACGGAAGCCCCTACCCGCTCGCCCCACGCTCGCTGGTGGAGAGGCTGGTCGGCGAGCTGGCGGATCGCGGTCTCACTCCGGTTATCGCGGTGGAACTTGAATTCTATCTGCTGGCCGGTGGCCGCGGATCGGATGAGCCGCCGCGCCCGCCGGTGAGCCCGCGCAGCGGCCTGCCGCAGGATCGCACGCAGGTCTATGGCCTTGCCGAACTCGAGGATTTCGAGGCGGTGCTGGACGACATCACCGCGATGGCCCGTGCCCAGGGCATCCCTGCCGGCACGGCCATCGCTGAATACGGTCCCGGCCAGTACGAGATCACACTGCACCATGTGGCCGATGCGCTGAAGGCCACGGACGATGCCGTGCTCTTCAAGCGGGTGGTAAAGTCGGTGGCGCAGCGCCACGGCTTCGAGGCCACCTTCATGGCCAAACCCTATACCGATCAGGCCAGCAGCGGCATGCATGTGCATATGAGCGTGCTGGACTCCGACGGCCGCAACATCTTCGCCGCCGAGGCGCCGGAGGGTAGCGAAGCGCTCCGACACTGCATCGGCGGACTGGCGGAGACCCTGCCCGCCTCCATGGCGCTTGCTGCACCGGGGGCCAATAGCTGGCGGCGTTTCCAGGTCGGCAGCTACGCCCCCACGGTGGTCACCTGGGGCGTCAACAACCGCACCGCCCCGCTCCGCATTCCCGCCGGCCCGCCGGAGTCGCGGCGGGTGGAGTACCGGATCGCCGGGGCCGACGCGAATCCCTATCT
This sequence comes from Indioceanicola profundi, assembly GCF_003568845.1. NCBI lineage: Bacteria > Pseudomonadati > Pseudomonadota > Alphaproteobacteria > Rhodospirillales > Azospirillaceae > Indioceanicola > Indioceanicola profundi. The sequence goes on along the minus strand of NZ_CP030126.1, from coordinate 1,170,479 downwards.
GGTCGTCGCGGGTCTACTGGCTGGATTGCTGCACGGCCTCGACAGCAAGGCCGATCCCGGCCCGGCTACGGAAGGGAACGCCTATACAGCCTCGGCGCCGAAGCTGCCCGCTACCTGGGAATCGGCTTTGGAGCTATTCGGACAATCCAGCGTCCTGCGCCGGTGGTTCGGGGACGAATTCGTGGATGTCTACCGGATCACCAAGCTGGCGGAGCGGGACAAGTTCGCTGCGGTGGTGACCCCGCTGGAATATGCCTGGTACCTCCGTTCGTCCTGACGGCCATGCCGCCCGGCCGGCTTGCCCCGCCGGCCGGGCTGGGGCACTCTGCCCCGCATGCTCGACCTCTTCTCGAACAACACCGTTATCATCGGTGTGATCATCGCCGCGGCCGTCTATCTGGCGCTGCGCATCTTCGTCAGCTTCCGCTGGACCGTTTCCCGACGCGGCAAGGGCCGAAAGCTGGAGGATACGGAGGCGCTGGGGCATCTGGCCGACATCCATGCCCTGGCAGTGAACCTTGAAGCGGCGTCCGCCACCGCCCGCACCCTCCAGGATCAGACCTCCGGCACGCCCGATGCGCCGTTCGAGGTTGAGCGGTTGAACTTCGACCTGCCGTTCCGGTTCCAGGGCGACACCCGCAAGCTGGAGAAGCTCGCCCCGCCCTATGGTCCGCTGGCCGCATTGGCTGCCCGCAAGGCCCAGAGCCTGCGGTTCCGCATGCTGGACCCGAACTGGGAGCCGGCGCAGCGGCGTGAAGGGCTGGACACCAGCCGGATCTATGCCCGCATGGCGAAGGACTTCACCCTGGCCGCAAGCCAGGCCCGCCGGGCGGAGCGGATGCTCAAGGACACAACGGACAGCCCCACCCGCCGCGCCCGCGTGCGCCAAGGCAAAACCTAGGCCGCTCGACGCGTCCGGCGTTGACTGGACGCGGGATCGCGGCGGGATGCCGGACCCCGCTCCGCCGCAGTTCGCCCATTGCTCCTTGCGACCGACGGAACCGCCCCATGCCTAAGCCCCATGCTCCCTCCTGGTATGCCGCCACGGCCAACGAATCACCTGCACGTCCTCCGCTGGCGGGGAATGTGGAGGCGGATGTCTGCATCGTCGGCGCAGGCTATACCGGGCTGATCACCGCCATTCATCTGGCTGAACGCGGCTACAAGGTCGTGGTGCTGGAGGCGGAACGGGTCGGCTGGGGAGCGTCGGGACGTAATGGCGGACAGCTCATCACCGGGTACAACAAGCCTGTCGACACGCTGAAGCGGTGGGTCGGCGAGGATGACGCCCGCCACCTGTGGGAAATGAGCGAAGAGGCCAAGGGCATCGTCGCCGGGCTGGTGGACCGCTTCGACATCGATTGCGACCTGCGTTGGGGCTATCTGCTGGCCGGCATCAAGCCGCGTCACATGGATGAGTTGCGGCTATGGCAGGAGGAGTTGCAGGGGCTCGGCTACGATCGCACCCGGCTGATCCCGCGGGAGGAAATCAGGTCTCTGGTGGACAGCCCGACCTATGTCGGCGGGCTGGTGGATGAGGGGAGCGGGCAGCTCCATCCCCTGAACTACGCCATCGGTCTTGGCCGCGCGGCGGAGAGCCTGGGGGTCGTGATCCATGAGGAGTCCAAGGTCACCCGCGTTGATACGGGAGCCGAGCCCTGGGCCCAGACGGATCGCGGGCGGGTCAGGGCGAAGTTCCTGGTGCTCGCCGGGAACGCCTATCTCGGCGGGCTGGTGCCGAAACTCCGCCAACGGATCATGCCCGTCGCGACCTACATGATCGCGACGGAAGTCCTGGGAGAGAATCTGGCCACCTCATTGATCCCGCCCGGATATGCGGTTGCCGATGTGAATTTCGTGCTGAACTATTTCCGCCGGTCAAAGGATCATCGCATGCTGTTCGGCGGCGGAGTCAGCTATTCCGGCCTGGACCGGCCGGACCTGAAGCGGTCCCTGCGCAGCACCATGATAAAGGTGTTCCCGCAGCTCCGCGATGCCGCTGTGGATTTCTGCTGGGGTGGCCATGTCGCCATCACCATGAACCGCACGCCCCATCTTGGCCGGATCAGCGACACTACATTGTTCGCCCAGGGCTACAGCGGTCATGGCGTGGCGCTTACAGCCGTGTGCGGACGCATCCTGGCCGAAGCAGTGGCCGGACAGGCCGAACGCTTCGACGTCTTCGCCCGCATTCCCCATGCTCCTTTCCCCGGTCCGGGCCCGCTGAAGACTCCGGCCCTGGTCCTGGCCATGATGTGGTACCGACTGCGCGACCTGCTGTAGAGCAGCTCTGTACCCCTCCACGTCCTGCCAAGCGGACCTTGATAGAACGACCGTTCGTGTTTTAATGGTCCGCCCATGGCTGGACCAAGACGATGACCGAGACTGACTGCCCTGTAGATGTCCCCTGCCCCGATGGAAGGCTGCTCGCCGGGCGGCTGCTTCTTCCGGATGCTGAGCCGGCGGTTGCCATCGTCCTGCACGGGGCGACAGGCGTGCCGCGGGACTATTACGCCCGGTTCGCCCGTTGGGTCGCGGACACTAAGCAGGCGGCTGTGCTGATCTACGACTATCGCGACAGCGGCCACTCCGCCCGCGGACCCGTGCGTGCTGCCCGCGCCACAATGGGCGATTGGGGAGTGGTGGATCAGAATGCCGCCCTGGACTTCATCTGCCATGAGTTCCCGGACCTCCCGGTTGAAGTGATCGGCCATTCGCTGGGCGGAATGTTCCTGCCGTTCCACAGCCAGGCCGGTAGGGTGCGGGAAATGATTGCCGTCGGGTCCGGCCCAGCCTATTGGCGCCGCCATCCGCGGGGATTTCTGCCTCAGGTACTGGCCTTCTGGTTCCTGGCCGGCCCGCTTCTGACCAGGATCATGGGGTACATGCCCGGCAGGCTGCTGGGCATGGGGACTGACCTGCCGGCCAATGTCTATTGGCAATGGCGTCGCTGGTGCACGTCCCGGCGCTTCTACCGGGTGGACTGGGGCAAGACCCTGCCGAATCCCGATCCGGCGCGGGTCACCTGCAAGGTGCGGCTCATTGGCGTGCTGGACGATCCCATGATCCCGCCGCCCGTGGTCCGCGACCTTGCCGCCTTCTATCCCCATGCTGATGTCCGGCACCAGGTAATCGCCCCGGCAGATGCCGGCGTGCGTGCCATCGGGCATCTGCGCGTCTTCTCGGAGCGCTGCCGGGCCGCTTGGCCCCTGGTTATCGGCACTGCCGTCTGACGGAACCTCGCTGAACCCGCGGCCATTGAACCTGTGGTGCCCTTCGGGCCGCAGGAACGAGCAGCCGCATGACGACCGCGCCATCCCGTACAGCTTCCTCCCAGCTTCGCCGTTTCCAATGGGCGGGCTATATGCTGGGCTTCGGTCTCGGCGGATTCTTCGACGGCATTCTGCTGCACCAGATCCTGCAATGGCATCATCTGTTGAGCGGCGTGGACGGAGCCAACGGCGATCTGCGTACCCTGGTTCTGGCCGATGGGCTTTTCCACGCGCTGATGTACGTGATCGTCGCAGCCGCCCTCTGGCTGCTCTGGCAGGCGCGTCGACTGACAACCGTACCCGGCACCGACCGGCTTCTGTTCGCCAATGCCCTTATCGGCTTCGGGGCTTGGCATATCGTGGATTCGATCCTGTCCCACTGGGTGCTGGGCATCCACCGCATCCGCATGGACAGTTCCTCGCCCCTTCTGTGGGATCTGATCTGGTTCTTCCTGTTCGGTGTGGCGGCGGTTGCGGCCGGCATCCTGATCCGTGTTCGCGGCATCGAAGAGGATGGTCAAGGCGGGCCGGGGCGGAACGCGGCGAGAGTTGCTGTCATTGCCGCCATAATTCTCGGAGCCGGAGCCGTTTCCGCACTCCCGCCCGGCGATGGCGGCCCGGTCATGGTGCTGTTCCGGCCGGGCAGCAGCCCCACCGATGCCTTCCATGCCGCCGCCGCTCTGGATGGTCGGGTAGTCTGGAATGATCCGTCGGGTCAGCTCTGGGCGATTCAGCCGGGACCAAACCACTCGCCACTGACCCTTTACCGCCACGGCGCGCTGCTGGTCGGAAACGGCATTCTGCCGGCCGGCTGCTTCAACTGGTCCCGCGTCTGAGGACGGTCAGCCGCCCTGTCGCCGGGCCAGGAACGCCAGACGCTCGAACAGATGCACATCCTGCTCGTTCTTCAGCAAGGCGCCGTGCAGCGGCGGGATCAGCTTCTTGGGATCACGGTCGCGCAATGTGGCGGCATCCACATCCTCCACCAGCAGCAGCTTGATCCAGTCCAGCAGCTCCGACGTGCTGGGCTTCTTCTTCAAGCCCGGTATCTCGCGGACTTCATAGAAGATGGTCAGCGCCTGGCGCAGCATCTCCTGCTTCAGGTCGGGGAAATGCACATTCACGATGCGGCTCATCGTGTCGGCATCGGGGAAGCGGATATAGTGGAAGAAGCAGCGGCGCAGGAAAGCGTCCGGCAACTCCTTCTCATTGTTGGAGGTGATGATGACCACCGGGCGCTGCTTCGCCCGGATAGTCTCTCCCGTCTCGTAGACGAAGAACTCCATCCGGTCGAGTTCCAACAGCAGGTCGTTCGGGAACTCGATATCGGCCTTATCGATCTCGTCGATCAGCAGGACAGGCGAATCCTCGGCCTCGAACGCCTCCCACAGCTTGCCTTTGCGGATGTAGTTCCGGATGTCCTTGACCCGCTCATCCCCTAGCTGGCTGTCGCGTAGGCGGGAGACGGCGTCATACTCGTACAGGCCCTGCTGGGCCTTGGTGGTGGACTTGATGTGCCAGGAGATCAGTCGCCGGCCGAGCGCCGCCGCAACCTCTTGCGCCAGCACAGTCTTGCCCGTCCCCGGCTCCCCCTTTACCAGCAGCGGCCGCTGCAACGTCACCGCGGCATTCACTGCTACCCGCAGGTCGTCCGTGGCGATGTAGGAGGAGGTGCCTTCGAAACGAACCATGCTGACTTCCTTGTCGTGGGTGGGGCAGAACTCGACGTTCCTGCGGAGAGGATGCCGGGCCGTCCTGAAGCTCGGCCCGACCTGCGGAACACGTCAGGCCGCGGCTGCCACGGCCTGACTCACAGCGGTCTCGATCTCGGCCACGGCGTCGTCGGCCTTGCCACCATCCGGGCCGCCGGCCTGAGCCATGTCAGGGCGGCCACCGCCGCCCTTTCCGCCCAGGGCAGCAGCGCCGACCTTGACCAGATCGACGGCGCTGATCCGGCTGGTCAGGTCCTCGGTCACCCCCACGACGATTGACGCCTTTCCATCCGCGACGGAGATCACAGTCACCACGCCGGAGCCGACCTGCTTCTTCATCTCGTCCGCGAAGGGTTTCAGATCCTTGGCCGGCAGGTCGGCAACAACTCGTCCGATGAACTTCACGCCGCCAAGATCCTTGGCAGCCGGAGCAGCAGCAGTCCCGCCGCCGCCAAGCGCCACCTGACGGCGGAGGTCGGCCAACTCGCGTTCCAGCTTGCGGCGCTCCTCCACCAGGCTCGCTACCTTGGCCGGAACCTCGGCGGGCGGAACCTTCAGGGCAGACGCCGCCTGCTGCAGCCGTGCTTCCTGCTCCTCCAGATATTCGAACGCGCCGCGGCCGGTCAGGGCCTCGATGCGGCGGATGCCGGCGGCGACAGCGCCCTCGTTCACGATCTTGAACAGGCCGATATCGCCGGTACGGCGAACGTGGGTGCCGCCGCAGAGCTCGACGCTGAACTCCTTGTTCGCGCCTTCCTCCATGCCGCCCATGGAGACCACGCGGACTTCGTCTCCGTACTTCTCGCCGAACAGCGCCATGGCGCCGAGCGCGATGGCTTCATCCGGGGTCATCAGGCGGGTCGTCACGTCGGAATTGCCGAGGATACGGGCGTTCACCGCCTCCTCCACGGCGCGGATGTCCTCGGCCGACAATGGATTCGGCTGGGAGATGTCGAAGCGCAGCCGCTCCGGCGCAACGAGCGAGCCCTTCTGCGTCACATGCTCGCCAAGGCGGCGGCGCAGCGCCTCATGCAACAGGTGCGTGGCCGAGTGGTTGGCACGGATGGCGGCGCGCCGGGTGGTGTCCACCCGCATTTCCACCACGTCGCCCACGGACAGGTTACCCTTGGTCACTGCTGCAGCATGGGCGAAGACCGCCCCCAGCTTCTTGGTGGTGTCGCGCACAGTGACCTCGGTGCCCTCGCCCGAGAACATGACGCCGCTGTCGCCGACCTGCCCGCCCGATTCGCCGTAGAACGGGGTCTGGTTGACGACGACGATCACGTCCGTGCCAGCCGCGGCAGAGGTCAGCCGCTCACCAGCAGGCGTCAGGATGGCCGTGACCTGACCTTCCGCCACCTCGGTGTCGTAGCCCAGGAACTCGGTCGCGCCGACCTCCTCCTTCAGTTCGAACCACACCTTTTCGGTCGCGGCCTCGCCGGAACCGGCCCAGGCGGCGCGCGCCTTGCGGCGCTGCTCCTCCATGGCGGCGTTGAAGCCGTCCACATCCACCGGGCGCTTCTTGGCGCGCAGCACGTCCTGTGTCAGGTCCAGCGGGAAACCGAAGGTGTCGTAGAGCGTGAAGGCCACCTGGCCCGGCAGAGGGTCGGTGGGGGAGAGCTTCTCCTCCTCATCCGCCAGCAGCTTCAGCCCGCGGTCCAGCAGAGCCTTGAAGCGGGTTTCCTCCGTCCGCAGGGTCTCGGTGATCAGCGGCTGGGCACGTTGCAGCTCGGTATAGTGACCGCCCATCTCGCGCACCAGGGCAGGAACGAGCCGGTGCATCACCGGGTCCTTGGCGCCCAGGATATGGGCATGGCGCATCGCGCGCCGCATGATCCGGCGCAGCACGTATCCGCGACCCTCCTTGGAGGGCGTGACGCCGTCTGCGATGAGGAAGGCGGAGGCGCGCAGGTGGTCGGCGATGACCCGATGGCTCACCGCATGCGGGCCGTCCGGCGACGTGCCCGTCGCATCGGCCGAGGCGAGAATCAGGGCACGGAGAAGATCGGTGTCGTAATTGTCGTGGACCCCCTGGAGCACGGCGGTCAGCCGCTCCAGCCCCATGCCGGTGTCGATGCTGGGCTTCGGCAGGCTCAAGCGCTTGAAGCCGCCCTCCCCGTCCGGCACCTGCTCGTACTGCATGAAGACGAGATTCCATATTTCGACGAAACGGTCGCCATCCTCATCCGGGCTGCCCGGCGGGCCGCCGGCGATGTGAGGGCCGTGATCGTAGAAGATCTCCGAACAGGGGCCACAGGGGCCGGTGTCGCCCATCATCCAGAAATTATCGGAGGTCGGAATGCGGATGATCTTGTCGTCGCCGAATCCGGCCACTTTCTTCCAGATGGCCGCCGCCTCATCGTCCGTGTGATAGACGGTGACGCACAGCTTCTCCTTCGGCAGGCCGAATTCCTTGGTGATCAGGTCCCAGGCGAACTTGATCGCATCGTCCTTGAAATAGTCGCCGAAGCTGAAATTACCCAGCATCTCGAAGAAGGTGTGGTGCCGAGCGGTGTAGCCGACATTTTCGAGGTCGTTATGCTTGCCGCCGGCGCGGACGCACTTCTGCGAAGTCGTGGCGCGGCTGTAGGGCCGCACCTCCTGCCCCGTGAAGACGTTCTTGAACTGCACCATGCCGGCATTGGTGAACATCAGCGTGGGGTCGTTGCGCGGCACCAACGGCGATGAGTCCACCACGGCATGGCCTTGGGACTTGTAGTAGTCCAGGAAGGTGGCGCGGATGTCGTTGGCGGTCTTCTTGCTGCTCATGATGCCGGCTCTGGTCCGAAGCTTGATGCAAATGCGACGGGCGTCGCAGGAACGGAGGTTCTACCGTGGCAACATGGGGACTGTCCACGCCCTGGGACAGAGGATGATGATTACCGGCACCGGACTGGGCGCGCCTGCGCCGTCCATCCTCACGCCGCGCAAAGAAAAACGCCCGGCCGATGTGGCCGGGCGTTTGGGTCTGCCGGATCAATCCGGGCTGGAAGCGTCGGCGTCGGCTTCCGGGGTGCCCATCATGGCGCCGGCGACGATGCCGGCATTGGCCCGGACCTTCTGCTCGATGGCGCCGGAAATTTCCGGGTTGTTCCGCAGGAACGTCTTGGCGTTCTCGCGGCCCTGGCCGATGCGGGTGCCATCATAGGAGAACCAGGCGCCGGACTTCTCCACCACGCCGGCCTGGATGCCGAGGTCGAGCAGCTCGCCCACTTTGGAGACACCCTCGCCATACATGATGTCGAACTCCACCACCCGGAACGGCGGGGCCATCTTGTTCTTCACCACCTTCACGCGGGTCTGATTGCCAACCACCGTGTCGCGGTCCTTGATCGCGCCGATACGGCGGATGTCCAGACGGACGGAGGCGTAGAACTTCAGGGCGTTGCCGCCCGTGGTCGTCTCCGGATTGCCGAACATCACGCCGATCTTCAGGCGGATCTGGTTGATGAAGATGACCATGCACTTCGACTTGCTGATCGAGCTGGTCAGCTTGCGGAGCGCCTGGCTCATCAGGCGGGCATGCAGGCCGACATGGCTGTCGCCCATCTCGCCTTCCAGCTCGGCCCGCGGAACCAGTGCGGCCACGGAGTCGATCACCAGCACGTCGATGGCACCGGAGCGGACCAGCGTGTCGGCGATTTCCAGCGCCTGCTCACCGGCATCGGGCTGGGAGATCAGCAGCTCGTCGATGTCCACGCCCAGCTTGCGGGCGTAGGACGGGTCGAGCGCATGCTCCGCGTCCACGAAGGCGCAGACGCCCCCGGTCTTCTGGGCCTGCGCGATGGCGTGCAGGGCCAAGGTGGTCTTGCCCGAGCTTTCCGGACCGTAGATCTCGATAATGCGGCCACGGGGGAAACCGCCAATGCCGAGCGCGATATCAAGGCCCAGCGAGCCGGATGAAATAACGTCAGCCTCGGTCGGCAGCTCGCGCGTGCCGAGTTTCATGATCGAACCCTTGCCGAAGGCACGTTCGATCTGGCCGAGGGCGGCGTCGAGGGCTTTTTGTTTGTCCATGGGTGTTTCAACCAGACGCAGTGGAGCTGCCGACATGTGACTGTCTCCCCTTCCTTCTCGCACGAGCCATGCGGGTGTTCAACTCGCATGGAATGTACCGTGTTTGTTCTTCGCCGCCAAGCGAATTCGTTTTCGTTCTGTTCTCATTCAGGCGAACGGAACGGAGGCTGTGGCTGCACAGAACGCGACAGTGATGGAAGTCGACAGATGGGTGGTGGGACCCGCCGGAAGGCTGGGGTGGACGGCGGAGGGGGGATCACCGTCCTGAGGCCCGCCGGCGGGGGACCCTTGATATGGGTGTCCGACCAGCCTGAACAAGGCGCGAACACCCCAGCCGAGTCGATTTGGCCGGGGATTCTCGACAGTACGAAACGCCTATCCCGCCCGCTGCCAGGGACCCTGAAGGCTGCCAGATTGTTACCACCTGGATAGTCACGAAATGTGAGGAGGCCGGGATGCTACCATTGCTCCGGACCACAGGGCTGGCCGCCCTTGCCGTCCTGCTGACCACGCCTGGCGCAAGCGCGCTCGCCCAGAGCGCGCTCGACGACCGCGGCTGGTACGCCCCTGCCGGCCGGGGCCTGGAGCCGCGCGGTCCGAGTTGGAGCGGCACGGCAGCGGGTTCGATGCCGACCGACCCTTATGAAAGGCTCTACGGTCGGGAGCGGGAGCCGGAAGTCGCTCTGGGAACGCCCCCCGCCGGCCTCATCACCGGTCTGGACTCGCCGCTGCTGGGCGGCGACCCCTATGCGGTGCAAGGAATTCCGGGAGCCCCCTTCCCCGATCTCCGGTCGATCACCACGCCGAACCTGGGCGCGGCGGACCCGGATGTTCCGGGCTACTGCCAGCCGGCCGCAACGCCGGGCGCGTCACAGCTCTGCCTGACGCCGGAGGGGGACTGGGTGGAACGGGAATAATGGAAGCGGTCGCGCTTCAGCCCGACATGACTTCCTTCACCTTGGAGGCGAGTTGCTTCAGGCTGAACGGCTTGGGCAGGAACTCCAGCGTTTCACCGTCGTCCATGGCGCTCCGGAACCGGTCCTCGGTATAGCCGGAAATGAAGATCACCTTTATCTCCGGCCGGAACTTCCGGACTTCCTTGATCAGGGTCGGTCCGTCCATCTGCGGCATCACCACATCGGTGATGATGAGATCGATCTGCACCCCGTCCTTGCGCAGCAATTCAAGCGCCTGCTCGGCATGCCGGGCTTCCATGACGTGATAGCCCTTGTTGCGGAGCGCCCTGGCGCCGAACACCCGCACCGCGTCCTCATCCTCCACCAGCAGGATCGTTCCCATACCGGTCAAGTCGGCCGGCGTGCGCTCCTTCGCCTCCGCGGCGGCGGCGGTCTGGACCGTTTCCACATGGCGCGGAAGGAAGATGGAGAATGTCGCGCCCTCGCCCGGTACGGAGTCGACGAACACGAATCCGCCCGTCTGTCGCACGATGCCGTAGACGGTAGAGAGCCCCAGGCCGGTGCCCGACCCGATCTCCTTGGTCGAGAAGAAGGGCTCGAAAATCCGCTGCAGATTCTCCTTCGGGATGCCGCAGCCTGTATCCTGCACCTCGACCACCACATAATCGCCGGGCGGCATCACTTCCGTCTGCCGGTTCACGGGCTTTTCGGCGGAGAAATTCGATGTGGTGATGGTCAGGCGCCCGCCGCCGGCCATGGCGTCACGGGCATTGACCGCCAGATTGATGATCACCTGCTCCAACTGGCCCTGGTCCACCTTCACAAGCCCGAGATCGCGCCCGTGGACCATCCGCAGCTCGATGTTCTCACCGATCAGGCGGCGCAGCAGATTTGACAGCTCTCCCAGCACATCGGTGATGTTCAGCACTCTGGGCTGAAGCGTCTGCTGCCGGGAGAAGGCCAGAAGCTGCCGGACCAGGTTCGCGGCCCGGTTGGCATTCTGTTTGATCTGCATGATGTCGATGAAGGAATGGTCGCCCGGCTTGTGCCGCAGCAGCAGCAGGTCGCAGAACCCGATCATCGCGGTCAGCAGATTGTTGAAGTCGTGCGCCACGCCGCCGGCGAGCTGGCCAATGGCCTGCATCTTCTGCGACTGGGCGAACTGGGCTTCCAAGTTCTTCTGCCCCGTCATGTCGACGACGTGCAGGATGAGGCCCGGGACGCCAAGATCGCCCTCCGCATCGAACCGGCGGACATAGATGTTGACCACCGGCCCGCCAGCCCCGCCGATCCGTACTTCCAGCGGCTGGTCCGGAGTAACGTCCCCGCCCCCGCCAACGGCCGAAAGTCTGGCCACAAAATCCGCCCGCTGGTCGCGCGGCACCAGCAAGGCCACGGACTTGCCGCGTATCTCGTCCAGGGACTTGGCGGCAAAGGACTGGAAGGTCTGATTACAATCCACCAGCTTCAGGTCGGGGTCGACCAGGGCGATGCCGATTGGGGCGAACTCGAAGAAGCGGGAGAAGCGGTGCTGCTCCCGCGCCAACTGCATCCGCAGTTCGGCAGTGTCGCCGGCCTGACGGATCAGCGTCACCGTGCGCTGCCCTCCATCCTCCGGTAGGTCGATCTCCATCAGCATGGCAAGCAGGGTGGTTCCATCTGCCCTGCTCAGCAGTAGCTCCGCCTCCCGTTCGGGGCGCGGGGTCAAAGCGTGGGTCGGCAGGTTCCCTGGACGGCCGGCGATCAGATCATGTAGCGGCCTGCCCACCAGGTCCGCCTCCTCCCGGCCCAACCACTCGGCCAGCCGCCCGTTCACGGACAGAATGCGCCCGTCCCCGGCAGTTATGACCATGCCGATGGGGAAATGCTCCGCCAGAATGGCGACGGCATCGGCGATGCCCGGCGCCCGTCCGACCGACGGCGCAGGGGCCAGCTGTTCCGGCGGCGTCTCTCCCGCCGCAGCCTCTGCCTTCCAGGCCGGCTCATCCGGTTCCGGCCGCAGGTCCGGGAGTAAGCTGTCCGGAGCCGGCCGGACCGCCCGCTTCCGCATCAACAAGGCCGATGCGGTCACACCGACGGACAGGACGAGCAGCCCCGCAAACGCGACAGAAGAGCTGAGCATTCCGACCAGTGCGAAGACCGACAGCGCGACTGCCAGCAGCCCCAGCACAAGGATGAGGACCGGAAGATTGGGCGCGGTCTGTCCGGTGGAATTGCGGGGATGGAACGGGCTGTTCTGGTGCAATCTGGGTTTTCCCGGACTCTGCGCGTCTGCCGCCCTCCAGGGGTCTGCGGATATGTCCGTCAGTCCGGACGGCCGCCCACTGGGCGCTGGCGCAGTTTGAACACGTATGAAATGACCTGCGCCACTGCTTTATAATGCTCCGCCGGGATTTCCTCATCGATTTCCGCCGTGGCATAGAGCGCACGGGCCAACGGGGGGTTCTCCACGATAGGCACGTCGTGCTCCTTGGCGAGCTCGCGGATGCGCAACGCGATATGGTCCTGCCCCATGGCGACGACCTTAGGCGCGGCCATGTTCAGCTGGTCGTACTTCAGGGCGACGGCATAGTGGGTCGGGTTCGTGACCACCACATCCGCCTCCGGCACGGCCGCCATCATGCGGCCCCGGGACCGCTCCATACGCAGTTGGCGGATCTTCGCCTTGATCAGCGGATCGCCCTCCATCTGCTTGAACTCGTCCTTCATCTCCTGCTTGGTCATGCGCATCTGCTTCATGAAGGCGAAGCGCTGGTACGTGTAGTCGGCAAGCGCCAGCACCAGAAGCACCATCACGACGGCGAACATGACCTTCGCCGCGATGCCCATTGCCTCATCCACCAACGCCGTGACAGGTAGGGCGATCAGATGCTCCACCCCACCCCAGAGCGGCAGCAGCACGAAGAAGACGACCGTACCGACAAGGGCCAGCTTCGCCAGCGACTTTCCGAACTCCACCAGGTTCTTGACCGAGAATTTCTGCTTCAGATTGGTCAGTGGATTCAGCCGGCTCAACTTGAAGCTCAGGAAGTTTTCGGTACTGACAAGCCAGCCGACCTGCACGACGGACGCCATCACGCCGGCCAGCAGAAGCAGAAGGAGCGGCGGCAGAAAGCCGATGCCGCTCTTGAACAGCACGTTCAGCAGGATGGGCGCCAATCCCCCCGGGTCCATGGGGATGGTATGGGGGCGTTCAAGAAAGGGCCGGATGCTCTCGGCCATCTGGCCGAACGACCAGGGCAGCACCGTCATCGTCAGCACCAGACTGGCGCCGATGATGAACAGATGGTTGAACTCCTGCGATTTCGGGACCTGCCCCTTCTGTCTGGCGTCGGCCAGCTTCTTCGCAGATGCGTCTTCTGTTTTTGAGGCTTCGTCCTGATCTTCCGCCATCGGCCCGTCCTCCCGTCTAGGGCGTCAGCAACGGAATAAGCTGGGCCTCGAACGCAGCCAGCCAGAACAGCATCAGGGCGGAGAGGCTGAGGCTCAGCAGCAGCGTGCCCAGCATCGTCTGGATCGGCAGGCCGACGAAGAAGACCTGGATGGTCGGAACCAGCCGGGATACTAGCCCGAGCCCCAGATAGAACATCAGCCCGATGACGACGAAGGGTGCGGCCATCTGCATGCCGACCAGAAAGCTCTGCGACACCACCCGGGTCATGTGCTGCGCAACATCGCCCAGCGGCATCCAGACGCCGGGCTGGAACAGCGTGTAGCTGTCCACCACTGCCAGGATCAGCATGTGGTGCAGGTCGGTGGCGAAGATCAGCAACAGGGCCAGAATGCCAAGCAATGCCCCAACGGGCGTGCTGGGGCTGGCCAGGGCGGGATTGAAGGCCTGTGCTGCGGAAAGCCCGAGTTGGGAGGCGATGAAGTGTCCTGCCACCTCGAGCGCCGACATCATCACCCGTGCGATTGTTCCGATGAACAGGCCCACCAGCACCTCGGCCAGGATCAGCGCCACCAGATCGGCCGGCGCCGACGGAGCCGGCGGAAGCTGCGGCGTCACCACCGGCGTTACCAGCAGCGTGGTGGCAAGGCTGAACAGCAGCCGGATGCGAGGATTGACGAACTGCTCCCCCACCGTCGGCATGATGAGGAAGGCGCTGCCCAGGCGGACGAATACCAGCATGAAAGCGAAGGCGGACCCGCCGACGAATGCCGCCAGATCCATGCTATCCGCCCACGCCGATGGCGATGATCTTGTCCATGAGGCCGTCCATCAACCCGCGGAGCTGCGCCAGCATGAAAGGCAGCAGAAAGACGAGCGAGACGAACAGGGCCACGATCTTCGGGATGAAGGTCAGCGTCTGTTCTTGAATCTGGGTGAGTGCCTGGAACAGCGACACGGACAGGCCGATGACCAGCGCGATCATCAGCAGCGGCCCGGATACGATCAGGGAGATGTAAAGCGCTTCGCGCGCCACATCGATTGCTTCGGCGTCGGTCATGCGAACCCGGCTGGCCGTCACATGGGCATGCGAAGGATTTCCTGATACGCGCTGATGACGCGGTCGCGGACGGAAACGACCGCCTGCATCGTTGTCTCCGCGTTCGTGACGGCATTCACCACATCCGTCAGGTCGGCCTTGCCGATGGCGCCTTCCAGCGACTTCTGCTCACCCGTATGCATCACCTCGACCGCCTGCTCCGTAGCGCTCCGCAGCATCTCGCCGAAGGACGGGCCGTCCGCGGCTTCGGACCCGCCGCCCGGCTTGACCGCACGGGAGGCAGCGTTCGCATAGGCCGCCGCGGCATTGGAAAAAGGTATCGCCATGTTCGCTCACTCCTTGTCCGCAGACACGGACATCAGTTCCGCAGCAGATCGACGGTGCGCATGATCATCTGGCGCGTGCTTTCGATCACGTTCAGGTTCGCCTCGTAGCTCCGCTGCGCCTCGCGCATGTCCATGGATTCCACGAGCGTGCTGACATTGGGCATCAGCACATAGCCGTCGGCATCGGCGCTGGGATGTCCGGGATCGTAGCGGCGTTGGAAATCGCTGCGGTCGACATCGATCTTTTTCACCTGCACCGTGTCGAGGCCGAGTTCGCGGTCTAGCGCGTTCTGGAACAGGACCACCTTGCGGCGGTAGGGCAGATCACCCGGCGAAGGCGCGGTCGAGTTGGCGTTCGCCAGATTTTCCGAAATGATGCGCAACCGCGTACCCTGCGCCTTCATGCCGGAGGCGGAGATCGCGAGGCTCTTCATCAGGTCCGTAGACATTCCTTACCCCTCCTCCCGGCGCTTACTGGGTGCCGCTACGGCCAATGGCCGTGCGCAGCATGCCCACCTGCTTGCGGTAGATGTTCAGCAGGGTCTGGTAATCGGCGGCGTTGCGGCCGACCAGCATCATCTGCTCCTCCAGCACCACCGCGTTTCCGGCCGGCGCCGTCTCATAGCTCGTCCGGGTCTTGCCCTCCCGGTAGGCGTCCCCGTCCATCGAGACGGAAAGGTGGCCGGGCTTCTGCCCCGAGAGCGGCAGCCCTTTCGCCTGTCGGAGTTCCCGCTTGAAGTCGAAGGGGACGATGTCGTGGGGCCGGTACTCCGGCGTGTCCGCATTGGCCACGTTCCGGGCAAGAATTTCCTGCCGCTGGTTATGCCAAGCCATTTTATCCGTCATCACCCGGAACAGACCCAGATTTCTCAGGTCCATGGCATTCATCCCCTATGTCCGCCGCCGCTTCAGGCGGAACACCATGCAACGGACGGGCCACCGCCCAGCCTCCACTTGAAATCATACTCCTTCCGCACGGTTAATAAACGGAAAACGGTACTACTGCCGGGGTTTACGGCTGGAGAGGATTTGTTAAGCTGAATTGGACAGCATCGGCGACACCATCTGGCCGAGTTTTCCGCGAAGCGCCCCAGGAACGTTCGAACGTGACCGCCGAAAAACCCATTGAGGAACAGCAGGGCGGCCAGGGGCCGTCCGCGCGGCGGCAGGTCGCCGTGGCGTTGCGCCACGACCCCGCCAATGGCGGCCTTCCTCGCATCGTGGCGACCGGCCGCGGGGCCATGGCGGAACAGATTCTGGAACTGGCCTTCGCCAGCGGAGTGAAGGTGCGCGAGGATGCGGATCTTGCGGAAATCCTGTCCGTGATCGATGTGGACAGCGAGATTCCAGTGGAAGCAATCGCCGCCGTGGCGGAAATCCTTGCCTATCTCTACCGCGCCAATGGCACCGCCCCGTCCGCCAATTCGGAGAGCGCTTGATGAGCAGTGAGACAGCCGCGCCGGGCGGAGCCGAGGATGTTGCCCGCGCCCTGGACAGGCTCCGGCAGGTTCTGGCCAACAGCGCCGATCTGGTCCGCGCTGGCCGGATGGTGGACCTTGCCGGACTGGACCGGGAGGTCCAGCAGACGCTGGAGGCGGTGGTCGCTCTTCCTGCCCCGGAAGCCCGGATGCTCCTGCCTGCCCTTGACATGCTGGTCGAGCAGTTGGACGCCATCGCCGGCGAACTGACCTCCGTTCACGGCGCGGCCCTGCCCCAGCAGGAGACGCCGGAAGCCCGCAAGCGCGCCGCCGCGGCCTACCGCAGGACGGAGGAAACGTGAATCCGGCTCTGACCACTGCCATGACCGGTCCCGCCGCGCCGCGGGGAAGCCGATGAACATCGCCGACTATCTGCGGTTCGTGATGGCCCTGGCCTTTGTGCTTGGGCTGGTGGGCGTGTTCGCCCTGCTTCTACGCCGTTATGGTCCCAGCGCGGGGCTGGCGATCAGCCGGGCGAAGGGCGTTCGCCGCCTTTCCGTGGTCGAAGTGCTTGGCCTTGATGCGCGGCGGCGTCTCGTCCTGGTGCGCCGGGACGGGGTGGAGCATCTGCTGCTGCTGGGCATCGACAAGGACCTTGTGGTGGAATCCGGAATCCCTGCCAAGGCGGCGGAGAGCTTCGACGATGCCTTGGTGCGCGCCGGGCAGGAAACCGCTGCCCCCGACGCCTTGAAATCCGACGCCTCGGCGCGGGGACCTGAACGGCCATGACCATGCTGACCCGCCTCGCCCACGATCTGCCGGCCTCTCTGCGCCGCCTGCTGCCGGCGGCGCTCGTCCTGCTTCTGGCCGGCTTCGCGGTCTGGGCGGGTCCGGCCGCGGCGCAGAGCCTGTCCATCGATCTCGGCGACCAGACCGGCAGCACCACCGGCCGCATCATCCAGTTCGTGGCGCTGCTGACGGTGCTGTCGCTGGCGCCCAGCATCCTGGTGATGATGACCTGCTTCGTGCGGATCACCATCGTGCTGAGCTTCCTGCGCAGCGCCATGGGCACGATGCAGGTGCCGCCGAACCAGGTTCTGGTCAGCCTTGCCCTGTTCCTGACCTTCTTCATCATGGCGCCGGTCCTGCAGCAGAGCTGGCAGAACGGCATCCAGCCGCTGATCAACGAGGACATCGACGAGATGACCGCGTTCTCCCGCGCTGTGGAGCCGTTCCACGGCTTCATGATGACCCATGTGCGGGAGCGGGACCTGGAGCTGTTCATGAACATCTCGAGGACGCCGCCGGTCGCGGACCCGAAGGATGTCCCGCTTCAGGTCGTCATCCCCGCCTTCATGCTGTCGGAGCTGAAGCGGTCCTTCGAGATCGGCTTCCTGATCTTCGTGCCCTTCCTGGTCATCGACATGGTGGTGTCCAGCGTGCTGATGGCCATGGGCATGATGATGCTTCCGCCCACCATGGTTGCCCTGCCTTTCAAGCTGATCTTCTTCGTGCTCGTGGATGGCTGGTATCTGGTGGTGGGCAGCCTGGTGCAGAGCTTCGGCACATAGGCCGGCTGCTCAATCCTCGAACAGATTGTCGAACCGGTCGCCCCAATCCGGCGGCGGCCGGGTTCCCGGCTCGGGCTCCCCGAATAGGTTATCGAAGCTGGTTTCCTCCTCGAAACCTGCTCCGCCAGATGGAGCGGCGGATTCCCGCGGGGCCTGCACAGCGACCGGAACCGTCGCCGTCCGGACGGGCGCTTCGAACAGCCGGTTCGGCAGCCAGAGGGTCGTCTGCGGGACGGCCAGAACCAAGCCGACGGCCAGAAGCTGGATGCCGATGAAGGGCACCGCCCCGCGGTAGATCTGGACCGTGCTGACAAGCTTTCCCGCAACGCCGCGCAGATAGAACAGGGCGAACCCGAAGGGCGGGGTCAGGAAGCTGGTCTGCAGATTGATGCCCATCATCACCCCGAGCCACAGCGGGTCCACCCCCAGCCGGA
Source organism: Indioceanicola profundi (assembly GCF_003568845.1). Lineage (NCBI taxonomy): Bacteria > Pseudomonadati > Pseudomonadota > Alphaproteobacteria > Rhodospirillales > Azospirillaceae > Indioceanicola > Indioceanicola profundi. Next base: position 1,152,361 of record NZ_CP030126.1, on the reverse strand, counting down.
TCAGCACGGGTGCGGTGATCGGCACGACGATGAAGATGATCTCGAACGTATCCAGGAAGAAGCCCAGCACGAACATCAGCAGCATGACCGCGATCAGCGCGCCCCACTTGCCGGCCGGCATGGCCGTGAGCGCGTCGTGCACCAGCTCCTCCCCGCCCAGCCCGCGGAAGACCAGGCTGAAGACCGAGGCCCCGAGCAGGATGACGAACACCATGGAGGAGATGGTGAGCGTGCTGCGCATCACCTCCCGCAGGATCGGGAGGGTGAGCTGCCGCCGCGTCGCCGCCAGCAGCATGGCCCCGACGGCGCCCACGCTGGCGGATTCGGTTGGCGAGGCGATGCCGGTCAGGATCGATCCCAGCACCGCCACGATCAGCAGAAGCGGCGGAACCAGCGAGACCAGCACCTTGCGCGGCAGCGCCGCCCGTGCCGCCGGGTCCAGCGGCAGCGCCGGGCAGCTCTGCGGGTCCAATACCGCCTTCAGCACCACCCAGCCCATATACATCAACGATAGGACCACGCCGGGTATCAGGGCTCCAGCGAAAAGCTGCCCCACGCTGATGGGGGCCGGCGCAAAATTTCCCATGGCGAGTTGCGCCTGCTGGTTAGCGCCCTGGAGCATGTCGCCCATGAAGATCAGCACGGTGGAGGGCGGAATGATCTGCCCCAGCGTGCCCGAGGCACAGATCACGCCCGCTGCCAGCCTGGGGTCGTAGCCGGCCCGCACCATGGCCGGCAGCGACAGCAGCCCCATGGTCACCACCGTGGCCCCAACGATGCCGGTGCTGGCCGCCAGCAGCGTGCCCACCAGCACCACGGAGATGCCGAGCCCGCCGCGCAGGTTCCCGAACAGCTCCCCCATCGTGGTCAGCAGGTCCTCCGCCAGCCGGGACCGTTCCAGCATCACGCCCATGAAGACGAAGAGCGGCACCGCCACCAGCACCTCATTCATCATGGTGCCGAAGTAGCGATTGGCGAGGCCTGTGAGCAGGGCGGGATCGAACACGTCCAGCCATTGGCCCAGCAGGGCGAAGATCAATCCCGTCCCGGCCAGGGTGAAGGCGACCGGATATCCCAGCAGCACCGCCCCGATGGTGCCGAGGAACATGAGGATGGCGAGAATTTCACCGATCAGAGCCGGGTCCATGATGCGCGCCCGCCCCTAATGCCCGGCTGCGGGGGCGTGGCTTTCATCGCCCGCCAGGAACAGCACGCGCCGCGCGATCAGGGCCAGCCCCTGCAGCCCGACCAGCCCGCAGAACACCCAGATCAGGGTCTTCATCAGATAGGCGCCCGGCAGCCCGCCGGTCTGGCCCGACGCCTCCCGGATATGCCAGCTCGACAGGATGAACGGTCCGCTCATCCAGGCCAGCACCACCAGCCAGGGCAGCAGGAAAACCACCGTTCCGACGATATCCAGCCATGCCTGGCGGCGCGGGCCTGCACGGCCATACAGCACGTCCACGCGCACATGGCCGCCATGGATGAAGGTATAGCCGGCCCCCAGCATGAACACGGCCGCGTGCTGCCAGACATAGAGGTCCTGAAGCCAGATATAGCCGCTGCCGAATCCGTAGCGCAGCACCACAACGGCGAAGCAGACCAGAACGGTTCCAAGCGTCAGCCAGGCGGCAGCGCGCCCGATCCACTCATTCAGCCCGTCCACCACGGCGATGAAGCCGCGCAACGCACCCATCCGGCGTCCTCCCGTCCAAACCTTGGGTCCGGCAGAACGGACCGGCCGCCACTATGGCGCAAGGCCAGGACGCGCGCCAGACGGGTGCCGCTGCGTCATGCCTATGGGGCATGCAGATCAAGGACGATGGATGCCCGCCACTCACCAGACCCGCGGGCCGGCGCCACAGCGGGAGAGCGGAACCAGATCCTCCCACCCATAGGCGACCTCGGTGAGGCGGGCTCCGGCGAAGCTGATCGGCTGTTCGGCCAGGAGCTGACCGCCCATCCGTTCATAGAACCAGCGGGAGGGATTCTCCCGCAGCACCCAGACCACGGCGGACCGCATGCCTTCCTTCAGCAGCTCCTGCGCCATGCTTCCCAGCATGTAACGCCCCCAACCCGCGCCATGGACATGGTCGGCCAGATAGATGGCGTAGAACTCACCCGCATAGCCATGGATCGAGGTGCGTTGCGGCCCGCAGGAGGCGAAACCGACAGGGATGCCCTCTGCCGTCAAGCCGATAAGGGTGCGCCGCCCGCCCTCCCGTTCACCCAGCAGCCGCCGCCAGCGCGCAGTGTAGGCCGGAACCGACAGACGCACCAGGAAGTCGTCAGGAAGGATGCCGGCATAGGTGGATCGCCAGCTTTCCACATGAACGGAGGCAATGCCGCCCGCATCCGCGGGCGTGGCTTGCCGGATATATGCCCCCGCGGGGCCCATGACATCTCCGCCCATGGCCGTTCTCCCTGGTCCGGGGCGGCGGGCCCGCAGACCCGCCGCATTCAGAATGCCAGGGAACGGTACTGTGGGCGAGTGGCCTTCGGCAGTGCCGGGTCACTCCGCCGCAGCATCCTCATCCGCCTCAACCACCTCCTCCTTGCGCACCATCACGGCGGCAAAGAAGCCGTCCGTGTCGTGCCGGGCGGGGGTGAGGCGCAGATGATCGCCGCTGGCCGGCACAGGCCCCAGCCGCTCCGGCCAGGCCTTCTCCATCGGCAGAAGCTCGAAATCCGGATGTCCGGCCAGGAACGCCTCCACCTGCCGCTCATTCTCCTCCGGCAGAAGGGAGCAGGTGGCATAGACCAGCCGTCCGCCGGGCCGCGTCAGCCGGGCCGCGCTGTCCAGGATATTGGCCTGGAGCGGCAGGATTTCCTCGAACCCCGGCCCCAGCGTACGCCAGCGGCTGTCCGGATTGCGCCGCCAGGTGCCGGTCCCGGTGCAGGGCGCATCCACCACCACCCGGTCGAACTTGCGCTTGTGCCGCTTCACCCAGGGGTCCCGCTCGCTGGAGAGGCCGCGGGTCTCGATATTGTGCAGGCCGGCCCGGCGGAACCGCTCCTTCGCCCGCTCCAGGCGGTTCGCCAGCACGTCGGTCGCCATGACCCGGCCGCGATTGTCCATCATCGCAGCCATGGCCAGAGTCTTGCCCCCGGCACCAGCGCAGAAATCCACGACCTGCATGCCGGGCTGCGCATCGGCGATCAGGGAAACGAGCTGGGACCCCTCATCCTGGATTTCGAACCAGCCCTCCTTGAAGGCCGGCAAGGTGGCGACCGGGAAGCGGGAGCGCAAGCGCACGCCCCAGGGCGACAGTGAGGTCGGCGCTGCCTTCAGCCCGGCATCCGTCAGCGCCTGGATCACCTGTTCGCGCGTTGCCTTGACCGGGTTCACGCGCAGATCCAGCGGCGCCTCCCCCAGCATCGCCGACATCTCGGTAACGAATCTTTCGCCGAAGGTGGCGCGCAGCGGCTCCTCCGCCCATTCCGGCACCTCGGCGCGCACGCGCTCCGGCTGCTGCGGATGGTCGACGGTGTGGTTGTCGAGGTCGCGCAGCAGCTTCCGCTCCGCATCGGTCAGCGGGGCAGGCCCGAACTTCACGGAATTGAACAGGCCCGACACGCTGTCCGCCCGCCGCCCCTGGATCAGTAGCGCCTCGGCCAGCAGCAGCGCGCGGGAATCGGCATCCGTCTTCACCGCACTCTTCGGCAGCCCGTCCACCCGCTCCAGCCACCAGTGCAGCCGCGCCCAGTGGCGGATCACGGAGTAGACCAGGGAGGAGACCTCCTGCCGATCCTTGGACCCGATGAAGCGGCGGTTCTTGAAGTAGAAGCTGGTGACGGCATCGGCCGGACGCGCCGTGGCCTCGATCTCGGACAGCAGCTCGACGGCCGCCTGGAAGCGCGCAGCAGGGGTCATGGACGGATACTCACTTCGGGCGATGCGGAAAAAAGCAGGGGTTTAACAGATGAGCGGCGCGGGAGGCAGACGAATAATCTGAACCTGCGTCTCAACGACGGCTGTACCAGGAGAACAGCGCGATGCTGGCGGCCACCGTGGCGTTCAGGCTTTCGACGCTGCCGGTAGTCGGGATGGTCAGGCGGCGGGCAGAAAGATTTGCCGGCACGCCCTGCCCCTCCTCCCCCAATATCAGGCGCAGGTCGGAGGGCCAGTCCAGCCGGGACAGATCCTCGCCGCCAGCATCCAATGCGAAGACCGGCCCGGCGATGTCGCCCAGCTCCGCGAAGCGGGGGCCGCGCGCCAGTTCCAACTCGAAGAGGGCGTTGCTGGCGGCACGGGTCGCCCGCGGATGGAACGGGTTCGCCGCCTCCTCCAGCAGGACCACCCGGCTCGCGCCGAAGCTGGCGGCGCTGCGCAGCAGGGCCCCGAGATTGCTGGGATCGGACAGGGCGCAGACCAGCTCCAGCCCCTTCGGGGCGGCGGACAGGTTTGCTGAAGGCATTTCCGGCACCGTGCCCACCAGCAGCGGCGCGTGTGTGCCGGACACATCCAGCTCCCGGAACAGCGGTTTCGCCAGCAGCACCGGCTGGACGTTGGCCGGCAGGCTCCAGCCCTCGATCCTTGCCGGATCGTCCGTCAGCAGCTCCCCGAACCGCTCCGGCCAGCGCGCCAGGGCCTCCGGCACCGTCTTCAGCCCCGCCAGCAGGAACCGCCGCGCCTTGCGGATGCCGCGACCCTCCAGCAGGGAAAGCCAAGTGCGGTAGCGCGGGTTCTGGGGGGAGTCGATCTGGAGCATGAATAACCCTTGCCGGCTGGAGCAGCCGTGCCCCTACGACAAGCTCGGGGTGAGGCCGCCCATAAACCTGCGCAACTCGCGAAATGGCTTCTCCCTGAGCTTGGCAAACGGCGATGCCACGCTCCGAACCATCCGCCTATGACAAAATTTCCCGTAGGTCGGTCACGCGCAAGCGTGGCCGACACTTACCGGGCGCTGTCGGCCGCGCCTGGGCGCGACCGACCTACGCATCGATCCTCAGCCCGGCCGGTAATTCGGTGACTCGTTGGTGATGGTGATGTCGTGCACATGGCTTTCGCGCAGGCCGGCATTGGTGATCCGCACGAACTCCGTCTTCTCGTGCATGTCCTTGATCGTGCCGCAGCCGGTATAACCCATGGCCGCGCGCAGCCCGCCGATGAGCTGGTGGACCACGGCGTTGATCGGCCCCTTGTAGGGCACACGGCCTTCCACGCCTTCCGGCACCAGCTTCAGCGTGTTGGTCACTTCCGCCTGGAAGTAGCGGTCGGCGGAGCCGCGGGCCATGGCGCCGACGCTGCCCATGCCGCGGTAGGATTTGTAGCTGCGGCCCTGGTACAGGATTACCTCGCCCGGGCTTTCATCCGTGCCGGCGAACAGGCTGCCCAGCATGGCGACATCGGCGCCGGCGGCAATGGCCTTGGCGAGGTCGCCGGAATATTTGATGCCGCCGTCGGCGATCACCGGCACGCCATGGCGCCGGCACTCCTCCACCACGTCCAGCACGGCGGTGAGCTGCGGCACGCCGACGCCGGCCACGATGCGGGTGGTGCAGATGGAGCCAGGGCCGATGCCCACCTTCACCGCATCCGCCCCGGCGTCGATCAGGCTCTTCGCCGCCGCTGCCGTGGCGACGTTGCCCGCCACGATCTGGGTGTAGTTGCTGAGCTTGCGGGCGGCGCCGACGGCGTCCGCCACCTTGCGGCTGTGCCCGTGCGCGGTGTCGACCACCAGCACATCCACGCCCGCATCGAACAGCGCCTCCGCCCGCGCCAGCCCGTCCGGACCGGTGCCGGTGGCCGCGGCGGCGCGCAGCCGGCCCTTGTCGTCCTTGCAGGCGTTGGGGTGGAGTTGGGCCTTCTCGATGTCCTTCACCGTGATCAGGCCGACGCAGCGGTAATCGTCGTCCACCACCAGCAGCTTCTCGATCCGGTGGGTGTGCAGCAGCCGCTTGGCCTCCACCCGATCGACGCCCTCGCGGACGGTGATCAGGTTCTCCCGCGTCATCAGCTCGGACACGGGCTGATGGGGGTTGGTGGCGAAGCGGACGTCGCGGTTGGTGAGAATGCCTACCAGCTTGCCGGCCGCATCCGTCACCGGAATGCCGGAGATGCGGTGATGGGCCATGAGTTGCAGCGCGTCGGCCAGGGTGTTGTCGGGCTGGATGGTGATGGGGTTCACCACCATGCCGCTCTCGAACCGCTTCACCTTGCGGACTTCCTCCGCCTGGCGCTCGATATCCATGTTGCGGTGGATGACGCCCATGCCGCCGGCCTGGGCCATGGCAATGGCCAGGGCCGATTCCGTCACCGTGTCCATGGCGGCGGACATCAGCGGAATGCCAAGCTCAATGTTTTTGGTCAGGCGAGTGCGGGTGTCGACCTCGGCCGGCATGACGCTCGACTCCGCCGGGACCAGCAGGACATCGTCGAAGGTCAGGGCTTCGCGGATACGGTCGCTTCGGGCGGGCAGCGTCATGAACCTTCTCTCCCCGGCGGGATCGCGCTCCACGATGCCGCCGCACGTCGAATAGGGCTATGGGCCGCGGCCCCGCAGGGCACTCACGCCCAACAGCTGCCAACGTCCCGGATCACAAGGTTCGCCGCACTATACACACGGGCGGCGGGAAGTGAAGACACCAGATATGGGGGGAAGGGTTGCGGTTTACGCCTTGTCCGCCGCCTGCTCCCCACCGCGGAAACCGATGGCGACGATATAGCTCTCGGCGCTGTCCGCGCGGCTGGCGGCCGGCTTGGCATTACGCACCGTGGCGAAGTTGCGCTTCAGCGCGTCGGACAGTTCCTTCTCGGCCCCGCCCTTGAACAGCTTGCAGATGAAGACCCCGCCGGGCGCCAGCACCTCCTCCGCATAGGCATAGGCCGCCTCCGCCAAGCCCATGATACGCAGATGGTCTGTCGGCGGATGGCCGGTGGTGTTGGCAGCCATGTCGGACATGACGATGTCCGCCTCGCCGCCCAGCAGCTCCTTCAGCCGGTCCGGCGCGTCCGGGGCCAGAAAATCCATCTGGATGATGGTGGCGCCCGGAACCGGCTCCACCTCCAGCAGGTCGATGCCGATGACCTTCGCCGCCCCCTTCTCCACCGCCACCTGGGCCCAGCCGCCGGGCGCGGCGCCCAGGTCGACCACGCGCTGACCGCGCTTCAGGAACCCGAACTTCTCATCGAGTTGAAGCAGCTTGAACGCCGCCCGGCTGCGATAGCCGCGCTTCTTGGCCTCGGCCACATAGGGATCGTTCAACTGCCGCTCAAGCCAGCGGGCGGAGGAGACCGAGCGGCGCTTGGCGGTCTTCACCCGGACGGCGGTCTGGCGGCCGGTCGGGACCGTGCCACTGCCGGAGGATTTCTTATTCATGGGACTTCTGCTTGATCCGGTGCGGGCGGAGGGCTTTTAACTGGCTCTGCCATATCGGCGGAGACGCGCCCAAAGGCAAGCACTGACGCGGCATGCCCGTCCCGCGCCGCCGGGCCGCTCAGTCTCAATCCCGATGGCGGGCGGACGCGGCGAGATCGAACAGGATACCCTCACGTACCCCGCGGTCCGCGATGCGGAGTTGCGACACCGGCCAGAGGTCCCAGATCGCTTCCAGCACGGCGCAGCCGGCAATGACCAGATCGGCCCGGTCGCGTCCGACACAGGCATATTCGGCCCGACCCAGATAATCGAGCTCCAACAGCTTGCGGCTGATATCCCGGGCGTCTGTGCGCGGCAGCCAGGTCCCATCCACCTTGGACCGGTCGTAGCGCTGCAACCCGATGCGGATGCCGGCCAAGGTCGTGACGGTTCCGGACGCTCCCAGCATCTGGACCCGCCCGGCGCGCACCATGTCCGAGATGTGATTGCGTTGCTCGAACGGCGCGATCGCCGCGGCGACCCGGCCGACCATGGCCTGATAATCGGCCTGGGTGACCCGGTCGCCGCCATGCAGCTCAGTCAGGTTCACCACGCCCAGCGGGATGGAGACCTGGTCGATCAGTTTAGGCCGCCCCCGCTGGATGCGAATCCACATCAGCTCGGTGGAGCCGCCGCCGATATCGAAGACGATGGCGTGCTGCAGGAACGGATTCAGCAGCGGCGCGCAGCCGTTCAACGCCAGCCGCGCCTCCTCCCGGGTGGAAATGATCTCCAGATCCAGCCCGGCCTCGCTCTGGACCCGCTCAAGGAACTCCCGGCAATTCCCCGCCCGCCGGCAGGCTTCGGTCGCCACGGCGCGCGCCAGTGTGACACCGCGCCGATCCATCTTTGACCGGCAGACCTTCAGGGCGGAAACCGTGCGCCCCATGGCTTCATCGGAAAGATGATCGCTGCGCGTCAGCCCTTCGCCGAGCCGCACGACGCGGGAGAAAGCATCGATGATCCTGAATCCGTCGCGCTGGGGCCTTGCGATCAGCAGGCGGCAGTTGTTGGTCCCCAGGTCGAGCGCCGCCAGTACGGGCGCGCGTCGGCGCCAGGGCGCTTCCCCTGGCTCGGACTGCCAGCCGCCGCACGCGCTCGACTCAGCGCTCTGGGGCTGGAACGACTCTGATGCGACCGCCGCGTCCACTTGTCCTCCGCCGGGGCGGACTCGCCGCCCCATTCACCGGATCGCCGCAGGCATGCAGCCATGCCTATCCCTCATGGTAGCGCATGGCCCGCCATGTGCAAGGACCCCGGCCGCCAAACTGCGGCACCGCGCCGGTTCATGACAAAAAAATTTCTGAACAGAAGGGGTTCACAAGCCTGAAACCCTGTGCTAGAAGCCCGCCCCACACGATGACCGACGGCAAACGGCGCGGCCAACACCGCACCAGCCGGAACCGAGCCCAAGCGGCGGAGTTTTGACAGTCATCGACCCGGTTGGGGGATCGTCTAACGGTAGGACAGCGGACTCTGACTCCGCCAGTCTAGGTTCGAATCCTAGTCCCCCAGCCAATCTCTTCCTGGATAGCTTATACATCGGATCAGAGTCGGCACGGCGCGGCTCGGCAGGCGCGCACCGATTTGGTGCCATGGCACCATGTGGACCCATGGCTGCCCATTGTTGCTCGTTTGGTTTCTGCCTTTATCAATCCCGACTCACGCGTCCGGTTTGTCAGACCGCTTTTATCGGGAGTTGGCGTTGCCCATCTGCGCGACATGCTCTGCCAGATGGCAGTCGAGATGATCCACGATGGCTGCGGCCTCTGCCCGCTCAGACCTGGAATCCGCTTTGAACAGCAACTCCACCGCCCGCTCGCAGGCCAAGCGGTCACGAATCGGGTCTGCAACGGTCGGGATCAGCTTCCTGATGGATTCAGGGAGGATGGATTGTATGCTCTGGTGGATGTCGGGCTGGGGTGACGAGACCCCGGCGACGCCTGCACCAAACACGACGACGCCGAGCCAGCTCAGCATCGATCGTATCTGCCGTCTCAAGCCGCCGCGCGCCATCCCGCCCCTCACAGGCCGAATCCGCGGCCAAACCGGAACTATAGCAGAACAACACAGCGCAACGACAGTACCCACAGGCGATTTCCTGCGGTTCCAAGTCGTTTCCATCTTCACGAGTCAAGAGGTTGGAACACTCAATCGCTCGATGACCGCTCCCAGGAATGTGCCCCGTCCAACAGCAGTTACGGCGCAGGCGGAAGCGTCGCCTGCGCCGTAACTCAGATCACATCTACATCGTCGAATCACCGTCCGTAGATACGGTCCAACACGGCGGAGACCTCCACCAGCCGATCAGCCTCCGGATCGAAGCGGTCGCCCGATGCCAGCCGCCGCGCCCATTCCGCTGCCGCGCGGCCGCCCCAGGCATCCGGCGGGCTCGCCAGCGTCTCACGCGACGTGCCCCGATACCGCTCCGCCACGAAGTCGTAGAAGGAACCGTCCACGTTCCGCAACGCCGCCCCGCCCTGGGTGCCGTAGAAGGCGGCAGAGATCATGGCATCGCAGCCGGCCTGGAGCCGCCAGGAGCAGGCCACCTGGACCGCAGTCCCCGTCTCCAACCCGATGGTCGCAACGGCAAAATCCTCCACCCGGTCCGGGCTGGGTCCCAGCGGCTCACCGCCGGAGAACAGCTTTCCGGATACGTCGGTGACCTTGGGGAAGCTGAGAGTCCAGAGGGCCAGATCGACCAGATGGACCCCGAGATCCATCACGCAGCCGCCGCCCGACAGTGCCGGATCGTAGAACCACTGCTTGTCCGGGCCATAGGCGTTGTGGAAGACGAGGTCGACGGCATAGATGCGTCCCAGATCCCCCCGCTGCACGATCTCGCGGATGTGCCGCATCCCATCCGTGGCGCGGTAGGAGAGATCGACGCCCAGCAGCCTGTCGGCCCGGCGCGCGGCATCCACCACGGCCTTGGCCTCCGCCGCCGTGCGCCCCAGCGGCTTCTGGCAGAACACGGCGACGCCACGTTCCAGGGCGCGGATGGACTGCTCGGCATGCATCGCGCTCGGCGTGGCGATCACCACCCCGTCGACGCCGGCGTCGAGCAATCCGTCCAGGTCCGCAACCAGCTCCGCCCCCGGCGCCAGCTTCTGCGCTTCGGCAGCCATTTCCGGCGAAGGATCGGCGATGGCCGCGGCCTCCACGGCGCCCGTCTCCAGCATGGCCTGCATGCGGTGCCGACCGATCCAGCCCACGCCGAGGAAGCCGATACGCGGACGGTCGGTTGCCGCCGCTCGCGGCGTGTCGGTCATGAGTTCGCTCATCAGGGCGTCACCAGTGCTTTGAGGAAGCCGTCCGGCCGGTCGCGGGTGGCGTTCAACGCTTCGTCCAGCCGGTCCAGGCTGTAGGAGTGGGTATAAAGGCTACTGGGGTCGAGCCGGCCCGAGGCCACGGCCTCCACCGCTTGGCGGATGCCGTCGATATAGGTTTTGGGATCGCGCTCATGGGCATTGATCACGTCGATCCCGCGCCAGTTCCAGAGCCACATATTGACCTGCCGCGGCCCGTCCTGGTGGTAGCCGGCGACGATCAGCCGGCCGCGCTCCCTGGTCAGCTCCGCCGCGAGGTCGAGGGGCCATTGCTTGCCCACCGCCTCGATCACCCGGTCGCAGAACACGCCGCCGGTGAGGTCCTTCACCTGCGCGATGATGGCGTTGTGATCCTCCATCGGGATCACCTCCGCAGCCCCCATACGCCGGGCCACGTCCAGAGAGAAGGGGCGGCGGGAAATGGCGATCACCCGCGCCCCGGCATCGGTGCAGAGCCTGGTGAGGATGGCGCCTAGGAAGCCGATCCCGATGATCGCGACGGTCTGCCCCGCCTCGATCCCGCTGCGGCGGAAGATGTTCATGGCACAGCCCAGCGGCTCGCCCGGGAAGGGCTGGCCCTTCAGCGAGTCCGGCAGGCGGACCACCGCATCCGCGTCGGCGATGTCGTATTCGGCATAGGCATGGTAGGACAGGGCCGCGACGCGGTCCCCCACGGCCAGCCCTTGGACACCGTCGCCCACGGCGTCCACAACGCCCCAGCCCTCATGGCCCAGCCCGCCGGGCTCGGTCGGGAACTGCATCCATTCCGGCCCCTCCCACGGGGTCAGGTTGGAAGCGCAGACGCCGCATCCCTCCAGGCGCACACGCACCTGTCCGGGACCCGGCTCGGGAAGCCCGACCTGCCGGACGGCCATCTGCCCCGGACCGGTAACGACCGCGGCCCGCATGGTTCCGGTGTTGGCGGCCTCACCGTCCATGACGGCGGCGCTCACTCCATCACTCATCAACTCGTCCCACTTCATTGAGGTGCACGACACCCTTTAGGAAGGCAGAAGCAGAGTTGTTGTTCACGCGCTCCTAATCGGTAACGCCTCTTGGCCGTTGCACTGCACCACCGTCCGGCACTGCATCGGGTGCGGTAACGCCCCGAACCTCCCTGCCCCGTCGCATCAGGAACGCTTTCCGGGCAAGGGCTATTGAGTCCGGCGGTGACACCAATTCCGGGCAGCCATGACCATCCGGGCAGTCGCGATGCTTCTCCTTCTGCTGCTTGCGCTTCCTGCGGCGGCACGGGCCCCACCATGCCCGACCGCGGTACCGCCAGAGGAGGGAACCGTGATCCGCACCATGTTGGACGGCGTGGAGCGGGAAGCTATCCTGGCGGCCGCGGGCGGAACCCCGGCGGAGGGCGAGCGGCGGAAGGTTGTCTTCGCCTTTCATGGCCGCACCAATGCGGCCGAGCAGGTACGGCGCTATTACGACCTGGAAGAGGCGGCGAAGGAGCCGACGCTGTTCATTTATCCCCAGGCGCTGACGCAGGCGGATGGCACTTTCTCCTGGTCCGATCCCGGCGACAGCGCTGGCAACCTGCGTGACATCGCCCTCTTCGACCGCCTGCTGGACGAGGTTGGGCGGACCTACTGCATCGATTCCGACCGTGTCTTCGTCACCGGCCATTCGCTGGGGGCGTCCTTCGCCGCCACGCTGGCCTGCGTGCGCGGTGACCGCATCCGCGGCGTTGCCGTGGTCGGCGGCGGCATCCAGCCCACCGCCTGCGCCGGCGAGGTGGCGGCCATGGTCATCCACAATCCGAAGGATGAGTTGGTGCCGGTCAGCGAGGGGCGGCGCGCCCTGTCCAGCTTCCTGGCCCAGAACGGCCTCGAACCGAAATCCGCCCGCCCGGCCCCGGATTACGGCATGAATTGCCGCCAGCTCGGCCCGCCCGACACGCCTATGCCTGTCCTATGGTGCCCGCACGGGCAGGACCATGCCTATGGAGGCCGGTTCTACCCCCACAACTGGCCCGATGCCGCCGGCCCCGCCATCATGTCCTTCTTCGCCGGTCTGGAGCAGACGGCGGTGGAGCGTTAGGGCAGCAGCGCCCGCCGTGCCGTTTTCCCATTCCGGTCCGTTGTGGTGGGAAGAATGCGATGACGGGCAAGAAAACCATGACGAACCTTCGCGAGGAAATCCTGGACCTCAGCCGCCAAGCCCGGCTGGCCCCCCTCTCCCCTTGGTTCATGGCCGAGCTGGACCGGCAGATCGAGCGTGGGCTGTATCTGGATGGAGAGGCACTGGAGCAGGTCACCGACAAGTTGACCGCCGATCTGGCAGCGTACCGGGATCAGACTGGCGCATCGACCGCCGTGCTGGGAATGTCCGGCGGCGTGGACAGCGCGCTGACGGCGGCGCTGCTGAAACGGGCCGGCTGGCGGGTGGTCGGCCACACCCTCCCCATCGACCAGAACCCGGAGGAGACGGAGCGCGGGGTCGAGGCCTGCAGCGCCCTGGACATCGAACACAGGCATCTGGACCTGACGGACCAATACCGCGCCATGGTCACGGCGCTGGGCGGGCTGGATGAACGCATGACCTCGGGAGATGACGAGGGCGTACGCATCCGCCGGGGCAACATCCGCGCACGCCTGCGCATGGTCACCCTGTACGATCAGGCGCACCGCTATGGCGGGCTGGTCGTCAGCACCGACAACCTTTCGGAACTCGCCGCCGGCTTCTGGACCCTTCATGGCGACGTCGGCGACCTCGCTCCCGTGCAGTCCCTGCTGAAGAGCTGGGAGGTGCCGTGGATGGCCCGCGCCGTGGGCGTGCCGGAGCGGACCTGGCGCGCCATGCCCACCGACGGTCTGGGCATTACCGGCGGCGGGGATGAGGCGCAGATCGGCTCCAGCTATCTGGAATGGGACTTGATGGTCTTCGCCATCCTCCAGGCCGTGTTCGAGAATCCGGGAGCCGGACCCGAAGAACTGCCGGACTTGCTTGGGTTCAAGGGGGACGACCATGCCGCCGGTGTGCTGCAAACCGCGCTGAAGCGGCTGGGGCGTACTTGGTTCAAACGGCTGAGCCCTGTCCGGCTGGACCATCCCAAGGGCGATCGATTTGGCCCGCTGGATGCGCTGGATGTGCGTCTGTTCCGCCCGGCGGTGCTGCGCCAGAATGAACAGCCGGTGGGTTTCCCGGCCGACCTGCATCATATGGCCCAGCGTCTGGTCACCGCCCTTCAGAGACGCGGGGACAAGCTGGTGACGGCGGAATCCTGCACCGCCGGCCTGATTGGCGCCAGTCTTGCCGCTTGCTCCGGCGCATCGGACGTGTTCGCCGGCGGTTATGCCACCTACCGCATGGACATGAAGACGGCCGCTCTCGGCGTTCCCGCGGAACTGCTGAAGGAGAAGACGCCTTATCATCCGGAGGTCGCCATCAGCATGGCGACGGGCGCTCTGGAACGCACCGGCCCGGCCACAATTGCCATCGCCGTGACCGGCGTTGCCGGGCCCGGCCCCGACTGCGGCAAGCCTCAGGGGCTGGTCTACATCGCCGTGGCCCGGCGCGGACAGGAACCGATCGTGGAGGAGCATCGCTTCACCGGCCCGCCGCAGGAAGTGCTCTCCAAGACCATCCGGACCAGCCTGACCATGGCATTCCGGCAGTTCTGCGAGGCCGATGGAACCTCGTGAGCGCCGAGCACTGTTCCAGTCAAAACAGATCGGAGGAAACAGCCATGGCCAGCCGCGCAGGCGTACTTTGCGTACTCATTCCGCTACTTGCCGGATCGCTCCTGGCCTCGACGGGCCATGCAGCGCCGTCCACCTGTCCCGAAGCGGTGGCGGATCTGGCGGAGCGTTACGGCATCGTCCCTTCGACGCCCGCCGGCATGGGGGAGCGGGACCCGGAGATTTCGGCCGGCGATCTCCAGCGCTCCGGCGGCGTGATCGCGCCGCCCTCGACGGGTGAGACCCCGGTGATCGAGCCGGAGGCGACACCATCCATGCCGACGGCGCCGCCCATGACGGGCAGCGGTTCCAGCGTGCCGGGAGGCGGTATGACCGGGCAGGACCAGACCGCGGTAGCGCACCAGGCGGAATCGCTTCTCGGCTCGGCCCTCGCCGCTGCCGAGCAGGGCGACGAGGCCCAATGCGCCGCAAGGCTGGAGGAGGCCCGTGCCGTCCTGGGAAGTCCCATGCCGGGGACGGTGACGCCGCGCCAATAGGCAATAATTGCCCCGCCCCCGCGAATCCGGTGCTGAAGAAGACTGAATGGACCCCTATATCCTCGTACTCGTCGGGGCGGGGCTGCTGATCCTGCTGGTGGCATGGCTTCCCATGCTGCTGCGCGAGCTGCCGCTGTCATTGCCGATCTTCTGCGTCGGTATCGGCTATCTGCTCTTCGCTTATGTCTTTCCCGCGGATCAACCGCATCCTATGCGCTACCCCCATGTGACGGAGCGCATGACGGAGCTGCTGGTCATCGTGGCCCTGATGGGCAGCGGGCTGAAACTGGACCGGCCTCTGGGCTGGCGAAGCTGGACGATCACCTGGCGGCTGCTGGGCATAGCCATGCCGATCAGCATCGCCGCCATGGCGGCGATAGGCTGGTCTTTCCTTGGATTGTCGATCGGGGCCGCGGTCCTGCTCGGCGCAGCCCTGGCCCCGACGGACCCTGTTCTCGCCTCGGACGTCCAGGTCGGTCCGCCGGGGACTGGCAGGGAGGATGAAGTCCGCTTCAGCCTCACGTCGGAGGCCGGGCTGAATGACGGCCTGGCCTTCCCCTTCACCAATCTGGCCCTGGCTCTGGCGCTCTATGCCGGGACCGCCACGCCGGAGGATGGGCCGCCCGGCGCCGCGGTGGGGCAACCCTGGTTCCTGCATTGGCTGGCGGTGGACGTGGCCTGGAAGCTGGCGGCGGGCATCGTGATCGGCTGGGTCATCGGGCGGGTTCTGGGATACCTGACCTTCCACCTTCCGAACCGGGCCAGGCTGTCGGCGACGGGCGACGGATTCCTGGCCTTGGCCATGACGCTTCTGTCCTACGGGCTGACGGAGCTTGCGCACGGCTACGGCTTCCTGGCCGTGTTCATCACGGCGCTCGCCTTCCGGCGGGCGGAGCGCAACAACCGCTACCATGCCCGTCTGCATGAGTTCGCCGAGCAGTTGGAGCGGCTGTTCATGATGCTCGTCCTGCTGCTGTTCGGCGGCGCCGTCGCGCATGGCCTGCTGGCCCCCCTCACCTGGTGGGGCGTGCTGGCCGGGATGCTGATCCTGTTCGTGGTCCGGCCGATCGCAACCTGGATATCCTTCATCGGGCTGAACCGGCCCTTCCCTGAAAACATCGTCATCGGGTTCTTCGGCATCCGAGGCGTCGGGTCGATGTACTACCTGGCCTACGCCTTCAACGAGGCCGATTGGGGCGGGCAGGAAGCACCGCTCTGGGCGCTGGTGGGTTTCGTCATCCTGGTTTCAATCGTCCTGCACGGGATCACCGTCACGCCCACCATGCGCCTGATGGACCGCTACAGCCGCCGCGTCGATCCCGAACCGCTGACGGCGAAGCAGTCTCAGGACAAAGGCCATGTCCAGGCGATCAGCGGCACCGCCACGGCAAGCACGGTCAGCGACACCGGCAACCCCAGCCGCCAGTAATCTCCGAAGCGGTATCCGGCCGGGCTCATCACCAGCGTGTTCGACTGATGGCCGATAGGGGTTAGGAAGTCGCAGGACGCCCCCACGGCCACTGCCATCAGGAACGGATCGGGATTGAGGCCGAGCTGGCCGGCCAACCCGACCCCGATGGGGGCCATGACCAGAACGGTCGCCGCGTTGTTCAGCACCGGCGTCACCAGCATGGTTGCGCCAAGGATGAGGGCCAGCGCCCCCACCGGCGGCAATGCCCGCATTCCTTCTGCCAGCGCTCCGGCCAGCAGCTCCGTCCCGCCGGTAGTCTGCAGGGCCTCGCTGACCGGGATCAGGGCGGCGAGAAGGATCAGCACAGGCCATTCCACGGCCCCATACGCTTCCTTCAGAGGCAGCGTCCCGCTGACGACCAGCGCCACCACCGCCGCCAGGAAGGTAACGCTGACCGGCAGCAGCCCGGTCGTAGCCACGATGACCGCTGCGCCCGTCACCGCCGCGGGAAGCCAGAGATGGCGGGGCTGGCCGAGGCGCAGATTCCGTTCCGCAAGCGGAAGAAGCCCCAGGGTGGAGAGGGTTTCCGGCATCCCCTCCAGCCGGCCTTGCAGCACAAGCTTGTCGCCGGCGCTGATCTTGGACCGGTTCAGACGAGAAATTTCCGTCCGGTCGCGCCGCCCGATGGCCAGCAGATTCACCCCATGCCGACGGCGAAGCTGAAGCTGCGCCGGCGAGCTGCCGATGATCGGGGAGCTGTCGGTGACCACGGCCTCCATCACGCCATAGCCGCCGCCGGATGGGTCGGCGGCAATCTCCTCCCCGCCGACCAGGGCGAGTTCCGCGGCATCGGCCACGCGCTTCACCACGCTGGGATCACCCTCCAGCAGCAGAATGTCGTCGGACAGGATGATCCAGTGCCCATGCGGCACATATTCCCGCATCCGGTCCCGGATGATGGTCGAAACGGTCAGGTCGCCTTCCCCTTCCTCCTCCAGATCGGCCACGGTGCGACCGACGAAAGGGCTGGTCGGCGGCACGCGCACCTCCGTCGTGTAGTCCTCGATCCGGAACGTGTCCTCCGGCGCGCCTCGGCCGCGCCGGTCGGTGGGGATCAGCCGCCAGCCGAAGGTGATGATGACCAGACCGGCCAGCGTTACTCCGATGCCCACCGGCGCGAAGTCGAAGATGCCGAACCCTTCTCCAAGCATGTCCCTCCGGACGCCGGAGATCAGCAGGTTCGGCGGCGTCCCGATCAGGGTGATGAGCCCGCCCAGAAGGGAGGCGAAGGACAGCGGCATCAGCAGGGCGGCCGGGCTCCGCCCCGTCCGCTGTGCGACGCGCAAGGCTACGGGCAGAAAGACCGCGAGCGCCCCGACATTGTTCATGAAGCCGGACAGCAGCGCCACCATGCCGGCCAGCACGAACACCTGGACGTCAGGATGGGTCAGCCGCGGCAGCAGCGGCTTGAGCGCCATGTCCAGGAATCCCGAGGATCGGATGGCGGCGCTCAGCACCAGCACGGCCGCCACGGTCACCACCGCCGGGTCAGAGAAGCCAGCGAAGGCTTCGTCCGCCGGTACAACCCCCAGAACGACCGATGACAGCAGCGCCACGAGGGCCACCACATCGAACCGCCAGCGGTTCCAGATGAACAGGCCCAGGGTTCCCCCCAGGATGATGAAGACGATTGTCTGATCCGCTGTCACCGCCACCTGCAGCCTGCATTCCGTCACCCGACGCCCCATCGGCGGCGGGCTTGCCATGAACTAACGCCCGCCACCGATGTTCCATCAGGCCGGTCTGCTATATCCGGCTCGCGTTTCCGGATCGGATCGCCCGCACCATTACTCTTGGCGGAACACCATTCCGCGTGCATCTGATGCCAGACCACAAGAACAGGACCGACCTGCCCCGATGGACGACAGCATCCTCACCGCCGACCCCGATCTGATCTTTTCCATCGCCCGCCATCATCCGGAAATTCTGACCTTGGAGAAGGTCGGGCTGGACCGGATCGAGCATGCGGATGCGCTGGGCTTGGCGCCGCTGGGCCTGCCGCTGCCGAAGGGCCGGCGCGACCTGCTGGTGCCGGCGGAGCGGCGAGAGTCCGTGGTCCGGGAGATCGAGGCGCAGATCGACCGCGCGCAACGCCGTGCCGCGATCCTGGAACAGGGCCGCCGCGCTCTTGAGGGCACCGACGTGACCCTGACAGTGGCCGAAGCGCGGGACCGGCTGAAGGTGCGGATGATGGAGGCGCTGGACTGGCCGGGGATGCCCGGCCCGATCCGGCTTGAGGCATCCAGGACGGTGGATATCGATGAGCTGTCCGGACTGGAGGATGAGGAGCTTCGCACACGCCTGACCGGCGACCCGCAACTTCACCAGCGGCTGGAGCAGGCGTTGGGCGATGTGGCCCAGCGGCTCTGGAAGCTTCAGGACACGGTGGGCGACGCCGATGACAGCTGGACCTTCGAGAACCTTGCCGAGCGACTGTGGAAGGTAACCCGCACCAACCACCAGCCCAACGACATCCTGCGCCGCTGGGTAGAAGTGGAGGAGACCTGGCGGCACGACCGCGCCATTGCCCGCGGACGCGACTACGTCAACACTGAGTTCGACTTCGCCCGGTTCGAGCGGCTCTTCCCCCTTGCCCGCTCCCTGAACCGCAAGCTGGTCCTGGTCATCGGCCCCACCAATTCCGGCAAGACCCACCGGGCCATGGAGGCGCTGAAGCGGGCGGAGACCGGCATCTACCTCGCCCCGCTGCGTCTCCTGGCACTGGAGATCATGGACCGGCTGAACCGGGACGGCACGCCCTGCACCCTGCTGACCGGCGAGGAGGAGATAAGGGTTCCTGATGCCCGCCATGTCGCCTCCACCATCGAGATGCTCGATCCCGACGATCCGGTGGATGTGGCGGTGATCGACGAGGTGCAGATGCTGGCCGACAAGGATCGCGGCTGGGCCTGGACCGCGGCTCTGATGGGTGCCCCGGCCCGCACCGTCTATCTGCTCGGCGCGCCCGAGTCCCGGCCCCTGATCGAGAAAGCCGCCGCTCATCTGGGCGAGGAGCTGGAGGTGGTGGAGCTTGAGCGGAAGCAGCCGCTGCACCTGATGGAAGACCGGCTGGAATGGGGCGACGTTAAGAGGGGCGATGCCTTGATCGCCTTCTCCCGCAGGGAGGTGCATTCCGTGCGCGACACGGTGTTGGCCCGTGGGCTGACCGCCGCCGTGATCTATGGCGCCCTGGCCCCCGATGTGCGCCGCCGCGAGGCGGAGCGGTTCGCGACGGGTGAGGCCGACGTGGTGGTGGCGACCGATGCAATCGGCATGGGCCTGAACCTGCCGGTCCGCCGCGTGCTGTTCACGGCGCTTGAGAAGTTCGATGGCGTGGAACAACGGCCACTGACATCCACCGAGGTGAAGCAGATCGCCGGCCGCGCCGGCCGCTTCGGCCATCATGAGATGGGTGAGTTCGGCGTGGTGGGGCGCGGCACGCCGCAGGCCCTGCGCATGCTGCTGAACCGCCCGGACGTGGTATTCGGGCCGAAGACCCAGCTCACCGTCCGGCCCACCCGCGCCATGGTGGACAGGCTGGCCAGCCGCATCGGCAGTCATAGTCTGTCCCTGCTGGTGGACTGCTTCGCCGCCGCAAAGACAGCCGGCTCCCCCTTCCGTGTCGCCGATCTGGCCCCGCTGCGCCAACTGGCCCAGGCCCTGGATGACCGGGATATGAGCTTCGAGCAGAAGCTGGCCCTGCTCTTCATCCCTGCCGATCTGGAAAGGGAGAACGATGCCCGCTTCTTCCACCGCATGGCCCGTGCGGTGGAGACGGGAGAAGCGGTGCCCGTCGGCACCGTCATTCCCGCGCGCTTCGACCGGCTGGACGGGCTGTCGCTGGAGGAGCTGTCGCGGACCTGCGATCTCTACTACTGGGCCTCGCGCAAGTTCCCCTCCCTCTTCCCCGACCGCACAGAAGTGCAGAGGCGCCGGGCGGAAGTCAGCAGCCGGCTCTCCGATATTCTGGCCTCAACCGCCCGGCGCCGGAGGGAAAAGGCGCCGAAGGCAGGTTTCCGCGGTGCGGCGCGTAAGCGGTACGGGCCGAAGCGTCGCTGAACATCCGGAGGATGCGCCCGAAATACCGGCACACGTCATAGGCTCCGCGCCAGGATTTCATCCCTTACGGCTGGTATTGCCACGTACGGGTTGACATTTCATGCGTGCAGCATGGACTATAACCGAGCCGGATATCCCGGCCCTTCTCTTTGTCTACTGCTAAGGCACATGGAGGTTCGCACGGCCGCATTGCGGTCGAAAGGGCGGCTGTCTGCGCTTGCTTGTTCGTCAGCATCGAGGACTGCCGCGTCCAGAATGGAGTGTGCGCATGTCCCGACTCGTCGTGGTGTCCAATCGTGTCGGCCTGCCGAGTTCCCGCGGGGGGCGCGCCGGCGGTCTCGAGGTCGCGTTGACCGAGGCGCTACAGGCCAAGGGCGGGCTCTGGTTCGGGTGGAGCGGGCAGGTGGCGGAGGCGA
The DNA here is from genome assembly GCF_003568845.1 of Indioceanicola profundi. Taxonomy (NCBI): domain Bacteria; kingdom Pseudomonadati; phylum Pseudomonadota; class Alphaproteobacteria; order Rhodospirillales; family Azospirillaceae; genus Indioceanicola; species Indioceanicola profundi. The sequence goes on along the minus strand of NZ_CP030126.1, from coordinate 1,131,536 downwards.
CATCCACCGCACCGAAGCTGACCACCCTCAACGACATCACCTATGCCACGGTCGATCTCGGCCACTCGGATCATCGCCCTTATTACGAGGGCTATGCCAACGGCGCGCTCTGGCCCATCTTCCACTACCGCCTGGATCTGCTTCGCTATGTGCGGGAGGAGTTCGACGGCTATCTGCGCGTGAACGCCAGACTGGCCGCCATGCTGGCGCCGTTGCTACAGCCGGATGACGTGATCTGGGTGCATGATTATCACCTGATCCCGCTGGCCTCGGAGCTTCGCCGGCTCGGCGTCGGCAACCGCATCGGCTTTTTCCTGCATACCCCCCTGCCCAGCCCCGATGTCCTTGTCGCACTGCCGGGACATGCCGCGCTGACGGAAGCGCTTGCGGCCTATGATCTGGTCGGGTTCCAGACCCGCCGGGACCTTCACGCGTTCCAGTCCTATATCCGGGAGGAAGCAGGCGGTGAGGTAACGGATGACGGACATATCCTTGCCTTCAGCCGCGTCTTCCGCGCAGGCGCGTTCCCGATCGGCATCGACACGCCCACCATGGAGACCCTGTCGACTGAAGCGGCCGAGTCCGAGGAGGCCCGGCGATTGAGGGACAGCCTGGCCGGCAGGTCGCTGATCATCGGCGTGGACCGGCTGGATTATTCCAAGGGCCTTCCCCACAGATTGGCGGCATTCGAACATCTGCTGGCGACAAGGCCGGAGCATCGCGGCAACGTTACCCTTCTGCAGATCGCCCCGCCTTCCCGGTCCGCCCTGGCCCAGTACAAGGCCCTGCGGCGCGAACTGGAGCAGGCGGCCGGACGCATCAACGGCCGCTTCGCCGAGTTCGACTGGACACCGATCCGCTATGTCGGCCGGACCCACCGGCGGGAATTGCTGGCGGGGTTCAACAGGACCGCACGGGTCGGGCTGGTGACGCCCCTGCGCGACGGCATGAACCTGGTAGCCAAGGAATACGTCGCCAGCCAGAACCCCGACGATCCGGGCGTGCTGGTGCTGTCCCGCTTTGCCGGGGCGGCGCAGGAACTGACCGGGGCGCTGCGGGTCAATCCGCTGAACATGGAGGAAACAGCCGATGCCTTGCACAGGGCGTTGATCATGCCGCTCGCCGAACGGCGTGCGCGCTGGGAGGTCATGATGGAGGGGCTGCGACGCAATACGGTGGGCGCCTGGGTGGATGGCTTCCTGTCGCTGCTGCGCCGCCCGTCGGACCAAGCCGAGCAGGAGCCGCTGCCTCCGCCGCGGCCCCCGCGGGCGGCAGCATGACTCCCGCATCTCCGGTCGTTCTTCCCGCTGCGGAATTCGCTTTCTGGGGGGTGGTGTGGAAGGGTGCAATCCCATGGTGGTCGCGGGGTTAACCCGGTTGCACCCCGGCTACCGCGCGTGCCCAGAGGCGAAGCGGCGGGAAGCGGGCGACGATAGCTTCTGCAAGGTGTTGTGAATACGTCCGGCCCGACGGAATGGCAGCCATGCTGCGGCCCGCAAGACCGAGCCGGGAACATGCGCAACACCCAGCTCCTGGGATCAGCCAGTCGCAAGGAGGCCCGCTATGAATGTCACCGCCCCTGCCCGCCCCGGCATGAGCGTCGCGGTACAGAGCCGTATGTACCGGCAGGGCGATGTCCTATTGGTCGGCGTCGATACCCTTCCCACCCATGTCTCGCCGGTGGCGCGGGATGATGGCCGGATCGTCCTCGCCTATGGCGAAGTCACCGGCCATGCCCACGCGATCTGGAGCGAGCGCGTCCAGTTCTTCCGCGAGGATGGTTCCGGCCGCGGCTTCATCCAGGTCCATGGCAGCGAGCCCGTGGCGCTCAGCCATGAGGAGCACAGCCCGATCTCGCTTGAGCCCGGCACCTACGAGGTCGTGCGGCAGCGCGAATATGAGCCGAAGGCGCGTCCGCGGGCCGTTGCGGACTGAGGAGTCGGCTCATGGAGGCGGATGGTCCGGGTCCGGCGCCTGCCGGACCCGAAGTCCTCCCTGCTGTCCCCGTCTGGCCCAGCTTGGCGGAATGGCGTGAGCGTCTGACCTGGCGCAGGATACGGCGGCGTGCCGATCCCGACCTGGACCAGGCCGAACGTGCCGTCGCGGAGGGGAGCATCGCCCGCAGCTACGAGGCCGCCGGGCTTGCCCCGCCGATGCAGGTGATATGGGTCGGCGGCCCCGGTCAGGCCCAGTCCGTGCTGACCCGGTCGGGTTGGAGACGCGCCTGGGCTTGGGGGCTGCTGGGGATCGCAGGCCTTGCCGCGGCACTTGGCTTTGTCGGTCCGGCCATAGGCCTGTCGCCGGATGTCACCGACCTTCCGCAGGGCGCGTTGGTCGTTCTGGGTTTCCTGCTGATCGCGCCTTGGATATTCGCGATCGTGCTGACCGGTGCTACCAACGCCCGGCCGCGTCCGGACTGGAAGCTGAATACGCTTCCCGTCATCGTGGCATTGAGCTGCATCCTCATCGGCACATTGGGAAGCGCCGTCGGCGAGCTGCCTCCGTTGGCGGCGCTTGGCGCGCTGCTGGCCCTTCCGGCCTCCATCGCGCTTGCGGTTGCGCCTGCGCCCGAGCCCGGATTCCGGAAACTGCCGCGCTTCGGGCGATCCGTCGGGCCGAAGATGTCGAATGCCTTCCGACATTTGCTGGACCGCGCGCGCGAGAGCACCCGGCCCCGCCCCTACGGGCTGGAGATGGCGGAGCTTCTCTCCTCCCATGTCCGGCTGCTGGCGACCGCCAGCCCGCCCAACTTTGATACGCCAGTCGCCTTCTATGCGGTGGATCGGCTGATCCGCGTCGCGCCCGACCCGAACAGGATTTCGACCCCCGACACCTTGAAACTTCAGGAGAAGCTCGCTGCATTCAGCGACATGGTGTTCCGTGTCGACTGCATCTGGGCTTTCTCCAAGGTCGCGGTGGCCATGGAGCCGCCGGTGGAGGTCCATCTGGATGAGCGCGGACGGTTCCACCACATGGACGGGCCGGCCGTGAGATGGAAGGACGGCAGCCTGCTGTTCGCGGTGGAGGGGCGCTTCCCTGCCGATCCGCAGATACTGTTCGCGCCGGAGACCTTGTCAGCACTGCAGATCCGGCAGGAACCGGACCCCGGCGTGCGCCGTGCCCTGATCTCTCACTACGGGCCCGAACGCATCATGCGGGAGATGGGACGCCGCGTCGCCCAGGACAAAACCGGCGAGTTATGGCGGGTCGATGATTTCGATGGGGAGCCGTTGGTGATGGTGCGCGTCATCAACTCCTCGCCGGAGCCGGATGGCAGCTTCAAGCCCTACTGGCTGCGTGTGCCGCCATCCACGACGAGCGCCCATGCCGGAGTTGCCTGGACCTTCGGGCTGAGCCCCATGCGTTACGACCCGCAGGTTGAGACCTGAGCCGCGGGCTCAGCCCCGTAGCCGGGTCAGCGCCGCCATATCCGTCATATCGGTGCCCAGCGGAGTCACGGCCACAGCGCGGCGGCGCAGGGCGGCCACGTCGCTGTCGTCCGGCTGCTCACCCGGATGCCGGCGGAAGCCGAGCCAATGGTAGCTGAGACCGCGCGTGTCGGTCCGGCTCTCCACATCCACGCCCATCAGCGAACCCCGACCCTGCCTGGTCACCTCGATCCCGGTGATCTGGTCCAGATCAACGTCCGGGAAGTTCACATTCAGCACGGTTCCGCCCAGCTCCTCCACTCCGCCCTGCGCGTCCAGCCAGTCGAACAGCTTGGGGACCAGGGCGCGGGCAGTGGGCCAGCGCACCGCATCGCGGTCGCGGAAGGCGAGACTGAAGCCAATCGCCGGGATACCGAACAGACGCGCTGTCATCGCCGCCGCGACCGTGCCGGAATAGGTGACCTCGTCCCCGATATTGGCGCCGCGGTTGATACCGGACAGCACGATGTCGGGCGGCGCTGCTTCCATAATCTGTCGAATGCCAAGGATGGTGCAGTCGCTGGGCGTTCCGCCGACGGCAAAACGGCGCGGCCCGCGGGAATAGATCCGCAGGGGGTTGTGCAGGCTGACGGAGCGGGAGGTGCCGCTCTGATCGTGCTCCGGCGCGACAATCCAGACTTCGTCGGCCAGCTCTTCCGCCGCCTCCGCCAGCGTTGCCAGCCCCGGCGCGTCGATCCCGTCATCGTTGGTCAGCAATGCACGGGCGAAGCGGCGACGGCTGGAAGCTTGCATCCTGGGGCTCCACGGGTGTTGTTAGACAGCGGCGCACCGGAACCGATATCCGGGCGCCGACAAGAAAGCCCACCCGCCCCGCAAAGTCGAGCGTGGAAAGTACCTCAATGGAAGAGCGGCTGCCGACCCACCTCTATGTCCAGAGCCACCTCTGGCGCTGCAGCGCGGAGGGCATTCCCGTCTACGTCGTGCGCCGCGGGGAGCGGGAGAGCGGGATGATTCTTCTGAAAGTCGCCCAGCCCGGCGGATCGAAGGTCTATAGCCAGAGCCGGGATATGGAGGGGCGGTTGGGCTGGCTGGCGGGGCTTGGCGGCGATCTTGTTCCGGAAGCCGATGCCAACGCTTACATCGAGCGTCAGGTCATGCGCGATCCCGACATCTGGGTGATCGAAGTGGAAAGCCGGGATGGAAGCCATCCCTTCGACGGGCCGATGATCTAGAGGCCGATGATCTGCTGCTCAGCCGAAAGGTTGGGGCGCGGTCCGCAACGCGGTCCAACTCCGGACCAGATCGCGCCGGGCCTCCGCCCGGACACGGTCCAGCTTCCGGCGGAGCGGCTTGAGTTCCGCCCTGGCCGCCGGACCGGTCTCCTCGGCCAGATCGTCCAGGAGTCCGATGGCCTGATCCGCATCAGCCGCCACCTTCAGAACGGCGCGGAAATCCTCCACCGCCGTGCGGAGCGGACGGACCCGATCCGGCGGGAAGACGGCGCGGCAGAAATCCACCGCGTAGCGAAGCCGCTGGGTCCGCCGCCACAGCTTGCGCCAGTTCTCCCCCCCCTCCTTGCCGGACAGCACCTTGGCGGCTCGGGCCACACGATCCAGGCGTTCGGCCAGAAGGGTGGGAGCGAGTTCGGTCATCGGCACAGCAAAGGGTCCGCCCTCCGCCCAATCCCCGCCTTCCAGCCATGCCCCAAAGGCCAGCATCCAGCCGGTCCAGCGGGGAGATGCCAGGCTCTCCAGCGCGGCCACGCGCGCCACCCGTCGACGCCCCGCCACTGCGGCGGCGAGTGAGCGCGGACTGTCGGCGTCATGCATCAGCGGGGCGATGTGGCGGTCGTGCATCCGCTCCCACGTCCGCGCCGTTTCGAGCGCCGCTCCCAAATGCCGGAGTTCCGTCCGCAGCCCTTTGCCGCGCGCACTTGTCACCACTGTCTTGAAAAGCCCGAAGGCAGCATCGAGGCGGCGCACGGCTGCCGCCATCTCCCGCAACGCCTCCGGATCGCTGCCCGCCAGCACGGCGGGCTCGTTGTCGAGCAGATGACTCAGTCCATTGCGGCCGATATGCCGGAACGCCTCCGCCACGGTCGTGAACGGCGTCAGGCCCAGGGGCCGCGCCGGCGCCGCCGCAGGCAGCCTGCCCGTCAGCAACGTCAAGCCGAGATCCGCCTTTGAGCGGGAGGCCAACCGCAGCGGCACCCGCTCGTGGATCGCCAGCGCCAGGCTGAACAGGTCGGCCAGCCGGCCATTCTTCAGCTCGAGTTCGACCTCGCTGATCGCGGCATGGGTGGTGCCGCCATCCAGGCTCCGCGCGCTGATCTGCCCGCGATCGAGGGCAAGCTCCACCTCCGCCTGGGGATGTGGACGCAGCTGAAATGTCGCGCGTTGTACGTCGGTGCTAAAGACGGGGCCGAGCTGATCCAGCAGGTCCGCCGGAACCACTGTCGCCAGTTCCCCGGTCCGCAACGTGGCGAGATCTGGACCATCGCCCGTGATCTCCCACTCCCACTCGCGGCGGATGGCGATGGCGGCGGAGTCGCCGGCACCGCCGCCGCCCATGGTCTTTACGGCCTGCACCTGCCTGCCGGCCTCGCGGCGGACACGCAGGGCAAGCCCGCGCCGGGCAAGCTCCAGGCCGGGCGTATCGTAGTAGGTGGTGTGCTGACGTTTACGCCCCGGTCCGGCGATTGTCGCCGCACTCACCAGATCCAGCTCCGCGATCTGGGTCAGGTCGCCGGGCGTCGCATGCAGCTTGAGTTCGACCTCACGGCCGCCGCTGGAGGTTCCGGCAGTCCGGGGCACCGGGTCCGGCCACGCTGCACCGACGGGATCTGATGGTGGCATTCGGGTCAATGGAGCGGGCCGCCTGCTCGGAAACGGACCCGCCTCACATAGCGCATGCTGAACGGTACGTTAAGCCCTAATGGACCTCCACCATGGATTGGGGTCAGTCCAGGCTGCGGGGCGTCACGTAATCGGCCAGCATCGCCTGGCCCCAGTCCAGGCCGCCCCACCCCTCCCCCGAGTTGATGGAGAGCGTGACGAAGCCCGCCGTCGGCAGTTTCGCATGGAGGGAGTGCATCAACTCCTCCGGCCCGTCCGCGGCGAGGCCGGTCGCCAGCTTGTGAAGGTCCGGATTGTGCGCCACCACCATTGCAGCCCCTACCTCCTCCGGCAGGCCGCGCAGCCGCTCCAGCAGGGCGTCCGCGCCGCAGAGATAGAGGTCGCGCTCCACCAGGACCCGCGGCGGGGACGTCCAGGCCGGCAGCACGCGCTCCAGCGTCTGGCGCGCGCGCACCGCGGTGGAGCAGAGGACGAGGTCGAGCATGGGCGGCCCGGCCTTGCGCTCCCCCAGATATTTCGCCATGGTCGCGGCAGCCCTTTGGCCACGCGGCGCGAGCGGCCGGTCGTGATCATCCAGGTCCGGATCGTCCCAGGCCGACTTTGCGTGACGCAGTAAGTAGAGTGTTTTCATGGCAACGCGGACATCCAGCTCCGGTCCCCGGCGGCGGCCATCGGCCCAAAGGCCACTTGCCGCATCCGTAGCCAAGCCTAAAACCGTAACGGACGCAACCTATACTGCCGCCCCTTCCGCCGGTGAAATGGCGGAACCTTCTGCTGCGCAGCTGACCGAGGCCCCTGTGAGCGAGCTCCTGGAACCTACGATCGATACGTCTTCCCCCGACCGCTTCATCAACCGGGAACTCTCCTGGCTGGCCTTCAACCAACGGGTCCTGGAGGAAGCCTATAACAGGAACCACCCCCTGTTGGAGCGGCTGCGGTTCCTGTCCATCTCCGCCAGCAACCTGGATGAGTTCTACATGGTCCGCGTCGCCGGTCTGAAGGCGCAGGTGGCCGCTGGGGTGACGACGCCGTCGGACGACAATCTGACCCCGGCGCAGCAGCTTGCCGCCATCAACGCCCGGGTCAGCGACCTGATGCGGGACCAGCAGGCCTGCTGGCTGATCATGCGGCGGGAACTGCGGGAGGCCGGCATCGCCGTGATCGAGCCGGAGGAGCTGAGCCCGGCCGAGCATGATTGGCTGGAAGCCAAGTTCCTGGACGATGTCTTCCCGGTTCTGACGCCCATCGCCGTGGACCCGGCGCACCCCTTCCCGTTCGTGCACAATGGCGGATTCGCCTTGGCGCTCCAGCTCTGGGACCCGGTGAAGGCCAATAATCTCGACGCGCTGGTGCTGATTCCGCAGCAGCTGGACCGGTTCGTGCGCCTTCCGGGGTCGGAGCTGCGCTTCGTCCTCATGGAACAGCTCATCCTGATGTTCATCGACCGGCTGTTTCCTCCCTTCGTGCTGAAGGGGCACGGGGTCTTCCGGGTTCTGCGCGACAGCGATATCGAAATCGAGGAAGAGTCGGAGGATCTGGTCCGGACCTTCGAGACGGCACTGAAGCGGCGCAAGCGCGGCGTCGTGATCCGGCTGGCGATCAATGCCGGGATGGGAGCGGAGCTGCGGGAGTTCCTGACGAACCAGCTTCACGTTTCCGCCGATGATGTGTTCATGCTGGACGGGCTGCTGGGCATGGCGGACACCAAGCAGCTGATCGTGGATAACCGTCCCGACCTGCTGTTCCCGCCCTACAATGCCCGATTCCCGGAGCGCATCCGTGATTTCGGCGGCGATTGCTTCGCCGCGATCCGGCACAAGGACATCATCGTCCACCACCCGTTTGAGAGTTTCGACGTGGTGGTGCAGTTCCTGCGGCAAGCCGCGCAGGACCCGAACGTGCTGGCGATCAAGCAGACGCTCTACCGCACCTCCAAGAATTCACCCATCGTCGCCGCCCTGATCGAGGCGGCGGAGCAGGGCAAGAGCGTCACCGCGCTGGTGGAGCTGAAGGCCCGCTTCGATGAGGAGGCGAACATCCGCTGGGCCCGCGACATGGAGCGGGCGGGCGTGCAGGTGGTCTATGGCTTCGTCGACCTGAAGACCCATGCCAAGGTCAGCCTGGTGGTCCGGCGCGAAAGCCATGGGCTGCGCACCTACGTGCATTTCGGCACGGGCAACTACCACCCGATCACGGCCAAGGTTTACACCGACCTGTCCTTCTTCACCTGCGACCCCGGCCTGGGGCATGACGCGGCCCACATGTTCAATTACATGACCGGCTACGCCACGCCGAAGTCACTGGAGAAGATCGCCATCGCGCCGATCACCCTGCGCCAGACGCTGCTGTCGCTGATCGATGCGGAGATCGCGCACGCCCATGCCGGCCGCCCGGCGCAGATCTGGGTGAAGCTGAACTCGCTGGTCGATGCCCGCATGATCGACAAGCTGTACGAGGCATCCCAACACGGGGTGCAGATCGACCTGATCATCCGCGGCATCTGCTGTCTGCGGCCCGGCATCACGGGCCTGTCGGAGAACATCCGGGTGAAGTCCATCGTCGGCCGCTTCCTGGAGCATGCCCGCATGATCTGCTTCGGCAACGGGCACGGGCTGCCGCACCAGCAGGCCAAAGTCTTCATCAGCTCCGCCGACTGGATGCCGCGCAACCTGGACCGCCGGATTGAGACCCTTGTTCCCATCGAGAACCCGACGGTGCATCAGCAGGTGCTGGACCAGATCATGGTCGCCGACCTGAAAGACGATGCGCAGAGCTGGACATTGACCGGCGACGGCCAGTACCACCGGGTCGAAGCGCAGCCGGACGGGTTCAGCGCGCATACCTACTTCATGACCAATCCCAGCCTGTCCGGCCGCGGCAGCGCATTGAGCGAGGCACGTTTGCCCCCGAAGCTTGTTCTGAAATCGGCGCGGTAAGCACCTCGCTCGTCTGTCCTCTATCTCAACGATCCGGACCCCATGCCGACACAGCATCACCGTCAGGCCGCCGACCAGCCGCTGGAGGGCCGCGTCGCGGTCATTGATATCGGGTCCAATTCCATCCGGTTGGTCGTCTATGACCGTCTCTCCCGCTCCCCGACGGCGGTCTTCAACGAGAAGGTTCTATGCGGTCTGGGAAAGACGCTGGAGCGCACAGGCCGACTGAACCCCGAGGGTGTCAAGCAGGCGCTGGAGAACCTGACCCGGTTCCAGCGCCTGATCGATGGAATGCAGGTGGTCCGAGTCGACGTCCTGGCCACGGCAGCCGTGCGCGACGCCGCCGATGGGGAGGCATTCGTCGCCGAGGTGAAGCGCCGGACCGGTCTCGACATCCAGATTCTGACCGGTACGGACGAGGCGCGTCTTGCCGCCATGGGCGTGCTGTCCGGGACGCCGGGCGCCGACGGGCTGGCCGGTGATCTCGGCGGCGGCAGCCTGGAACTGGTAACGCTGGACCGCGGCATCATCGGACAGCAGACAACGACCCCGCTCGGTCCCCTGCGGCTCATGGAGTCGACTGACGGGAAGATAGCTGCCGCGACCAAAGTGATCGACCAGCATCTTTCAGCCCTGCCCTGGATTCATGAGGCGCGGGGCCGCACCTTCTATCCCGTGGGCGGAAGCTGGCGGGCACTTGCCAAGATGCACATGGAGCAGGCCAACCACCCCGTCCACATCATCCATCACTACAGCATCGCCGGCGACGACGCTGCCGGCTTCGCCGGCCTGATCGCCCGGCAGAGCCGGTCTTCCCTTGAGAAGGTGCCCGGCGTATCCCGCCGCCGCCTGGAGACGCTGTCGCTGGCGGCATTGGTGCTGGAGCGGGTGGTCAGGACGGTGCAGCCGGCCCGCGTCGTCTTCTCCGCCTTCGGATTGCGCGAGGGGCACCTTTTCGAACTGCTGTCGGCGGATCACCGCCGGCAGGACCCGCTGCTCACCGCCTGCACCGAGATCGCCCAACGGCTGGGGCGCTTCGGCGCTGCGGAGACGATCAGCCAATGGACCGCCCCCCTCTTCGCCGGGGAGGACGAGAATGCCGGGCGGCTGCGTCAGGCAGCTTGCCTGCTCTCCGACCTTGGTTGGGCGGAACATCCGGACTACAGGGCGGAACATGCCTTCCTGCGTATCCTGCGCATGCCGTTCGCCGGCATAGACCACGCCGAACGCGCCTTCCTGGCAACGGCCAGCTTCGTCCGCTACAGCGGCACTCTGGATGGGGAGGTTCTGGCCCCGGCCAAGGGCCTGCTGAAGGACGGGCCGATCCAGCGGGCCTACATCCTGGGGCTGGCCCTGCGTCTTGCGCAGACTCTGACCGGTGGGGCGATGATGATGCTCCAGCGCACAGCCCTGCGGCTCGGCGACGAAAAACTTTCCCTCATCCTGCCGGAGGATGCGGCGGCCCTGGTGGGCGAGGCGGTGCAACGCCGCCTGGACAGCCTTGCCAAGGCCCTGAACCGGAGCGGCGAGATCATCATCCAGACCGCGCCGAAACTGGCCGGCTGAGCCAGATCGCTTCGAAGGGCCGCAGTCGCGTACCGCGGCCCTTGTTCCGAGTTCAGAATTTGACCTTTGCCGACAGGAACAGCTCCCGAGGCGGCTGCGGATAGGCGGCGAGCGGGCCGTCATTGCTGGCGACGACCGTTTTCACCTCCCGGTCCAGAAGGTTCCGCACGGTGGCGGTCAGCTCCAGCCGGTCGTATGCCCTCGGCGTCCAGCTCACCGCTGCGCCCAGCAGGGCATATCCGCCGGCTTTGACCGTATTGGCCGGATCGTACCAGTAGTCCCCGGCGACATCCGCCCAGAGCCTCGCCGTGAGGCCAGCTTCCGGCAGCGCCTGCGTTACCGTAACCCGCCCGGCATGGCGCGGCACGCCGGCAACATGGTTGCCGGTGAAATCGAAGGGCCGTTCGGTCTCAGGCTCGATGAAGGCGTTCTCCGTCCATTCGGAGTCCGTCAGCCCGTAGGTGATTCCGACCAATAATCCCGGAACCGCATCGGACAGATTGGCCTCTGCCTCCAGCTCGACCCCGCGGGAGCGCTGACGTCCGCTGTTGATCGTCTGTGCGGTCCCGTTCACCGGCAGAAGCTGCAACAGGTCTCGCCGGGTAAGCTGGTAGACGGTCAGGCTGCCGGACAGCCGCCCCTTCAGCAGGCTACCCTTCACCCCGGCCTCGACGTTCCGGGCCAGTTCCGGGTCCAGCCCGGTATCCCGCCCCCGGAAGGACCAGATCGGCCCGAAACCCGGGCTGAAGCCCTCGCCGTAGGCGGCATAGGCCGTCACCTCGTCGCTGATGCGCCAGCGCGCCGACAGCTTCGGGCTGATCCTCTGGTCCGTGTCCTCGGTCCGCTGAACCTCTCCGGCATTGAAGTCGGGCGCATAGGTCACATCCCGGCTGAACCGGTCGAAACGGGCACCCGCGCTCAGGGTCACCGACCCGATATCCAGGTCGCCCTGCAGATAGCCGGCATAGGTCCGTGCCGTGCTGTCGCCGTCCAGCAGCCGCTCCGCCAGCCAGGCGTCGCGATTGATATGCTGTCCCGTCGTGAGGTCGCGGCGCTGGGCGAAGAAGAACTGGTCGTCCAGCTCCCCCTCCCAGGTCTCGACATGATGGGCATCCACCTGCTCGAAGCTGACCCCGCCCACCAGTTCGACCGGGCCCAGGCTCCAGTTCACCTGCTGCTCGGCGAACAGCGTGTCGGTATCCCCGTCCACCTGGAAGCCGGAGAAGGCGATCCAGCCCTGTGACGGATCGAACGGAACGAGAAAGCCCTGCCGGGCCGTGGTCTTGCTCTGCCGCGCATGCAGGCGGGTGGTGCCGGTGAGCCCAGGGGCGATCTCCGCTTCCAGGATGGCGGTGCCGGTCAGCATGCGCTTGGAGAAGCCGGCATCGTCCTCGTTCCAGTTCGCTTCCCGACCGCCGGGCAGGCCGTAGAGTTCGCCCTGCGCATTGACCGGCAGTTCGCCGGCCAGTTCCTGCTCGGCATCCACCCAGGTCGCGGTCAGGGTCAGTTGTCCCCATTCCGCGAGGTTCAAGAAGTGTTTGGCGAACAGGTTTTCCTCATTGCGGCCGGTGCGGTCGCGCCAGCCATCGCCGCGCTGCACCTCGCCGGACAGCAGCAGCGCTCCGCCCTCCACCGTCGGCGTCTGTAGAAGTGCGCCGATACTGCGCCAGCCGTGGCTTCCGATGCCTGCCTCCACCTGCCCTTCCAACGCATCCCCGACATTGCGGGTGATGTAGTTGATGGTGCCGGCGATGGCGCCGCGGCCGTACAGGGCCGACATCGGCCCACGCACCACATCGACCCGCCCGGTCGCGCCGAATGGAAGCTGCTCCAGATCCACCTCATCGTCGCCGGTGACGAAGGGAACCCCGTCCATCAACACGACAAGCGTGTCGTTATGGACGCGGTTCGGAATGCCGCGGATGGTGATGTCGGTATAGGTTCCGGCATCGTTGGTCTTCAGCGACACACCGGGCAGCCCCCGAAGCTCCTCCCCGATGAAGCGGGTCGCCATCGGCTCGAACTCCGCACGGGACAGGGTCGAAACGCTGGCAGCGACATCACGCAGAGGCTCCGCCCTGCGGCTGGCCGTCACCACGATCTCATCAAACGCGCTGTCCGCCGCTGTCGCAGGGGATGCGGCAAGGGCGGCAATGGAACTGGTGCAGAGGAGCAGGAGAGACATACGCATCGGTGAACCGGATGAACAGGAAGGATGCGCGGGTGTACTTCATCCGTGTCGGCGGTCAATCCGAAGCCGGCGAATGCGACGATCCGGCACGCCCGCCGGCCTGATCAGACGCCCGGTTCCGGATTCTCCGGCGACCTGACAGCCGGCGTCCGTTCGCCCAGCACCTGCCGACAGAAATGCGGCGTAATCGGCTTCTTTGCGGCCAGGGCTGCGCGGTCAAGCGCGTCGACCACCCGCCGGGCATTGGCGAAGCTGCGCTCGGTATGGGTCATCAGCCAGGTGATGACATCCTCCCCCACCCGGATCTGCCGGTCCATGAACAGCTTGACCAGCACCGCCATCAGCAGCGCATCGTCGGGCGCCGCCATGCCCACGGCCGGCGCCGCCAGCAAGCGCGAGCGAAGGTCCGGCAGGCGCAGTACCCAGTTGATCGGCGCATTGTCGGCCAGCAGCAGCAGATAGCCGTTGACCTCCTTCGCCGCATTGTAGAGGTGGAGCAGCGCCCGTTCCATCAATGGGTCGCCGGCAACCTCCTGCGCCCGGTCCAGGACGATCGCGCGCATGGGGCGCAGCAATTCCGGCACATCCTCGATGCTGAGGTCCTCCGGACCGATCAGGCTGGCGCGGCTGCGGGCGCGCCAGATCTGCGCAAGATGGCTTTTCCCGCTGCCCTTCGGCCCGAACAGCACCAGGGCCGGCGCCGGCCAGTCTGGCCAGGAATCCAACCACGCCACTGCATCGGCATTGCCGGGGGCCACGAGAAAATCCGCCTCGCCCATGGCGGAGCGGTGCCCGAGATCAAGGGGCAACTGCTTCATCACATCCTGCTCGCCATGCCGATGCCGGTCAGGGGGCCGGTGTCGCGTCGACCGGCGCCCTCACCTTGGTGGCCGGCGGCGCAGGCGGCAACTCCGCCGGTGCGCCGGCCGTTCCATCCGGGCCAGCCGAGGTACCATTTCCGGTGCCCCCCGTATAGAGGGAGCTGGAAAGATACTGCGTCAGCAGGAAGCGGACCAGTACCCCGATCACCGCTGCCACCGGCACGGCCAGAAGCACCCCGGTGAAGCCGTACAGGCTGCCTCCGGCAAGCAGGGCGAACATCACCCAGACCGGGTGAAGTCCAACCCTTTCCCCCACCAGCTTCGGCGTCAGGAAATTGCCCTCGACCGCCTGCCCGAAGATGAAGATGCCGACCACCAGACCCACGCGCCACAGCTCGTCATACTGGAAGAAGGCGATACCCACGCTGGCCACGAACCCGACCAGCGAACCGACATAGGGAATGAAGGACAGCAGCCCTGCTGTCATGCCGATGACCAGCCCGAACTGCAGCCCCGCCAGCGACAGGGCCACGGCATAGAAGGTTCCCAGCACCAGACAGACTGTCGCCTGCCCGCGCACGAAGCCCGCCAGAGTGTCGTCCACCTCCCGCGCCTGCTCCCGCACCGTCTCCACATGCTGACGTGGCAGCCAGCCATCCACCGCCCCCACCAACCGGTCCCAGTCGCGCAGAAGATAGAAGGCGACGATGGGCGTGATAAGCAGGATGGAGATGACGTCGAACAAGGCGACGCCGCCGGAGAGAAGTCCGCGCAGCATTCCAGCGACCCAGCCGACAGCCGTGCCGGCATAATCGCTGACAGCCGCCTTCAGCCGCTCCACCTCTTCCGGGCTCAGCCGCTCGGCCAGGGCGACGGCGCGGGGAATGCCTTCTTCCCGAATCCAGGCGACCCATCCGGGAACGGCGTGGGCGAACTGGACGATCTGGGAGCGGACCAGCGGAAGCACCAGGATGAATGCCAGTATCGCCACCAGCGCAAAGGACAGCAGCACGATGGTGGCGGCCATCCAGCGCGGCGCACCCAGCCGCTCCAGCCGGTCCGCCAGGGGATCGAGGAAGTAGGCGATCGCCATGCCGGCCACGAAGGGCAGCAGCATCTCCGAAAACAGCCAGATGAAGGCTGCAAAGGCCAGGAAGACCAACAACCAGATGCGGAGCTGTCGTCCCGGACTCATGTCTTCTCCCCTGCCCGCGGCACGTCCCGCCCCTCACCGGGGGAGCGCAGGATGATGATGCCACGGGTGATGTAGCCGACCAGCGACCAGGCGGTGGTTGCCGCCACCACATACTCCAGCGGAACCACATAGGGGGCCAGCCCTACGCCCGCCCCGTGAACCGCCAGCTCCAGCGCCACCAGCGCGATCTGCAGGAAGGTATTCACCTTGCTGATCCAGAGCGGCTGCATGGCCAGCCGCTCCCGCCGGAGGGTAAGGTAGGACACGCCGGCCACGATTATGATGTCGCGGGCAACCGCCAGCACGACCAGCCACATCGGCACTATGCCGACGATCCCCAGCGCAATGAAGCTGCCGACCAGAAGCGTCTTGTCGGCGATCGGGTCCAGGTAGCCGCCAATCTTGGTACGGGCGCGGAAGCTGCGCGCAATGAACCCGTCCAGCGCGTCGGACACGCCACAGGCGACGAACAACCAGAAGGCCGCCCCCAGCCGGCCGTTCAGGATCAGCCAGACCAGAAGCGGCACAGCCAGCAGCCGGGCCACGGTGATGATGTTCGGAAGATTGACGACGAGGATTCGCAAGTGGCGGCCTCACGGCGTTCCGGGCGGAAGGGTTCCGGTCCCGCCCATGTCGGCCGGCACCGGCGTTCCGTACACCGCCGGCTGCGGCTGCACCGCGGCGGCGCCACGCCACTGCAATTGCCAGCGCGGCTCCGCCTGCGGCGGCATCGCGCCGGAAAGCGGCATCTGGCCGACGAAGGCCGGCGGCGGCTCGCTCAGCAGCAGGTCCCGCTGGGCCAGCGCCGTGCGGAGCCCATTCGAATCGCCAAGATAGTAGAGTTCGATGTCCGCCTGATCGCGCGACAGTTCGATCAGCCGTGTCCGGGTCACGGTCGGAACCTGGGCCAGACGCGAGCGCGTCTCCATCCATTCCTTCAGGCTGGACAGCGGCACGCGCACGCTGAGCACGCTTTCATTGCCGGTTTCCAGAAGATTGGCCCGAATCCAGTTCTGCTCCAACGCTGCCGCGACCTGGGTAACGGCCGCAGGAACAAGCTGGGCCGCCTCCGGCGGAACCGCGCCGGCACCATCCTCGGGCAGTTCCTCGCTGAATCCGGCTGCAGGCTCCTCGCCGGTCGCCGCCGGCTCGACACCGACAGTCACCGCTCCGTCCTCCGGCAGCGCCGCCGAGGGAGGCAGTTCAACCGTCAGCACCTCCGGCTGTCCCTGGAACCGGTGGATGGTAACGATGGACATGAGCCCGCGCGGACGGTCCGTGTCCTCCGCACCGCCCTCGGACGGTACCGCTTCTGCCGCCTGATCGGGCGAGGTCATGGCGGAACCGGGGCTTGCCAGGAAAGACGTCGGGTCGGCGGGAGCGAACGGGTCCTGGGGCGGCGGCGGGGGCTGAAGCTCGCCATCCAGCCCGAGCCGGGCCACTGCCACCGCTCCGGCCCCGTAACGGTCGGCGATCCGGCGCATCGCCTCCTCGTTTCCGGCCAGGGCCTCATTGACATCAATATCCGTCACATCCTGGATTTCGCCATAGGGCACCAGGATCGGCAGCAGGCTCGGCGGGGCGGAGAAGTTCTCCCACGCCTGACGCCACGGAGTTTCCCGCTGCCACAGCACCGGCTCCTGTCCCGTCTCGTCCACAGGCAGAATCAGCACCGGCTTCGACCTGACCTCCGCATAGCGGATGCCGTTCGAGAGCATCAGCGACCGCACGGCAGCCGGCCGAAAGCTGACATTGATCTCCGCCACATAGCGAACGGAGGAACTCCGCTCGGACACCACCTCGAAGCTGTCCACCATCTGCTCGATCTCGGCCGCTCCGAGGGCGGGCAGCCTTGCCCCGTCCTCATCCAGGGTCAGCCGATCGAACAGACGGGCGAAGGCGTCGCGCTGAGCCTGGGCGATCCCCTGCTCGCGGGCCACCGCAGCGCTGGCTGCGGTCACGTCCGCCGGCACCCGCTCAACCGTGAAGACATCGTCCCGGGTCTGGGCGACGGAGGGGACCGGCGACAGCGCGGTCATGCCCGCCAGGGGCATCGCCACGAGGGCCAGCGGGAGGAACCTGCGCAGGAGGGGAATGCAGCGGACCAGCATTGCAATGGATTCCGATCTTGCTATGTTCGGCCCCGGTTACAACGACCGGCGGCCCCCATGGTTACAGGCGGGTGCACGGATGCACAGCCGCCTGTCAGGGAACGGTGCTTTTGCTGTTTTAGCCCAGCCGCTACCGCGATTGCCAGAAGCGAGGATACCTTGAGCAGCTACTCCTACAAGGACGCCGGCGTCGACATCGACGCAGGCAACGCGCTGGTCGAGGCAATCAAACCCCTGGCCAAGAGCACGGCGCGCACCGGTTCCGACGCAGGACTCGGCGGTTTCGGCGCCCTTTTCGACCTCCGCGCTGCCGGGTTTCAGGACCCTCTTCTGGTCTCCACCACCGACGGCGTCGGCACCAAGCTGAAGGTCGCCATCGAGGCCGGAAAGCACGATACGGTGGGAATCGACCTGGTTGCCATGTGCGTCAACGACCTTGTCGTGCAAGGGGCGGAACCGCTGCTTTTCCTGGACTATTTCGCGACGGGCAAGCTGGACGTCGCCGCAGGCCGGGCCATCGTCTCCGGCATCGCCGAGGGGTGCCGTCAGGCCGGCTGCGCCCTCGTCGGCGGTGAGACGGCGGAAATGCCCGGCATGTACGCCGAGGGTGATTACGACCTCGCCGGCTTCTCCGTCGGTGCGGTGGAACGCAGCCGGGTCCTGACCGGCGTCGGCGTGGCGGAAGGGGACGTCGTGCTGGGTCTCGCCAGCTCCGGCGTCCACTCGAACGGCTACAGTCTGGTCCGCAAGCTGGTGGAAGTTTCGGGCCTGACCTACGGCGACCAGTGCCCGTGGGACTCGGGCCGCACGCTTGGCGAGGCCTTGCTCACCCCGACCCGGATTTATGTGAAGCCGGTGTTGGCCGCCGTAAAGGCTGGCACGGTGAAGGCCCTTGCCCACATCACCGGCGGCGGGCTGATCGAGAATATCCCGCGCGTCCTGCCGGACGGCACCGGCGTAGAGCTGGATGCCGCCGCCTGGACCCTGCCCCCGGTTTTTCGCTGGCTGATGCGGACGGGCGACATCGCCCCGCATGAGATGGCACGCACCTTCAACTGCGGTATCGGCATGGTCGTGGTCTGCCCCGCCGACCGGGCCGAGGAGGCGGCGAAAATCCTGGCCGATTCCGGTGAGACAGTGACCCGCATCGGAAAGGTCGCCGCCAGCGCCGATGGTCAGGAGCGTGTTCGGATTGCAGGGCTGGACGGATGGCGCGGCTGAAGCTCGGGGTTCTGATCTCGGGGCGCGGATCGAATCTCCAGGCCCTGATCGACGCAGCCGCCGATCCCGCTTTTCCCGCCGAAATCGCGCTGGTTCTTTCCAATAAGGCGGATGCGCTGGGACTGGAACGGGCGCGCAAAGCCGGCATCGCCACTGCGATCGTGTCCCACCGCGGCTTTGCCGACAAGCCGACCTTTGAGCAGGCGATGACGGAAGCCCTGGAAACGGCGGGGGTGGAGCTTGTCTGCTTGGCCGGCTTCATGCGCCTGCTGTCGCCATGGTTCGTGGAACATTGGCATGACCGGCTGATCAACATCCACCCGTCGCTGCTGCCCGCCTTCCCC
Source organism: Indioceanicola profundi (assembly GCF_003568845.1). Classification (NCBI taxonomy): domain Bacteria; kingdom Pseudomonadati; phylum Pseudomonadota; class Alphaproteobacteria; order Rhodospirillales; family Azospirillaceae; genus Indioceanicola; species Indioceanicola profundi. Next base: position 1,112,907 of record NZ_CP030126.1, on the reverse strand, counting down.
GGCCTGGATACTCATCGCCGCGCCCTGGAGACAGGCGTGCGCTTCCATGGCTGCACCGTGCACTATGTTCGTGCGGCCATGGATAACGGCCCGATCATTGGCCAGGCGGCGGTGCCGATCCTGCCCGGCGATACGGAGGATGCGCTGGCGGACAGGGTACTGACCCAGGAGCACCGGCTTTATCCGCTTGCGGTCAAGCTGATCGCGGAGGGCCGGGTGCGGGTCGTGGACGAGCGGGCGGAGATCACGGGCCAGCCTACCGCGCCCGAACCGGTCCTGAACCCGCCGGGTTGAGGGATCGCCGGACCTGCGGCAACGGTTCCTGCGCCGAAACGCACATCCGACTTGTCAGCAGCACAGGGACTGCTTAAACCCTGGGCAAAGGGTACGGCATCAATCCAGGGGTAAGAGACATGGCCGGTCACGACAACACCGTCGTCAACGATGCGCTCGTTCGCGAGCATGCGGCGAACTGGGCGGGCTTCACCCGCTTCGTCACCATGGGAATCATCAGCGTCATCCTGATCCTGCTGATGTTCCTGCTGCACTTCTTCGTGGGCTGGGGCTACGCCGTCGTCTTCATGATCCTCGGCCATATCGCTCTCGCCATCGCTGCGATGCTGGGCAAGGTCTGACGCGCCGGCCGCGGACAGGATTTCCAGGGCCGCCGGAGCGATCCGGCGGCCCTTTGTCTTGCCCGCGCCCCACTGAAGCTGGATACGAAAAAGGCCGCCGGATCGCTCCGGCGGCCTTTCCGTCCTAACCGGACCGGGCTGCAATCAGCCGACGATCTCGATCTCGCTGAAGAAGAAGGCGACCTCACGGTTCGCGTTCTCCAGGCTGTCGGAGCCGTGAACCGAGTTCGCCTCGATGCTCTCGGCGAAATCCTTGCGGATGGTGCCCGGGGCGGCATTGGCCGGGTTGGTGGCGCCCATGATCTCGCGATTCTTCGCGACGGCGTTCTCACCCTCCAGCACCTGCACGACGACCGGGCCGGAGATCATGAAGGACACCAGCTCGCCGTAGAACGGGCGCTCGGCATGCACCTCATAGAACTTCTCGGCCTGCTCCTTCGTCAGGCGGACGCGCTTCTGCGCGACGATGCGCAGACCGGCATCCTCGAAGCGGGCGTTGATCTTGCCGGTGAGGTTGCGGCGGGTCGCGTCGGGCTTGACGATCGAGAGCGTCCGTTCGACGGCCATGTCTATTCTCCTGGATACCTGGAAATTTGCGCGAGCTTATAGCGGCGGGCGTGCCGGCGGGCAACGGCCTTTTTACGCCATGAGGATGAGTGGCAGCGTTGCGCCGGTCGCACTGCGCGTAGCGACAGGCCGCCAAGGTTGTCCCCCGCCCCTGGCATGGGGGGCAAGCGGGCCCATATGAGGGGCGGGCTTTGGCCCGACCAAAACCCATGCTATGACGCGCCTATGCTGCTGATCAACGATCTTACATACCGCGTGGCCGGGCGCGTGCTGCTGGACCAGGCGACCGTGACCATCCCTGACGGGCACCGCGTCGCCATCGTCGGCCGCAACGGTACCGGCAAGTCCACCCTGCTGAAGCTGATCGCGGGGGAGCTTCAGCCCGATGCCGGCGACATCCGCCTGAACAGCGGCGCCCGTATGGGTTGGGTCCGGCAGGAAGCGCCGAGCGACAGCCGCTCCCTGATCGAGACCGTGCTGGCCGCGGACACGGAACGGGCAAGCCTGCTGGCAGAGGCGGAGACGGCCACCGACCCGTCCCGCATTGCCGACATCCACGCCCGTCTGGTGGACATCGAGGCGCATTCGGCGGAAAGCCGGGCCGCCCGCATCCTGTCCGGCCTGGGGTTCGACGCCGAGGCTCAGCAACGCCCCTGCAGCGACTTCTCCGGCGGCTGGCGCATGCGTGTCGCCCTGGCAGCGGTGCTCTTTACCGAACCCGACCTGCTGCTGCTGGACGAGCCGACCAACCACCTGGACCTGGAGGCGACGCTCTGGCTGGAGGATTATCTGCGCGCCTATCCGCGCACGGTGATCATCGTCAGCCACGACAAGGACCTGCTGAACAAGGTGCCGACCACCATCGTGCATCTGGACCGGCTGAAGCTCACCTCCTACACCGGCAATTACGACACCTTCGCCAAGACGCGCGCCATGCAGATGGAGCTGCTGAAAGCGCAGGCGGCAAAGCAGGACATGCAGCGCAAGCACCTGCAGAGCTTCGTGGACCGGTTCCGCGCCAAGGCCACCAAGGCCCGGCAGGCGCAGAGTCGCATCAAGGCCATCGAGCGGCTGGGGCCCCGCATCCAGGTGCTGGAGGACGAGACCACCAGCTTCGACTTCCCCTCCCCCGACGAGCTGGCGCCGCCGCTGATCGCGCTGGACGGCGTCACCATCGGCTATGGCGAGAAGGCGGTGCTGCGGGATGTGGGCTTGCGCATCGATGCCGACGATCGCATCGCGCTGCTGGGCGCCAACGGCAACGGCAAGTCGACGCTGGTGAAGCTGCTGGCCGGCAAGCTGAAGGCCATGGCGGGCGAGGTGAAACGGTCCGGCAAGCTGCGCGTCGGCTACTTCGCACAGCACCAGACGGATGAGCTGAACCTGGACTGGACGCCGGTGCAGCAGCTCGCCACCATCATGCCGCAGGCGAACGAAACCCAGCTCCGCAGTCATCTCGGCCGCTTTGGCCTTGGCCAGCAGAAGGCGGAGACGAAGATCGGCAGCCTGTCGGGCGGCGAGAAGGCAAAGCTGCTTCTCGCCATGATGACCCGCGACGCCCCGCATATCCTGATGCTGGATGAGCCGACCAACCATCTGGACATCGACAGCCGCGATGCGCTGGTTGAGGCGCTGAACAACTATGAGGGCGCGGTCATCGTCATCAGCCACGATCCCAACCTGATCGAGCTGACGGCCGACCGGCTGGTCCTGGTCGCGGATGGCACCGCCAAGCCGTTCGAAGGCGACCTTGAGGAATACAAGAAGCTGCTTCTCGACCGGGCCCGCTCGGCCAACCGGGAGGCGAAGGGCGAGGCCAGATCCAAGGAGCAGCGCAAGGAGGAGCGGCGCGCCGCAGCTGAAATGCGCGCACAGTTGGCCCCGCTGCGCCGGAAGATCGAAGAGGCGGAGAAGAAGCTGGCCAGGCTGACCGCCAAGCGCGGCGAGCTGTCGGCGAAGCTCGCCGATCCCGCGCTTTATTCCGGTCCGGCCGACAAGGTCACCCGGCTGCAGATCGAGCTCGGAACACTGGAAAAGGAAATCGAGGAGGTCGAGTCGCAGTGGCTGGATCTGTCGGAGCAGTTTGAACAGGCAGGTGCGGAGGCGCCCGCCTGACATCCACGCACAAACTCTTCTCGGGGCAGCGTGGAACGTTTCCGGTTCGGCCGGGTTCCTCTGCGCAAGCCTCTCCTCCAGGCCGAATCATTGCGCCGGCCGGATATGCATGCCATTTCTCCTCCACCCGCCCGCTCCATTCCATGTCACGAAAGGGTCGTTTCGCGATGCCGCTGGACCGTGTCGAGGCTAGGTCGGCTACCAAGCCACAGCACCCCGCCCTGTTGTTCCTCCGGCGGTGGCTGGCCAACCCGATAGCGGTGGCGTCGATCACCCCCTCGGGTCCGGCCCTTTCAAATCTGATCTCCAGCTTCGTCCGCCGTGAACAGGATGAAGTGATCGTCGAGTATGGCGGCGGAACCGGGGCGATCACCAAGGCCCTGCTGGATTTCGGCATCCCTCCTTCCCGCCTCTATTCGGTGGAGATGGACAAGGAGCTCGCCACCTATCTCCGCGGCCAGTTCCCGGACATCAATGTGCTCCAGGGCGATGTCCGCAACATCCGCTCCCTCCTGCCGCCGCAGCATATCGGCAAGGTCGGCACCGTGGTGGTCGGCATCCCGATGATCCTGATCCCGCTGGAAGCCCAGCGGCAGATCGTGGATGAGATCTTCAAGATCATGCCGGAAGGCCGCCAGTTCCTGGCGTACACCTACTCCGCCCGCTGCCCGCTGAAGCGCAAGGCGCTCGGCGTGGAGGGCAAGCGCCTGGGCTTCACCATGGCGAATATCCCGCCGGCCAGCGTCTGGGGCTTTACCCGGAAGTAACCGGGAACCGACGACCCTATTTCCGCGGCGCCCTAGCGAGCAGCCTGTCCGTCCAGGCCGGCGGCAGTGCGGCCAGCAGCCAGGTCGCCGCATAGGTCGGCCAGGGAAAAGCGATGCGGGACCGGTCTGCGGCCAATCTGGCGACAATCAGCGCGGCAGCCCTGTCCGCATCCATCAGGAATGGCATGGGGAAGCGGTTCACCGCCGTCATCCTGCTCCTCACGAAGCCGGGACAGATGACGTTCACGGATATGCCCTGCCCCTTCAGGTCCCCGCGCAACGCCTCGCCATAGACCCGCACCGCCGCCTTGGATGCGCAGTAGGCGGGTGCTCCCGGCATTCCCCGGAATCCGGCCAGTGAGGCCATCAGGGCGATCTGCCCGCGCCTGCGCGCCGCCATGCGGGGAATCAGCGGGTGGATGGTGTTCAGAACGCCGTCCAGGTTGGTGGCGAAGATGGCGCGCGCCTGCTCCTCCGTCTCTCCGCCCCTGCCTGTGCCGGCGGAGATGCCTGCATTGGCGATGACCAGATCAATGGGCGCCGTCTCATCCTGCGCCAGCACCCAGGCGGCAAACGCCTCCCGGTCCGTTACAGGCACGGTGCTGGTCTCCACGGCCGCCCCCTTCCCTGTACAGGCTGCTGCGACGGCGGTCAGGCGTTCGGCATCGCGACCGGTCAGAAGCAGCCTGCGTCCCTGACGGGCGTAAGCGAGGGCCAGCGCCTCACCGATGCCGCTGGACGCGCCGGTAATGAGGATGCAGGCGGGATCGCGCATGGATGGGTCCTTCCCGACCAGGGCCGAGTTTCTTGTTGCACAGCGGCATCGGGTCTATAACCCCACTACCGTTCGGCGGATGACCTTCGCCGGATCACCTCGTCCCACAGCATTAGCCGAGTCCGCGGTGCCCGCCAACACATCCCCCCGTTCCGCCAATTCCGCCGGCAGCGCAATCGCCAGCATGACGGGCTTCGCCCGTGCTGACGGCTCTGCCCCCTCCGTCCACTGGACGGTCGAGATCAAGAGCGTGAACGGACGGGCCCTGGATGTGCGCTGCCGGATGCCGCCCGGCTTTGATTCGGTAGAGGGCGCGGCCCGCGCCGAAGTGGGGAAGCTGATCCGCCGCGGTAGCGTAAACATCGCCCTGAACGTCACCCGGACAAGCCAGACGCAGGCCCTGCGCCTGAACCGCGACCTTCTGCGCGACGTGCTGGCCCTGGCTCGTGAGATCGAGGGCGAAGGCGCTGCCCCGCCCCGGCTGGATGCCCTGCTGGCGGTGCGCGGCATCATCGAACCCGAGGAGCAGGCCGAGACGGAGGAAGCGCGCGCGGAGCTGGAAGCCGCCATCGCCGTCACCGTGGGACGCGCGGTCGCCGATCTGGCCGCCGCACGTCTGGCCGAAGGCATGCATCTGCGCGACGTGCTGTTGGCCCACCTGGATCAGATCGCCCGCCTGACCGATGCCGCCGCTGGCACCGCCGCCCTGCAGCCGGAGACGCTGCGGGCCAAGCTGCGCAACCAGCTCGCCGCCTTGACGGAAGCCGTTCCCGCATTGTCGGAGGAGCGGCTGGCCCAGGAGGCCGCCCTGCTGATCGCCAAGGCCGATGTCCGGGAAGAACTGGACCGGCTGCGCGCCCATATCTCCCAGGCAAAGGGGCTGCTGACGGAAGGGGGGGCGGTCGGACGACGGCTGGACTTCCTCTGCCAGGAGTTCAACCGCGAGGCCAATACCCTCTGCTCCAAGTCCGCGGACGTTGAGCTGACCCGCGTCGGGCTGGAGTTGAAAGCCACGATCGAGCAGTTCAGGGAGCAGGTGCAGAACATCGAGTAATTCACTGCCGCGAAAAGAGTTGTTGCCGATTATGCTGACCATGACCCGGACGCCCGACATGACCGACGCCACCGCCACCGCGCCTGAACAGTTCCCGGATGACATCCACCGCCGCGGCCTGATGCTGGTGCTGTCCTCTCCGTCCGGCGCCGGCAAGACCACCATCTCCCGCCGTATGCTGGAGTTGGACGGAAACCTGTCCATGTCAGTGTCGGTCACCACCCGTTCCAAGCGGCCGGGCGAGGTGCATGGGCGCGACTATTTCTTCATCGATCCCACCGAGTTCAACCTGATGGTCAACCGGCGGGAGCTGCTGGAGCATGCCAAGGTGTTCGGCAACTACTATGGCACGCCGAAGAGCGCGGTGGAGAACGCCCTGAAGGCGGGCAAGGACGTGCTGTTCGACATCGACTGGCAGGGCACCCAGCAGCTTTCCGAATCCGCCCGCGACGATCTGGTCAGCATCTTCATCCTGCCGCCGGGCGCCCGCGAGCTGGAGCGCCGCCTGACCACCCGCGCGCAGGACTCGGCGGAGGAGATCGCCCGTCGCATGGCCAAGGCGAATGACGAGATGAGCCACTGGTTCGAGTATGACTATGTCATCGTGAACCGGGATGTGGACCGCTCTGTCGAACAGGTCCGCGCCATCCTGACTGCGGAGCGGCTGAAGCGCCGCCGTCAGGTCGGCTTGGCGGAGTTCGTGCGCGGGCTCCAGTCCGGGCTCTGACACCGGCCACGGCAGGCATGCGGGGTACCGCCGCCCAAGCGGTTGTGCAGCGCGGCGATCCTGGATAGACAGGCGGACGCACTCGACAGATTTCCGTCCGCCATGCCCACCCGCCTCGTCATTTTCGACTTCGACGGAACGCTGGCCGACAGCATTCCCTGGTTCCGCACGGTCCTGAACCAAGTCGCCGTCCGGTTCAACTTCCGCCAACTCGGCCATGAGGAAATGGAGGAGGTCCGGAGGCTGGGAAGCAGGGAAATCCTGGCGCGTGTAAACGTGCCGATGTGGAAGCTGCCCATGATCGCGGCCCACATGCGCCGCCGCATGGCGGAGGAGATCGGCCAGATCCGCCTGTTCCCTGGCGTGGACGACATGTTCCGGCAGCTGCATGCCGATGGAATCCGCATCGCCATCGTGAGTTCCAACAGCGCGTCCAATGTGCGCCGTGTCCTGGGTCCCGAGCTTGTGCCGCTGGTGAGCCACTTCGGCTGCGGCAGCTCCCTGTTCGGCAAGGTGCCGCACATCCGGAAATGTCTGGTTTCAACCGGCATTCCCGCATCCGAGGCACTGTGCGTCGGGGACGAGGTGCGCGACCTGGACGCGGCTCGCAAGGCCGGCGTGGCGGCCGCCGGTGTGACCTGGGGCTACGCCCATCCCAGCACGCTCCAGGCCCATGGCGCTCCGATCCTGTTCACAAATCTGGACGAAATTCCCAGACTGCTGACCAGCGGCGCCGAGGCAGTCCGCTCCGTTTAAGGGAAATTACCGTACGTTGAACGAAGCCGACCCGCGGGCATTCGGCGGCATGGACGTGCGCAGCTAGTCTCCTGTAAGCTTATGCTTGTGCGCGAAAAAATCGCCACAACTCAGAATAAGAATGCTTCAGGGGGCCTACGTGCATCGTGTTTACTTCCGGGCGGGAAGCCTTTTCGCCGCCCTCCTGGTTCTTGCCGCCTGCTCCTCCGAGGATCAGGTCGTTTCCGCTACCGAAGAGGGCGCGGCCCGGATTGTCGCCGGGATCAAGGAGCATATGGACATCTATCTGGCCGACACGCCGGAAGTGGATTTCCAGTGGGTCGGGGAAGTTACCGCCGTTCCGGCAGGGGATCATTACGAAGTGACCCTTCCGGCAGTCGGAGCGGTTATCGATGGGGGCCGATTTGATATCGGTCAGGTAAAGCTGACGGTAATCGCCAATGCCGACGGAACCTACCGGTTCGACGCCAAGCTCCCGCCGGAGATGACCGCCTCCGACTATGACGGAATCGAAATCGCCCGTCTCTCGATCGGCGGTCAATCTCATACCGGACTCTGGCTTCCTGCCTGGTCCACGTCCCTGGACTACAAGTTTGCGTATGACAAGGTCTCCATCGATATCCAGCCGCCCGGCGAGGACAAGGTGCGGATCGATATCGGTCGCCTCGCTGGCGTCTCAAGCACCACGCCGACCAAGGGCGATCTGCTCGACGTGAAGTCGCACTTCGAAGCCGCCGACTTCAGTGTCTCGGCCCCGGATGGCGCACTGAGCGTGAAATCCAACCGGATTGAATCGGCGATGAACAGCATCGATGTCGGTCGGTTCATGGGCGCCTTGGAGGAACTCCAGCAGTTCCAGGCGAAACATACTGTTGCCGGGCTTTCAGGCGTGGCGGGCCCCGAGGCCAAGAAGCAGGTCCTGGCGCTCATGGAAGACCTGATCACCAGCTATGGTGAAGGTCTGAGTTTAGATTGGTCGGTCAAGGGCATCGCCCTGGACGGGAATGGCAAGCGGATGACCCTCGACGGGTTGACCCTGGGGATGAATACCGTCAATGGCTCCCTGGGCAGCATGGGCGTGCGCTTCGGGCTGGACGGATTTGGCATGGACCCTGCGCCGCTTCCGGGGGAACTCCTGCCTACCCGATTCGCCATGGATCTTCAGGCCGGCAACCTTCCAGTCAAGGAAGTCTGGGCAAATTTCGTCCGTCTGATGGAGTTGCAGGACGAGTCCGGGAGCATCGACCCGAAAATGCAGGCCCTGATCGGACAGGACATGGTCGCCGCCTTATCGGCCGCGACCAGCGAGTTGCGATTGCAGAACTTCTCGATCGCCAGCGCGACAAGCGCCCTGGACGCCTCCGGCGGACTGACGGTCTCCAAGGAGGCCGCGATGGGAATGACCGCGGATTATACGCTGGTCGTGCGTGACATGGGCTCCGTTACTAAGGCCCTTTCCCCCGCGGCCGGCCAGCAGCCGGATCAGAAGATGACGGGCGCACTGATGTTCCTCGGCATGCTGCAGGGGATGGGACGAGCCGGCGCTGCGGAAGACGGCGTGCAGACTCTGACCTACGACATCAAGATCGCGCCGGACGGTAATATCCTGCTCAACGGCAATGACCTGTCGGCCCTGATGGGAGCGATGGGCGGGGCGCGTTGAGGGTATAGCGCGGGCCGCTCCCCCGGGATGCGGCCCGCTTTTTCGGGCAGAGGAGCCAGCCGGGCTAGGCTCTTTTGCAGGTCCGCGTATGTTGCAATCGTGTTATGAACCCCTGCGAAGGCTAGGCAGATCGCGCTATATACCGACTGCTTTCTGCCCTCCGGGAGTCCGCGACCTTTGGCCCGTTCGTCCACCCGCTATGTCTGCCAGTCCTGCGGCGCCGCGCATCCGAAGTGGAGCGGCAAGTGCGACGCATGCAACGAGTGGAACACCCTCGTCGAGGAGCAGGTCGAGTCGGCGCCGAAGGGGCTTGGCCCCAGCCGAAGCTCCGGCCGCCGTGTCGAGTTCGTTCCCCTGTCAGGTGTCAGCAAGGACGCGCCGCGCCGTCTTTCCCACATTGGGGAATTCGACCGTGTCTGCGGCGGCGGTCTGGTCAATGGTTCCGCCCTGCTGGTCGGCGGCGATCCGGGCATCGGCAAATCCACGCTTCTTCTCCAGGCGCTGTGCCGCCTGTCCCAGCATACCCGTTGCGCCTACGTCTCCGGCGAAGAGGCGGTGGACCAGGTGCGCATGCGCGCCTCCCGCCTGGGCCTTGCCAATGCGCCCGTTGAGCTGGCGGCGGCCACTTCGGTGCGCGACATTGTAGCCTCGCTGGACGTGGCCGACGGCCCCCAGATCGCCGTCATCGACTCGATCCAGACCATGTATGTCGACACGCTGGATTCGGCCCCCGGCACCGTTGCCCAGGTCCGCGCCAGCGCGTCCGAGCTGATCCGGGTGGCGAAGCGCCGGGGCATCACCCTGCTGATCGTGGGCCACGTCACCAAGGACGGCCAGATCGCCGGCCCGCGCGTGCTGGAGCACATGGTCGATACCGTGCTCTATTTCGAAGGGGAGCGCGGACACCATTTCCGCATCCTGCGCGCCGTCAAGAACCGCTTTGGTCCCACCGATGAGATCGGCGTGTTCGAGATGGGCGAGGAAGGGCTGGTCGAAGTCACGAACCCGTCCGAGCTGTTCCTGGCCGACCGTCGCGGCGACATCACCGGAACGGCCGTCTTCGCGGGGCTGGAAGGCACCCGTCCGGTTCTGGTCGAGGTGCAGGCACTGGTCGCCCCCTCTCCGCTAGGCACGCCGCGCCGGGCCGTGGTCGGCTGGGACGCGTCCCGCCTCGCCATGGTCATGGCAGTGCTGGAGGCGCGTTGCGGGTTGGCAATCGGGGCCAATGACGTGTACCTGAATGTCGCCGGCGGCCTCCGGGTGACGGAGCCGGCGGCCGATCTGGCCGTGGCGGCCGCCCTTGTCTCTTCCCTGACGGGGGAGCCTGTGCCCCATGATGCCGTTGTATTCGGGGAAATCGGGCTGTCGGGGGAGATCCGGGCCGTGAGCCAGACGGACCAGCGCCTGAAAGAGGCCGCGAAGCTGGGCTTCAGCCGCGTGCTGATGCCGGCCCGGCGGGGCCGTAGCGCTTCACGCGGCGACGACGGGCTGAAGCGGATCGAGCTGGATAATCTCGGAGACCTGCTGCCGCTGTTCCAGCCGACACGCCAGATGGCGAAGGGCCGGGGGTAGACATGGGGGAGAGCAGTTTCAATCCCATCGATCTGGCCGTCATCGCCGTTATCGCCATATCGGCGCTTCTGGCTTTTGCGCGCGGATTCGTCCGCGAGGTTCTGTCCATCGCCGGCTGGGTCGGAGCGGCCTTCGTCACCCTGTACAGCTTTCCCGTCGCGGCCCAGTATTCCCGGGATTTCATCGAGAGCCGCATGGTCGCGGATGCTGTGGCGGCGATCGGGGTATTCGTCGTTGCCCTGATCCTGTTCTCCATCGTGACGCACATGATCTCGGAACGGGTGCAGGACAGTTCCCTTTCGGCCATCGACCGATCCCTGGGCGTCGTCTTCGGCGTCTTCCGGGGGGCCGTGGTCGTTAGCTTAGCGTACATGTTCGCGGTTTATCTTTGGGCCGACGACCAGCCGGCGCTGTTGGCGCAGGCGCGGACCAAGCCCATGATGGTCGCCGGGTCAGATGCGATCCGGGAACTGCTTCCGAGCGACATGAGCGCTGCGGAGCGGGAGGCGGAGCGGCTGCGCCGGGAGGCGGAGCGCGCACTGGACCTGGAGAACGCAACCAATCCCCGCCCAGCCGCCGGCTCGGGCCGGCCGGATACGGATCGCGGTTACGCCCCGCAGGAGCGTGGGCAGTTCGAGCAGTTGATTCGAACGACACCGACCAACGAACCCCCTCCTCCTTCGCGGGATTGAGGGCCGATGACACCGAGTGCCACTGGCGAAAGGCGCACGCCCATGTTGACGACCCACCCTTTCGACGATGACAAGCTCCGCGAGGAGTGCGGCGTCTTCGGCATCCTCGGTCCCCAGGACGCGGCGGCGCTTGCGGCGCTCGGCCTTCATGCCCTGCAGCATCGCGGGCAGGAGGCGGCCGGCATCGTCAGCTTCGACGGCGACTTCCATGCCCACCGTTCGATGGGGCAGGTCGGCGACATCTTCGGCAGCGAGCAGGTGATGCGGACGCTGAAGGGCGATGCCGCCATCGGCCATGTCCGCTACGCCACCACCGGCGAAACGGCGCTGCGCAATGTCCAGCCGCTCTATGCCGAGTTCGAGTTCGGCGGCTTCGCGGTCGCCCATAACGGCAATCTGACGAACGCGCTGCAGCTCCGCCGCCAGCTCGTCCGGCGCGGCTGCCTGTTCCAATCCACCACCGATACCGAAGTCATCATCCACCTGATGGCGACCTCGCGCGGCGGCAGCGTCATCGACCGGCTGGTGGAAGCCGTCCGGCAGGTGGAGGGCGCCTACTCCCTGGTCTGCCTCGCCAAAGACATGGTGATCGGCGTCCGCGACCCGCTGGGCGTCCGTCCGCTGGTGCTGGGCATGCTGGGCGACGCGCCGGTGCTGGCCAGCGAGACGGTGGCGCTCGACATCATCGGGGCGGATTTCGTCCGTGATATCGAGCCGGGCGAGATGGTCGTTCTGGACAAGAAGAACGGCGTCACCAGCCTGCGTCCCTTCACGCCCCAGGGCACGCGCTTCTGTGTGTTCGAGTTCATCTACTTCGCCCGCCCCGACAGCTTCGTCGAGGGTCACTCGGTCTATGATGTCCGCAAGAAGATCGGCGCAGAACTGGCACGGGAAAGCCATGTCGATGCGGACCTGATCATCCCAGTCCCGGACTCGGGCGTGCCGGCGGCGCTGGGCTATGCGGAGGAGAGCAGGATCCCCTTCGATCTCGGCATCATCCGTAACCACTATGTCGGCCGCACCTTCATCCAGCCCACGGACAAGATCCGTCACCTGGGGGTGAAGCTGAAGCACAATGCGAACCGCCACTTCATTGAGGGCAAGCGCGTCGTTCTGGTGGACGATTCCATTGTGCGCGGCACCACCTCGGTCAAGATCGTGGAGATGATGCGGCAGGCCGGCGCCAAGGAGGTGCATATGCGCATCTCCAGCCCGCCGACGAACAATTCCTGCTTCTACGGCATTGATACGCCGGAGAAGGAGAAGCTGCTGGCGCATAAGAACACGGTCGAGCAGATGCGTGAGTACATCAAGGCCGACAGCCTTGCCTTTATCTCCCTGGATGGGCTCTACAAGGCGCTGGGCCATGCCAAGCGCGATGGCGACATCCCCCAGTACTGCGACGCCTGCTTCACGGGCGACTATCCCATCGCCCTGACCGACTACGATGCCGGCCGGGCGGAAGTATCCTATCTGGCTGAGCGTCGGGCCTAGGCCATTCCGGCAGGCGATCGGCGCTCCCGGACCTTCCGGCATCGGGAGCGCCCATCCGCGATGATGGCGGAGCCGGAACGGTTGCGCCGCGACCATTCTGCCTTTGCGTCGGTCGCCGCCTTCGGTTAATCCAGCCTACCTTTTCCAGTCAGGTTGCAGATCATGACCACCTCCGCCCCCCGCCTCACCGGCCGCGTCGCCCTCGTTACCGGCGCCTCCCGCGGGATCGGGGCCGCGGTCGCGGAGGCCCTGGCCGCCGAGGGTGCGCATGTGGTGCTGATGGCCCGTACCGTCGGCGGGCTGGAGGAAGTCGACGACCGCATCCGGGCGGCCGGCGGCAGCGCCACGCTGATCCCCCAGGATCTGACCGATGTCGCCAAGCTGGACGGGCTGGGTCCTGCCCTGTTCGAGCGCTTCAAGCGGATGGACATCCTGGTGGCCGCCGCCGCGCACCTCGGCGTGGTCGGGCCGATGGCGCACGCCAATCCCAAGGAGTGGGACCGGAGCTTTGCGGTTGGCGTCACCGCCACCATGCGCTTGGTCCGCACGCTCGACCCGCTTCTGCGCGGGTCAGACGCCGGCCGTGCCGTGTTCCTGACCGACCGCGTCGGCCATGAGCCGACTGCCTACTGGAACGGCTATGCCGCGGCGAAGGCGGCGCTGGAGATGATGGCCCGGACCTATGCCGCGGAGACCCTGAAGACGAACCTCCGCGTCAATCTGGTCGATCCCGGCCCGGTCGCCACGGCCCTGCGGGCCAAGGCCTTCCCAGGGGAGAATCCGGAGACCCTGCGGCAGCCGGCCGATGTCGCGCCTGCCATCGCGGCGCTGACACTGCCGGAGTACCAGGAGCATGGCGGACTGATCCGGCTTCAGGGCTGACCGGAAGCAAAAAGAAATTTGCCTGCGTGATTGCCGTCACAGTTCGCGGCGGGATACCGGGCTAGCTTCCCTTCACCACTGGTTCCCCGCCGGTGGCCGGACGGACAATCTCCCCGCATACCCCGCCCGTCCGAATTGAGTACGGCCCGCCCGGTCCCCGCCCGGCGGGCCGTTTTCTTGTGGTCCTAGCCGGTTTATGCCCCGTTGCCGCTCGGTCTATGACCAGGGCTGTCCGGTCGAGCCATCCCGATAGAGGTTACGATTCCGGGTAACGCCGGCCGCCACTCCGCCTGCCCCTTCGGAGCTTCGCCGAATGCACAAGTGACGGGACTAGGGCCGTTCGTGACACTCACCCTCAGTCGGGGGTCCGCTGCGGACCGCCCAAAAGGACGGAGGAGCCCCATGCAAGAACAGCCCCGGGTTCTCATTGTCGAAGACGATGCCATGACGGCCCTGCTGCTCTCCAACGTGATGACGGAGATGGGATGCGAGGTGATCGGCCTTGCCTCGACCGGACCGCGCGGCGTCGCCCTGGCCGATTACCACCGGCCGGACCTGGCGCTGGTCGACGTCAAGCTCGCCAAGGGTACTGACGGCTTCGCCGCCGCGCGTCAGATGCGCCGGGAGTTGAAGCTGGACGTCGTTCTTGTCTCCGGCACGCAGCCGGAGGATCTGGACGGTCAGGACGACGACCTGCCCCTGGTGCGCAAGCCGTTCGACACCATGCAGATCAAGACCGCGGTGCGCCGCATGCTGGAACGCAAGGCGTCCCCCGAAGTGGCGCTCTGCTGATCAGCTGGAAATCTGAATGGATGATGGGCGGCGCCCGGCCCTCCCCCCGAAAATGGGGTGGGATCGGACGCCGCCCTTGCTATGCCGCAATCCTCCGGCATTGTTTCCGGCAGATGGGGAGAGTTCCGGAAAGCGGGAGGGAGACTCGTGGCCAAGCCCTCGAGATCAGCGATATGTGCCGCGGTTCTGTTGGCGGCGGTGCTACTGGCGGCGGGGCCAGTAGCGGCGCAGGACCGCGCGGAAGGGAAGCCAAGGATTCCGCCGAAGGAACAGCTCGGCCGCGGCAATGACTGCACCTATGCCCGCTCGATCGACGACTGGGAGGCCGTGGACCGGGACCACATCATCATCAAGGGAATGGGCCGGGAGGAATATCTGGTCCAATTCTCCGGCGCCTGCATCGCCAATCCCCGGTTCGAGCACGAAATCGGCGTGGTGTCGCGGGACAGCCGCCTCTGCCCCTATGGCGGGGACGCGCTGATCATCGGCGGAGAGCGCTGCACCATCCTGAACATCTGGCAGCTTCCCCAGAAGGACGAGTAAGCCAGGGAACGGCGTCGTCGGCCGGGATCAGCTTTCCGGGCCGCTGAGAAGGTAGCGGCGCACCGGAACCCCGTCCTCCATCACCACCGCGTCCAGGCGAAAGCCCAGCCGTTCAACGATCCGACAGGACCGATGATTCGCCTCGTCGACGGTGGCGAGGACAAGCGGGAAGCGGAACTGCTCACGCGCCAGCCGCACGAGCGCGAGCGCGATGCGGCTGCCAAGCCCGCCGCCCCATCGCGCCTTCTCGAATCCATAGATGATCTCCGGCACAGGCTCCGCACCCGGCGGGACAAATCCGGCCCAACCGAACAGCCGGTCATCGGCCGGATCGCCCAGCGCGAAGGTCCCATATCCGTGGGCCACATAATTAGCCAAGGACCGCTCGATCCAGAGATCGACCAGCGCTGGCGTCAGGGTGCTGCCGTCACCGACATGACGGACCACGTCCGGATCGGACGTCACCGTCAGCAGATCCTCAGCATCCGACCTGCGCAGGTGGCGCAGGCGAAACCCCGCCTCCTCATGCAGCACCGTCATGCCAGCCCGGCCTCCGATCCGTGCGCGGTATCACAGAGCCGCGCGGGTGCGGCGATGAGTATCGTAGGGGTGGACCCTCGGCAAGGGCTGGGGCACAACAGGCCCGGACCAGTGGCAGGAGAGCAGGATCATGGCGCGCTACGACTACGACCTCTTCGTGATCGGTGCCGGCTCCGGCGGCGTGCGGGCGGCCCGGATCGCGGGCCAGTACGGCGCCCGCGTGGCTGTGGCCGAGGAACGGTATTTTGGCGGCACCTGCGTCAATGTCGGCTGCGTGCCCAAGAAGTTCCTCGTCTTCGGTGCAAGCTACGCTCACGACTTCGAGGATGCGGCCGGCTACGGCTGGTCGGTGGGCGAGCGGTCGTTCGACTGGCAGACCCTGATCGCCAACAAGGACCGGGAAATCCAGCGCCTGAACGGCATCTACCGCCGCCTGCTGGAGGGGGCCGGTGTCACCATCTTCGAGGGACGCGCCCGCCTGGGTGAAGAGCCCCACAGCGTCGTCGTGAACGGCCAGACCGTGACGGCGGAACGGATTCTGATCGCCACCGGCGGCTGGCCGGAGCTGCCGAGCGAGCCGGGCGCGAAGGAATATGGCATCACCTCCAACGAGGTCTTCCACCTGGATCGCTTTCCCCGCCGTGTCATCATCGCCGGCGGCGGCTATATCGCGACCGAGTTCGCCAGTATCTTCAACGGGCTTGGCGCGGAGGTGACGCAGCTCTACCGCGGCCATCAGATCCTGCGCGGCTTCGACCGGGATGTGCGCGAGTTCGTATCGGAGGAGCTGGTAAAGACCGGCATCAACATCCGCTACAACACCATCATCAGCCGGATCGAGAAAGCTGGCGATTGCCTGATGGCCAGCCTGTCCGACGAGCGGCAATTGGAAGTCGATGCGGTGATCTACGCCATCGGCCGGGTTCCCATGAGCCGCGGGCTGGGGCTGGAAGAAGCCGGGGTGGAGATGGACAAGGGCGGCGCCATCAAGGTGAACGATCAGTACCAGACCAGCGTGCCGCACATCTATGCGCTGGGCGACGTCACCAACCGCGTGAACCTGACACCCGTGGCGCTGGCCGAGGGCCACGTTCTGGCCGACCGGTTGTTCGGCGGCAGGGAGGAACGGGATGTGAACTACGACAACATACCGACAGCCGTTTTCTCCATCCCGCCGGTCGCTACCTGTGGCCTGACCGAGGAGGAAGCGCGCGCCCGCTTCGGGAACGTCGATGTCTACCGCTCCAACTTCAAGCCGATGCGGCACACCCTGTCCGGTCGCGACCAGCGGACCATGATGAAGCTGGTGGTGGAGCGGGAGAGCCAGCGGGTCGTCGGCGTCCACATGGTGGGCGCCGATACGCCGGAGATGATCCAGGGCATTGCCGTAGCCATGAATGCCGGAGCCACCAAGCAGGTCTTCGACCGTACCATCGGCCTGCATCCCACGGCGGCCGAGGAGTTCGTGACCATGCGGACCAAAGCGCCGGAACCTGCCGGCGACGAGGACTGAGCCGGAAAGCAGAAGGGCCGGCCCCATCGCTGGAGCCGGCCCCTTTCATTCAGAACGAAGGCTCAGTCGTTCGCCGCAACGCGCTCACCCGCCAGACGCAGCAGGTTGTTCCAGCGGCTGAGCGACAGCAGGTGGGCATAGATAATCCCCACCCAGTTCTTCCGACGCCAGGCGATGAAGACCTCGTCCGGCAGCTCGTTCAGCTTCTGCTCATCCACGATGCGGAAGCCGGAAAGGGCGATCTGCTTCCGGTCGGGCGTCATCAGGTCGGCGCGCTGGTCGATCAGCAGCCCGCGGTCGTTCAGCTCCTTGCAGAAGGCCTGGGTCTGCTCGACGGAACGGTTGAAGGCCATGCAGTAGTTCATCACTTCCTGGCCGTGCTTGCTGCCCTGTCCGTTCTCGAACAGCGGATGGTCGCCATCCTGGGCGACGACATTGCTGTCCTCTTCCATCACCAGGATCATGCGGTCGTCCTGGGGCACGGGCACGAGCATGAAGGGATAGCGCGTGAGATAAGCAGGGATCGGCCAGCCCGGCTCGAAGCTGCCGTCCTTGTTCACCACAAGGCTTTCCTCGGGGCGCAGTCCCAGCAGCGCCACCAGGGCGGGGTTGTCGCCCGGCGTGAAGACCAGCGGATAATGGCCGGAGAGCAGCGGGATCTCGTCCAGCACCGCGGGAACCGCATGGGCCGAGGCCGCGTAGGAGTAGTTGCGCTTCTGCCGGATCTTGAGGTCCTTGTGACGCTCGAGAGTCACCGGGGTGGGCCGCTTGTACAGCAGCGGCATGGCGGGCGGCGCGCCGGCGGCGACGGCTTCGTCGGTCATTGATCGGGTCCCAGACTGGAGGTTGCCAGTATTGCGCTTCGGCAAGCCGGTCGGGGTAACCCGCCGGTCGCAGGCCGAAGCGCCTCAACTGCCGGAACCGTACAGTCCTGTCAATGCCGGATGGCCTGCTGTGCCTCACTTGTCCCTGCTCTGGTGCGACCGGACCGCTTCCTGACCTCACGGCGAAGCCGCGTTTCCAGGAAGCAGAGCACAGCCGTCTCCTCCGGCGACAAGCCGGCCAGATCTTCCCGCAGTTCTCGCTCCACCTCCGCCTTCACCTGCTCGATCAGGCTGCCGTCCATGTAGGAGTTCAACACCTCCGGATGGACGTAGCAGCGTCGGCAGACTGCCGGCGTATTGCCCAGGCGCGATGAGACCGTTCGGATCGCCTGGGTCAGGTTCCGCTTGCGCGCCGTCTGGCTGTCCACCTTCTCGAATTCCTGGAGTGCGAACGCTGCCAGGACGGTTCCGGCCCAGGTGCGGAAGTCCTTGGCGCTGAATTCCTCGCCGGCGATGGCATGGATATATTCGTTCACGTCCTGCGAGCTGATGGAGTGGCGGTTGCCCTCCTCGTCAAGATATTGGAAAAGACGCTGACCCGGCACGTCCTGGCAGTCCTTCACCAGCTTCGCCAGACGTCTGTCCTTGAGCTGCAGGTTCCAGGTCTTCCCGCTTTTTCCACGGAACTCGAACCGCACCTTCCCGCCTTCGACCTCCACATGCTGGTCGCGGAGCGTGGTCAGGCCGAAGCTCTTGTTCTCCTTCGCGTAGATGTCGTTTCCGACCCGGATCATGGTGGTGTCCAGCAGCTTCACCACGCAGGCCAGCACCTTCTCGCGAGGAAGACCCCGGCGGCGCATGTCCGAATCCACCCGTCGCCGGATTTCCGGCAATGCGCGGGAGAAGGCCAGGATGCGGTGGTACTTGTCGGCGTCGCGCTGTTCGATCCAGCGGGGATGGTAGCGGTACTGCTTGCGCCCGCGCGCATCCCGCCCCGTTGCCTGGATATGTCCGTGCGGGTCCGGACATATCCAGACATCTGTATATGCCGGCGGGATGGCAAGGCTCCTGATCCGGGCGAGCGTCTGCTCGTCTCTCACGGGGCTTCCGTCCGGATCATGGTAGCTGAACCCCTTCCCCCGCCGCCGCCGGGTGATCCCCGGCTCGTGATCATTCACGTACCGGAGATCCGCCGCCGCCGCCGCGGCAACCCCCTCCGGGTCGGCTGCTGGGGAAATGTCGGCCGGGGGCAAAGATTTGGGAAGATCGGCGGTGGATATCTCCGCTCTGGCATCCATGATCGGGGTCCGCAGCACCTGTTCGGGATCGGACCACCCTCAACCGCCGTACTAACAGAAGATCGCGAGAGGACGCCGGCCCCTCAAGGCTTCCAGCCATCCTCGCCGCGCTTCACGACGGAAAGGAAGGTTCCCGCAGCCGCCTCGACGGCGTCGGGCTGTCCCAGCAGGCGGACAAGCACCAACCCGCGCCGGCTTTCGAACAGGGCGGTGGCCATGGACACCTTGCCCGGACCGATCCCGTCTCCGCCGCGCCATGCCCCGTACAGGCGGGCGAAGTGGACGGGACAATCCGCGATCCGCTCCGTCCAGCTCTTCTGCACGATGTCCTCCGGAGCTTCCTCGAACAGCTCCGCCCACGAGGCGGTGACGGCGGAGGCACTGGCGTCGGGAATTCTGTCGAAGGTGACGATGGCGGAGCCATGTTCAGTCGGGACTTCAAAGGCCGCGACGCGGTGACCCGCGGCCGGAATCTGCACCCATGCGTCCGGCACCCGGAACAGCAGGACTCCGACCTCGATGGCGCCTACGGCCATAGCGGGCGCGGTCGACAGGACCAGCATGAGAAGTCCAAGAATGACGCGGCGCGCCAAGAGCGTTCCTCCAAAGAACCGTTCGATCCATAAGATTGCTGTGGATGGGGCCGACCGTTCAAGCACGACGAAGGAGCGTCGGTTCAGCGGGCCCGCCAAATGGAAAGGGCGGCGCCGTCGCCGGACACCGCCCTGATCCATTTTTCCGGCAATCCGGCCGGTTCTATTCCGCAACTTGGGCCAGATTCGGGCGGCGTGCCGCCGCCAACCGCTCCCGCGCCATCTGGTCGGCCACCGCACTGGTCGCCCGGCTTTCCTGGTCAGCACGGCGGAAAATGTCGGTCAGCGTATGCGGGATACGCTCGACGGACTGCATCACGGCATCGCGGTCATAGGCCTGCACGACCTCGGCCGACACGTTGATGATGCCGCCGGCATTGATGACGTAGTCCGGGGCGTAGAGAATGCCGGCCTGTCGCACCAGCTCACCAACCGAGTCGGTGGCAAGCTGGTTGTTGGCGCCGCCGGCGACAACCTTCGCCTTGATCTGCGGCAGGCTGCGCTCGCTCAGGATGGCGCCCAGGGCGCAGGGCGCGAACACGTCTGCCTCTACCGCATGGATCAAGGCCGGATCGACCGAAGTAGCGCCGTACTGGTCGACAATGCGCGCGACGTTGTCCGCATGGATGTCGCTGACCAGCAGTACGGCCCCCTCCTCCGCCAGATGACGGCAGAGATTGCTGCCGACATTCCCGAGCCCCTGGACGGCGACACGCAGCCCTTTGAGGCTGTCTGCGCCGAGCTTGTGCCGGACGGCGGCCTTGATGCCGAGATAGATGCCGTAAGCCGTGAACGGCGACGGGTCGCCGCTGGCGGCATCGCCCTTGGACAGGCCGGCCACATGCCGCGTCGTCTGGCCCATCGTATGGACGTCGGCCACCGTGATCCCGACATCCTCGGCCGCGATGTAGCGGCCGCCCAAGCTGTCCACCACCCGGCCGAAGGCGCGGAACAGATCATCGGACTTGTCCTTGCGGCTGTCGCCGATGATCACAGACTTGCCGCCGCCCAGCGGCAGGCCCGCCATGGCGTTCTTGTAGCTCATGCCGCGGGACAGGCGCAGCACATCGCTGACCGCCTCCGCCTCCGTCGCATAGGGCCACATGCGGCAGCCGCCGCAAGCCGGGCCGAGCGCCGTATCATGCACGGCAATGATGGCCTTCAGCCCCGTCGCCTCGTCGCGGCCGAACAGGACAAGCTCGTGATTGTCGAAATCGGGGGCCTCGAACACCATGCCGGCGTCTCCTGCGCTACGCAAACCACTCCCCTCGGCCAACCGTCGCACCGCCTTCGCATTCCGCTCCGGGCGGCCGGTTGCCGATACCCCTTGGCGGGGCTTATGGGACTGATTTTATTTTCAATCGCAGGCCAGGGTCGATTTCGTTGTTGAACGCGCATCCGCACGATTCACGCCACGGATGCGTCGGCGAACGAAACGTCATGTCCCATTCATACAACCGTCGCAGTCCGTGCGGGCTGAGCCCTGGAATCAGAGCCGCCCGCCGCGCAGTCCCGGCTGACCGCCCGGACGGGTCTGGCCGCCGGAGCTGGGGAAAAAGGGGTCCCGGCGTCCCCCGGCTGCACAGCCGGCGGAGGGGTCAGCGTCGGCGGCTGGCGGACAGGCCCGCCGGAGTTCCGCGCTGCGCCCTTGGGTCCCTTCCCGCCGGCGCGCTTCGCCGATGTCTTCCGCCGCCCGCTGAACGCCCAGACCAGCGCCATCATTACGAGAATGCCGGCAATCGTGCCCAGCAGCGCGTAGCGCACCCAGCCCGGGGCTGTAAGGTTACGTAGATCAAATGCCGGCTCGGCAGGGGCTCCCCCCTCCACCTCGACGCCTGCACGGGCGGCCGCCTCCGGCTGGCTTTCCCCGGCGATGCCGGGTGCTGCCGATGGCGTACCGATGGCGGGTCCGGCTGCCGGAATTTCGGCCCCCCGCTCAACCTGCACGCTCGGCGCACTGGGCGCGGCCTGCGGCACCACATCCTTTTCCTTCAGGATGGGGGCGGACGGCTTGGCGCGGGCACCCGGATCGGCAAGGTTGCCCATCGTCGGCGTTTCCTTCGCCTGCCGATCCGCCAGCATCCGGTCGATGGTCGACTGGTCCAGCCGGCCCGTCGCCTTCAGCCCGACCGACTGCTGGTACTTGGAGATAGCGGCGGCAGTGGCCGCATCCATGCGCCCATGGGCGCGCCCGTTATAGAACCCCGCCTCATCCAGAATCTGCTGCGCCCATTGGATCGCCGCGCCGCTCGGCCCTTCCTGCGCAATGGCAGGAGCGGAGACGGTCAGCGCTGCGGCAACGAGCAGCGGACGGACGAGCCTACGGGCGGACAGGATGGCGATCATGGCGCGACTCAAGCTGCTTTGCGAATGTGGCTCTTTGGTGATAGCAGAGGTAGGTTAACGGGTCGAGATGCCGCCGGACGGCACATTTCATTTCGCCCGGCCATGTGTTTCCAGCCACAGCAACTCCCCCTTCAGCCATGCATTACCAGGAGCCCGGCACGCCATGAGCATGAGCAGCCCGTCCTCGACGCAGTCCGCGCTCACCGGGTCGCCTGCGGCCGAAATCCTGGACAGGTCTGTGCTGGACCAGCATCTGGAGATACTGGGAAGCGAGTGCGTGGCCGGCATCATCGCCAAGTTCCTGGACACCGTTCCGGAAACCGTGAACCAGATCGTCCAGGCCGCCCGCGATGGCGATCTGAAGACGCTGGGCGCGCAGTCGCACAAGCTCGGCAGCGGGGCTGTGACCTTGGGTCTGCCCGCCCTGACGGAACTCAGCCGGTCGGTGGAGCGGCTGGCCAAGGGCGGGGAAGCCGAGGCGGCGATTGCCGCCGCCACCGGGATCGCGGCCGCCGTGGAGGATGCCTTCGGAGCGTTGCGGGCCGTGCTGGCAGACCTGCCGGCCTGACGCCGCCTGGTCTCAGGTGATGTCCGCCCCCAGGCGGTAACCCATGCCCTTTTCCGTCAGGATGAGTTTGGGCGCGTTCCCCTCATCCCCCATCTTCCGCCGCAGGCGGCTGACCAGCACGTCCACGGTGCGGTCGCTGGGCGTCCGGTCGGTTCCGGATACGGCATCGATCAACTGATCACGGGTAACCACCCGCCCGCCGGAGCGCACCAGCAGAGCCAGCAGTTCGAACTCCCCCCGGGTGATCCGGATTTCCTGCCCCTCCGGCGTGATCAGCCGGCGACGGGCCAGATCCATGGTCCATCCGGCGAAACGCCGGACCGTCCCCTCCGCCCTCCGCATCTTGCTGGGGTGCGTCCGGCGCAGCAGGTTCCGGGCGCGGGCCAGCAACTCCCGCGGGTTCGGCGGCTTGGTCACGTAATCATCGCCGCCTGTTTCCAGCCCGAACACCCGGTCATCCTCGCCAGCCCGATTGGTGACAATGATGATGCCGACGTTGGACGTTTCCCGGATGCTCTTGGCAATGGAAAATCCATCCTCGTCCGGCAACTCGATATCGAGCAGGACGAGATCGGGTGGCTGGCGGAGAAGGGCTTCGCGCGTCTGCCGTCCATTTTCCGCCTCCGCGACCAGAAAGCCGGCCGCGTGGAAATAGCCCACGAGCGCTGCGCGCGTTGTCGGTTCATCCTCTACGATAAGGACAAGGGGTGCGTCTGCGATCTCTGCCATCCGTGACTCTGCCCCGTTTTGGGGATTCAGCCGTTCATATTCGGCGCAAAGATATCACGCCTCGCCATTTTGTAGAGGGAATTCCGAAAGAGTGTCGCACCCCAGTATGCAACAGGGCCGGCGCACAACCAGCGCCGGCCCGCTATTTTCCCTTTCAGTTCAGCCGCCTAGCTCCAGAAGAGAGGCATTTCCGCCGAAGGCGGTGGTGTTGATGGTAAGGGTCTTCTCGGTTGCAAATCGCATAAGGTAGTGCGGACCGCCAGCCTTCGGGCCCGTGCCGGAAAGTCCCTGCCCGCCGAAGGGTTGAACGCCGACGACGGCGCCGATTATGTTCCTGTTAACATAGGTATTTCCGCAACCCATGCGGCTGAACAGCTCCTGAGCGCGGCCTTCCAGTCGGCTGTGCACGCCGAAGGTGAGACCGTAACCGGTGGCGTTAATGGCAGCTACGACTCGGTCCAGTTCGCCCGCCTTGAACCGCACCATGTGCAGCACCGGCCCGAATACCTCCCGCGGCAAGCGCGAAAGACCGTCGATTTCATAGAAGCGCGGCCCGAAGAAGGTGCCGCCGGACAGATGCGCCGGAACCGGCACCGCCTTGATCAGCTTCGCTTCCCGATCCATACGGGCGGCATGATCCTCCAGAACCTTGCGCGCCGCCTGGTCGATGACCGGGCCGACATCGGTGCTGGCATTCCACGGGTCGCCGAGCTTCATCAGGTCCATGGCCCCGGCCAGCATCCCTGCCAACTGGTCCGCGATCTCCTCCTGCGCGAATAGCACCCGCAGGGCCGAGCAGCGCTGGCCGGCGGAATGGAAGGCGGAGGTGACGCAGTCATCCACCACCTGCTCCAGCAAGGCCGTCGAGTCCACGATCATCGCATTCTGCCCGCCGGTCTCGGCAATCAGCGGAATGATCGGTCCTTCCCGGTTGGCCAGTGCCCGGTTGATGGCACGGCCGGTCTCCGTGGAACCGGTAAAGGCCACGCCCACCACGCGGCGGTCGGTGGTCAGCGCAGCTCCCACAGTTTCCCCATCGCCCGGCAGCAGATGCAGGACGTCAGCAGGCACGCCTGCCCGATGGAACAGGCGCACAGCCTCCGCTGCGATCAGCGGGGTCTGCTCCGCCGGCTTGGCGACCACGGCATTGCCGGCCGCCAGCGCCGCCGCAACCTGTCCGGCAAAGATCGCCAAGGGGAAGTTCCAGGGGCTGATGCACAGGAACGTGCCGCGGCCATGCAGGTAGAGCTCATTGCTCTCCCCCGTAGGACCGGGCAGCCGGGTGGGCGCACCGAACTGCTCTTCCGCACGCGCGGCATAATACCGACAGAAATCAACCGCTTCCCGAATTTCCGCGACAGCGTCCGGCAGGGTCTTGCCCGCCTCCCGGACGAGCAGCGCCATCAGGGTGGGCGTCTCCGCTTCCATCAGGTCGGCGGCCATGCGCAACGCTTCGGCTCGCAGTTTGCCGCCCCTGGCGTCCCAGCCGGGCTGCGCGCGGGTGGACAGGATCAACGCCTGCTCCAGCGCCGCCGCATCGGCATCCACCACCGTGCCCACGATCCGCGACCGGTCGGAAGGATCGGTGACAGGGCTCCCCTCGCCCGGCAGTTCCTTGCCGCCGACGATCGGCCCGGCGCTCCAGCGCCGCTCCATCGCCTTCGCCATGTCGGCATGCAGTGCGGACAGCTTTTCCCGCGCCGTCAGGTCGATGCCATTAGAATTCCTGCGCTCCGCTCCGTAGATGTCCGCTGGAACCGGGATGCGCGGATGCCGCAGCGCTCCCCCGGTCTGGAGCAGTGCGACCGGGTCGGCGACGACCTGGTCCACCGGCACGTCCGGGTCCATGTAGGCATTGACGAAGTTGCTATTAGCCCCGTTCTCCAGCAGTCGCCGGACCAGATAGGGCAGCAGATCCTCATGCGTGCCCACCGGCGCATAGATGCGCACCCGCGGCATGTCCTTCAGCACATCCCGGGCAGCGGCATAGAGCAGCTCGCCCATGCCGTGCAGCCGCTGGAATTCGAAGTCCCGGTTTCCGCCCGCCAGGTGCAGAATGGCCGCGATCGTATAGGCGTTGTGGGTGGCGAACTGCGGATAGATGGCGTCCCTGGCCTCCAGCATCCTGCGGGCGCAGACCAGATAGGACAGGTCTGTGGCGGCCTTCCGGGTAAAGACCGGGTAGTCGGCATGGCCGGCGATCTGGGACCATTTGATCTCACTGTCCCAGTAGGCGCCCTTGACCAGCCGCACCATCAGCCGGCGGCCCGCCGCCCGCCCCAGCGCCGCCAGCCAGTCCACCAGATGGGCCGTGCGCTTGGCATAGGCCTGGATGGCAAGGCCCAGCCCGTTCCAACCGGCAAGGTCGGGATCGTGCGCCAGTGCCGCGACCAGATCGAGGGAGAGGTCAAGGCGGTCCGCCTCCTCCGCATCCACGGTGAGGTTGATGTCCCACCGCTTCGCCGCGAGCGCCAGCTCCTTCAGCTTCGTAACCAGCTTTTCCAGCACATCGTCGCGCTGCGCTTCCACGTAGCGCGGGTGCAGCGCGGACAGCTTGATGGAAACACCGTCGGAGGCGGTCGGTCCGCGGCCCTTTGCGGTCTCCCCGACCGCGTTGATGGCGTGCAGGTAGGCGTCCCAGTACCGGTCGGCCTGGGCCCAGGTCCGCGCCCCCTCGCCCAGCATGTCGTAGCTGTGCACCGTGCCGGCGGGCTTCGCCTCCTTGGCCTTGGACAGCGCTTCCCGGATGGTCTTCCCCATCACGAAATGCCCGCCCATCATCCGCATGGCCTTCATCATGGCGGTGCGGATCACCGGCTCTCCGGAGCGGGCGACCAGCTTCTTCAGGACGCTCCTGGCATCGCCCTGGCGATCCAGATCGATCACCCGCCCCGTCATCATCAGGCCCCAGGCGGCGGCATTGACGAAGGCGCTGTCGCTCTGCCCCAGATGCGCGTCCCACTGGCCCTTCGAGACTTTCTCCGCGATCAGCCGGTCGGCCGTATCCGGGTCGGCGATGCGCAGCAGGCACTCGGCAATGCACATCAGCGCGAGGCCTTCCTGGTTCGACAGCCCGAACTCCTGGAGGAAGCTGTCCAGCGGTCCCAGCTCGTTCCGTCGGCCGCGAGCATTCACCACGACCTGCTCCGCCATGTGCTGGATGGTTGAGCGTTCATCCCCGGACAGCCCGTGCCCGTTCAGCAGGGCCGTGACGGCGGCGACTTCCTCCTGATGCTTCACGGCGCGCATGCGGCTGCGCAGGGCGGAGAGGTCCTGTGTGGACGGGATATCAATGACGGGCGCTGCGGAAATGCTCACGGACATGGCGAATAGGCCCCGAGCTGGATGTGGCGGATTGTCCGGATTATCGCCGATCCGCTGGACGATTTCCCGCCGTTATAACCTGTTTTGCAGTATTATGCTCGGCACATTAGCTCATATGTAGTGGAAGATATGGCAACCACGGATGCCGGCCACCGGCTGGACAGGATTGACCTGAATATCCTGCGCATTCTGCAGCAGGATGGTCGGCTGACGAATGTGGAGCTGGCGCGGCGCGTGAACCTTTCAGCCACGCCCTGCCTGGAGCGGGTGCGTAGGCTGGAGCGGGAAGGCTATATCCGCGGCTATGTCGCCCTGCTGGACGCGGAACGGCTGGACCGGGGCCTGCAGGCTTTCATCGAGGTCCGGCTGGACCGCACGAACCCCGACGTTTTCCGGATTTTCGCGGATGAGGTGGCGAAGCTGGACGAGATTCAGGAATGCCACATGGTTGCCGGCGGCTTCGACTACCTGATCAAAGTCAGGGTCGCCGACATGTCCGCCTACCGCGCCTTCTTGGGCGACAAGCTTTCCAGCATCCCGGGCGTGGCCCAGACCCACACCTACATGGTGATGGAGGAGGTCAAGTCCACGCACGAGATTCCGGTGCCGCGGGAGGTGCGGCGGTAAGGCTAAGCCCGGTTGTCCAACTGCGGGCGCACCGCGGTCAGGCCTTTGCGGGTGATGCGGTAGGGACCGCCCTGCTCCGACGCGATCAGGCGTTTGGAGCGGAGCTTCTTGAAGATGTCGATATCGCAGTCGAGCAGGCGCCATCCCTCACGGGTGATGCAGTCGACCTCGATGGGGCGGCGGCTTTCGTCCTTCTGGACCTCGATACGGCCGCCACGGGCCAGTGCGTGCAGCGTGCGCTGCTCCGGATTGGAGATGTTCATGATGGATTGTCTGTCGTCGATCAGCGGAATAGCTGACGCAGCCGGCAGCACCGGCGCCCGCAACGCGGACGGCGGCCCGGACTTACGCAAGGCTGATCCGTCGCGCCCGAAGGCGGCGGTCAGCGGACGATGACAATCCCGGACATAAAACCCTCACAAGAACGGGCGGATGAGGAAAGATATATCCGCAGGCGGATGGGTTGGCAAGCGGCTGATATTCCAGGCTGCAGTCGCAATCCGCCTTCGGCTTCTTGCGACCTACTTCAGCCTTTCAACTACGCCTTCGCCGGCAGCCACGCCGCTGGCGAAGCAGCCTTGCAGCAGATATCCGCCGGTAGGGGCTTCCCAGTCCAGCATCTCGCCGCAGACGAACACACCCGGTAGCCTGGGCAGCATCAGATGTTCATCCAGCGCATCCAACCTGACACCCCCGGCACTGCTGATGGCGCGGTCCAGTCCGCGCAGCCCCGTCAGCGGTACCGGCAAGGCCTTTACCACCTGCGCCAGCCGCCCCGGCGTGGCGAGGTCCGCCGGATCGGCGAACTCGCGGATCAGGGCACCGGTGGGCGGCCCAAGCGTCAGAGCCTTGCGTAGCCGGTTGGCCAGACTCTCTCCCGAAGACACCCGACCGAGCTTGCCGGCGATCTGCGCCGTGCTGAGGTCCGGCTTGAGGTCGAGCGAGACGACCGCCTTGCCGGCTGCCAGAATGGCATCACGAACCGCAGCCGAGAGGGCGTACAGCGCGCCACCCTCCAGCCCGGTGCGGGTGATGACCAGTTCCCCCTTAACCGTGCGCCCCCCGAAGGTCAGGGCGATCCGCTTCAGCGGCTCTCCCTCCGCCCGCTCGACAAAGCCAGGAGACCAGGCCACATCGAAACCGCTGTTCGAGGGATGGAACGGGGCCAGGGCGATGCCTCGTTCCTCCAGCAGCGGCGCCCAGCCGCCGTCCGAGCCCAGACGCGGCCAGCTCGCCCCGCCGAGAGCGAGGACCGTGGCGGTCGGGGTAATGGAGAGCGAGCCGCCCGGCGTTGCGAAGGTGAGCGCGCCATCGGCATCCCAGCCGGACCAGCGGTGTCGGGTGTGAACCCGTACGCCCTGTCCGTCCAGTCGCCTCAGCCACGCCCGCAGCAGCGTGCTCGCCTTGAAGGTTTCCGGAAATACCCGGCCGGAGGAACCGACGAAGGTGGGAACGCCCAGCCCCTCGCACCAAGCCCGCAGGTCGGACGGGGTGAAGCGCTTCAGCAGCCGCTCGAACAGGGGGCGTGCCGAACCGTAGCGTGTTAGGAACCGGTCCAGCGGTTCGGAATGGGTGATGTTCAGGCCGCCGCGCCCGGCCATCAGGAACTTGCGGCCGACAGACGGCATGGCGTCATAGACATCCACCGGAATGCCCTGGGCGGAGATCACTTCCGCCGCCATCAGCCCCGCCGGCCCGCCGCCGACCACCGCCACGCGCCTGGAATCGGTCATTCGTCCGCCGCCTGCAAAGGAAAAGGGGACACTCCTAGTTCCGCTCAGCCCCCGGCGCAATCCCTTCGGATGCCGCAGGCACGGAGTCGGACGTGTCCCCTGTCGCCCTGACGGACGCGGTCTCAGGCGCTGGTAATGGCGCGGTCGACCAGATTGCCCAGGTGATGGGTCCGCTTGGTGAGGCTCTGAAGCACGGAGGAAATCTCAGCCGTAGCGGCCGCGGTCTGGCCGGACAGATTCTTGACCTCGCCCGCAACGACCGCAAAACCACGGCCGGCTTCTCCAGCGCGCGCGGCCTCGATCGTGGCGTTCAACGCCAGCAGGTTGGTCTGCTTAGCGATAGCGTCGATCTGTTGGGCAACGGTTCCGACCTTCTCGATCTCGTTCCGCAGCCCTTCCAGCTCCCGGCTGATCTCCTGCAAGGCGGCGGAGAGTTCGGTCTTGGTCATGGAGTTGCTGGAGAGGCTTTCATTGCCGTACTTCATGGAACGCACCTGCTGCGGTTGGCCGTTAGGGATAATGAACGGGTCTGATCCTGTGCGCAGGCGGTCGCCGGCGCGGCCACTGTCATAGCACGAAAGCGGTCGCGCAATTGTGACGATTTTCTCCGAAGGGATAGGGCCGGGTGCAATTGCACCCGGCCCTATCAGACAGTTTTAGAAGGACAAGCCCTTGGCCCGGACGACGCCCGGCAATGCCGCGATACGGGTCAGGAGCTGCTCCTCGACAAGCTGGTCGACGCTGACCAGGGCGATGGCGGTGGCGCCCGGCGCGGTGCGGCCCAGATGGAAGGTGGCGATGTTCACGCCGGCATCGCCCAGCGTGGTGCCCAGCTTGCCGATGAAGCCCGGCTTGTCCTCGTTGCGGATGAACAGCATGTGCGGCGTGACCTCCGCCTCGACCGGCACTTCCTCGATCTCGACGATGCGGGGCTTGTCGCCGCCGAACAGGGTGCCGGCCAGGGTCCGGGTCTGCCGCTCGGTGGTGACGATGACACGCACCAGGGTCTGGTAGTCGCCGGCGCTGTCCCGCTTGGTCTCCGAAATCTTGATGTCCCGCTCCTTCGCGATGACCGGAGCGTTGACCATGTTCACCGATTCCATCAGCGGCGACAGCAGGCCCTTCAGCACCACGGCCGTCAGCGGACGTGTGTTCAGCTCGGATACCTGGCCCTCATACTCGATGGTGACGGCCTTCAGACCGGTCTCGGTGATTTGGCCGGCGAAACCGCCGAGCTGCTCGGCAAGCTTCATGTAGGGGCGCAGCTTCGGCGCATCCTCGGCGCTGACCGACGGCATGTTCAGCGCGTTGGTGACGGCGCCGGTGGTCAGGTAGTCGCTCATCTGCTCGGCGACCTGGAGCGCCACATTCTCCTGCGCTTCCGTGGTGGACGCGCCCAGGTGCGGGGTGGCGATGACCTTGTCGTTGCCGAACAGCGGATGGGCCTTGGCCGGCTCCTCCGCGAACACGTCCAGCGCGGCACCCGCCACATGGCCGGCGTCGATGGCGGCCTTCAGCGCCTCCTCCACGATCAGGCCGCCGCGGGCGCAGTTGATGATGCGCACGCCCGGCTTGGTCTTGGACAGCGCCTTGGCGTCCAGGATGTTGCGGGTCTGCTCGGTCAGCGGCGTGTGCAGGGTGATGAAGTCGGCCCGGCGCAGCAGGTCCTCCAGCTCCACCTTCTCCACGCCGAGGTCCTGGGCGCGCTCCGGCGACAGGAAGGGGTCGTAGGCGACCACGCGCATCTTCAGGCCGATGGCGCGGTCGGCGACGATGGCGCCGATGTTGCCGCAGCCGATCACGCCCAGAACCTTGCCGTACAGCTCCACGCCCATGAAGCGGTTCTTCTCCCACTTGCCGGCATGGGTGGAGGCGTTGGCGGCCGGGATTTCGCGGGCCAGCGAGAGCATCATGGCGATGGCATGCTCGGCCGTGGTGATGGAGTTGCCGAAGGGCGTGTTCATCACGACGACGCCGCGCGCGGTGGCGGCCGGCACGTCCACATTGTCGACGCCGATGCCGGCGCGGCCGACGACCTTCAGGTTGGTCGCGGCGGCCAGCACGTCCTTGGTCACCTTGGTGGCCGAGCGGATGGCGAGGCCGTCATACTCGCCGATGATGGCCATCAGCTCTTCCGGCTTCAGGCCGGTCTTCACATCGACCTCGACGCCGCGCTGCTTGAAAATCTCGACGGCGGCGGGCGACAGCTTGTCGGAAATCAGGACCTTGGGCATGGGAAACTCCTTGGGTTCCAGCGGCGCTCAGCGCCAATCGTGGACGGAGAAGAAGACTGCTGCGGCGACCAGCGCGAAGGCGACCCAGTCGTTCCAGCGCAGATGCTCTCCGAGATAGAGGGTGGAGAAGGCGGCGAAGACCAGGAGGGTGATGGCCTCCTGGATGATCTTGAGCTGAGGCGCCGTATAGACCGCATGACCCATGCGGTTGGCCGGAACCTGCAGGCAGTATTCGAAGAAGGCGATGCCCCAACTGGCCAGGATGACCAGCGCCAGCGGCGTCGCCTTGAACTTCAGGTGCCCGTACCAGGCGAACGTCATGAAGACGTTAGACGCCACCAGCAGCAGCACAGGCAGGATATAGGTGGAAACGGGCATTTCGTGGCTCGCCGGAACGAGGGCCATGGCGTCCGTAGGTCGGATCGAGCCCTGGGCAATGATCCGACACACCGGTGCAGAACTGTCACCACTGCGTCGGATCGGCGCTACGCTTGATCCGACGTACGGAAAACTCAACCCGCCTTCACTGTGGCATAGGCCCAGTCCAGCCAGGGCAGCAGCGCCTCGATATCGGCGGTCTCGACCGTGGCGCCGCCCCAGATGCGGATGCCCGGAGGAGCGTCGCGGTAGGCGCCGGCGTCGAGGGCTACGCCCTCCTTCTCCAGCAGGGAGGCCAGCTTCTTCGCGATCTCAGCCTGCGCGTCGGCCGGCTGGGCGGTGGCCCAGGGATCGACGATCTTCAGGCAGATGGAGGTGCAGGAGCGGGTCTCCGCCTTCACGGGCAGGAAATCCACCCAATCGGTCCGGGCCGCCCAGTCGGCGATGGCCTTCAAGTTCGCCTGGGACCGGCCGATCAGCGCCGGCAGGCCGCCGATCTCCTTGGCCCAGGTGAGGCCGTCGATGGCGTCCTCCACCGCGATCATGGAGGGGGTGTTGATCGTCTCGCCCTTGAAGATGCCTTCGACGATCTTTCCGTCCTTGGTCATGCGGAAGATTTTCGGCAGCGGCCAGGCCGGCTTGTAGCTCTCCAGCCGCTCCACGGCGCGGGGGCTCAGCACCAGCATGCCGTGCGCGGCCTCGCCGCCCAGGACCTTCTGCCAGGACCAGGTGACCACATCCAGTTTGGACCAGGGCAGGTCCATGGCGAAGGTGGCGGAGGTGGCGTCGCAGATCGCCAGCCCTTCGCGGCTGTCGCTGATCCAGTCGCCGTTCGGCACGCGCACGCCGGAGGTGGTGCCGTTCCAGGTGAAGACCACGTCGCGGGTCCAGTCCACCTGCGTCAGGTCCGGCAGCTCGCCATAGGGGGCGGTGAAGGTGCGAACGTCCGGCAGCTTGAGCTGCTTGGCGACGTCGGTCACCCAGTCCTTGCCGAAGCTTTCCCAGGCCAGCATGTCGACGCCGCGCGCACCCAGCAGCGACCAGAGCGCCATTTCGACGGCGCCGGTGTCGGATGCGGGCACGATGCCGATGCGGTAGTCGGCCGGGATGTTCAGGATTTCGCGGGAGAGGTCGATGACCTTGGCCAGCTTGGCCTTGCCGGGCTTCGACCGGTGGGAGCGTCCCACCAGGGCCCCTTTCAGGGCATCGAGGCTCCAGCCAGGGCGCTTCGCGCAGGGGCCGGAAGAGAACTGGGGATTCGCGGGGCGAATCTCGGGCATTGGCGGAGCCATTATGGCTATTCCTTCCAGAATAGTAGCGCCCCGTTGGGGGGGCGTGTCCCGCCGCGGAAGGTAGGGAAACCAGCGGATGCGGTCAACACCCGTCAGCGCTGTGCCGGACACATTCCGGCCATGTGAGCCACGCAGGCGAAATAATGGTGCGCGACTCAGGCCGCTTTGGGCACCAGCGCACGATCCACAAGACCGGATTCGACGAGGGCGTCGCAGAGCTTCTGGTAAGCGACACGACGTTCCCCGGCACCGGGAAACCGCTCCAGATAGTTCAGGATGAATTCCGGTCGCCGCAGCGCCTGAGTCAGCGTATCCCCTGCCAACTGCCGCGCCCGCCCATCCGGCAATCCTGAGCAAAGGCGCAGCAGCATCAGAATGCGGTCGGTGAAGTTCACCGACCCATTGCCCAGGATTTCCGTCCGGATGCAGTCATGGACCGCCATATCCAACACCTCCAGCATGTCCCGCTTCGCAGCGCCGGGCAGACGTGAGGCGTGGATGCGCCGGGCAGTATCGGAAAGGCTGCGGATCGCCTCCGCCCGGTTGCCGCATTCCCGGATCATGTCTTCCGGGCTGATCAGGGAGCGGAGATAGGGGGCGAGCTTGGCCTTGGGCGGATCGCCCGGCACCTCTTCCACGAGAGTCAACACAAGGTCGATCCGTGCGGCGAGGCTGCGCGCCGTCGCCATCATCTCCGCCATCGCCTCCGGCTGAATCAGACGGTCGGCGCGGAGCGCCAATGCCTCCAGCACCTCCTCATCGCGGGCAAGTGCCGGCGCATGTAGCCTGAGGTGTTCCAGAACCTCCGCCGTAGCCCGCATCTCATCGCGCAGACCGGAACCGGTGCGGAGCGGCAAACGGGCATGGAGGTGACGGAGCAGGCCCGTGCGCAGTTCCGCCATGGTCCGGGGCAGCACGCCCTCCGCCAGCAGCAGCGAAAGCGCCCGAACGCCCGCCGGCCACTCCCCCTCCCCTTTGCCGAGGTTGCCGGCATGAAGGTCTATGGCGTTCGTGACCAACTCGAACCGGTTGCGCTCCTTGCCTGCAAGCTCCTTCAGCGCCAGCGGCGAGGCCAGGATTTCCGCCGCGATGCTGTCGAGAATACGCATCTCCCGCACGGTCAGGTCCGGCTCCCAGAGCTGGAACAGGAGGTCCAGCTTCTCCACCCAGCTTTTGGCTGCTGAGAGATGAGCGGCGACGGACCGGTAAAGGGCAGCGGTCACCTCCGCCGGCCCGCCATTCAGGCTTCCGGCCAGCGCCGCGAAGCCGCCGGGCTTCAACGGATGGATCGGCCCTGATTTGGCTTGCTTCAGTAGACCGGCCAGCACGCCGTCGGCCAGGGCGATCAACTCCTTCATCCGCCCTACGGCGGACTGCTGGGTGCCGCGGACCTGCTGGCTCGCCAAACGCTGCAACGCGCCCTGAACGGTGGTTCCGGCCTGGTCAAGGGCCTTGGCATGGAGCTCGTGGTTAAGGATCTCCAGCGGGGTCAGCCGACGCTCATCCAGGTACTTGGCCAGCAGGCCACGCATGACCTGCCTCTGAACGTCCCCCAGAAAATCCTCCGGCTTCTCGCACCAGGAGGCGTCACGGCCGGGATTGGCGCGCTGCAGCGGGTCGGCTTCCTGAACGCCGGTGCGCAGGCGCTTCAGGATCGTCACGGTGACTGAAAAATCATGGTCGAGATAGTCGGTGCGGCGGACAAGGCGAATGCCATCCACCTCGTTGCGCTGAACCAGCAGTGCGGCAGCGGGTTCGATCTGGCGCAGTTCAGCCCCGTCCTTGACGAGCAGCCACTGGTCGCCATGGAAGCTGTGCAGTTCGAACGATGTCCGGGTCACCCCGACCAGACGCTTCTTGTCCACCACTCGACCCCAGGATACGGACCGACCTCCATCCCAGCGGAAGGGACGGTCGACGCAACAGGTCTATTCTGCGCAATTATCCGTTCGGGGTAAACCCACAACCATTACCAATGGTGGCGCAAACGACGCACTCGTAATCCGATCACGTTGCATCAGGACGCCGGGCCGGAACGGACCATGGCGGTCTGCGGCGCCGGCAGAGGGCCGAAGCCGAACCGCTCATACAAGCCGTGCGCGTCCCGCGTGAACAGCATCCAGCGCCGAAGATCGGACAGATCGGGGTCGTTCACGACAATCTCCACCATCCAGCGTCCCAGGCCCTTGCCGCGCACCTCCTCCAGCACGAAGACATCGGCCAGATAGGCCAGGGTGGCGCGGTCGGTGATCACGCGGGCGTAGCCGACCTGCGCTCCGTCGGGACCATAGAGCCCGTAGCAGAGTGCATTCCGTGCCGCCCGTTCCACCCTCTCCCGGCTCACTCCGGGGGACCAGTAGCTGCGGGTAAGGTAGGCGTGGACGACCGCGAAATTCAGGCGGCCCGGGTCCGTGCTCAACACGAACCCGTCCTCGCGGACCCAGCTTTTGGGCGGAACAGGATCAGACACGGATGCTGCCTTCCATGTACATCACCGCCTGTCCGCCGATGCGCACACGGTCGCCAACAAGGGCGCAGGAGAGATCACCACCACGGCGGGAGACCTGTCTGGCCTTGAGCGTGGACTTGCCCAGCTTCTCCGCCCAATAGGGGATCAGACTGCAATGGGCGGAGCCCGTCACCGGGTCCTCCGCGATGCCCTTGCCGGGGGCGAAGAAGCGGCTGACGAAATCCACGCCCTCCTCCCCGGCCAGCGGCCCAGGGGCGGTGACGATGGCCATGTCCGGCAGGACGGAGAGGCGCTCGAAATTTGGTTTCAGGTCGAGCACCTGCTGCGCCGTCTCATAGACCACGAACCAGTCGCGTGCCTTGCGAACCTCCACCGGGGCCGGGCCGCCCAGACCTGGAAGCAGTTCGGCCGGCGGGATAGCCGGCTGCGGCGGACGGGACGGGAAGTCCAGCGTGTAGATATCGCCGGTGCGCTCCACCGTTAGTTCGCCCGCCTGTTCCGTGCGGAACACCATGCGGTCAGCACCGGGGCGCAGCACCTCGGCGATGACGAAGGCGCTTGCCAGCGTGGCGTGGCCGCAGAGATCCACCTCCACCTCCGGTGTGAACCAGCGCAAGCCCCACCGATCCCCTTCCGGCACCAGAAAGGCCGTTTCGGAGAGGTTGTTCTCCGCCGCGATGGCCTGCATGAGGTCGGACGGCATCGGCGCCTCGAGCGGGATCACGGCGGCCGGATTGCCGCCGAAGATCCGGCTGGTGAAGGCATCCACCTGGTACATGCTCAGGCGCATGGGAACTCTCCTCAGAGATCGGTGAAGTCGAACGCGTTATCCAGCCGGGCCAGCCCGGCCTGGGGGTAATAGGTCATGGCGCCAGGGGCGGAGAGCAGCAGGCAGCGCAGGGGCCGCCCGTCCGGCGCAATCTCCAGCCCGCGATTGGCCTCGTCGCGGGTCGCCTGCATCAGCCGCTTGCCGATCCCCCTGCCCTGCCATTCCCGGTCAACCGCGAGATCGGACATGTAGCAGCAGAAGCTGAAGTCGGTGACGGATCGCGCTACACCGACCAGCAGCCCGTCGGATGTGCGCGCGCCCACTGTCAGGTTCGCATGGCGCAGCATGCGCTCGATCCGCTCCGGCTCATCCACCGGCCGCCGCTCGGCAAGACCCGAGCGGTGCAGCACATCCACGAACTCAGCCGGGGTCAGGTCCGGTTCGACGCGGTACAGGATTTCCATTGCAAGGCCCTTACAGGAACAGGAGTGCGGCACTGGCGGCTGTCAAGCCGCCGAGGACAAGATTGAAGGCCCTCAGCGCCCGGTCGGATCGCAGGAACCGGCCGGCCGTTGTGCCGAGCCCTGCCCAGGCGCAGATCGAAAGAATGCTGACCAGCGCGAAAACCAGCGTAACCGTCAGCACGCTTCCCGCGGCCCCCAGTTCCGGAATGCGGAACGCCGCATGGGCGCTTATGGCGACGCCCACCCCCTTGGGATTGACGAACTGGAATGCCGCGGCCTCCCAGAAGGTCACTGGACGCGTGCCGCCCTTCGCCTCCGCCCTGCCGGCCGTGGCGATGCGCCAGGCCAGATAGAGCAGATAGGCCGTGCCCACGAACCGGAGTGCCGATTCCAGCCAGGGAACGGCGGACAACAGCAATTCTCCGCCGATCCCGGCGGCCAGGATCAGCGCAGCGAACCCCACGCCGGTGCCCAACATGCAAGGCACCGTCCGGCGAAACCCGAAGGTGGCGCCGGATGCCGCCAGGACCATGTTGTTCGGTCCCGGCGTGATCGATGCCGCGAAGGCAAAGGCCGCGAGGGCCACGACGGGCTCGATGGAGGTCATTGCCTTACCTCAGGGCTGCCAAGGCCATTTATCGGCTTCCATCTCCGCATCGGCAACGCTTACGCCAATGTCGCGCAGCATGCGCTCATCCAACTTGCGCAGGGCCGCGCGCTGACGACGGCGCGCCTGCAACTGGGCGGCCCAGGCAACGAGCGAACCCAGAAGGTCGGGAATGACCAGCCGGTCCCCAGCCGGCGGAAGCGCCGACGCCTTGTAGGCTGACACACCGCCGGGCAATGGTGTCGAAGACATTGTACCCATACAACCCTCCCAATCCAGACGATTGAGCCTGATTGTCCGCCTTGTACAGCGGGCACAATCGGGATATTCTCCTCTCAAATGAGGGTCAATGGAGACATTGTCTCGATGACAAGTTACCCGATTGCTGATTGGCATCCGGATATCAGCCAGCGTACCGGCCCGGTCTACCGGGCCATCGCTGCGGCTTTGCATGATGACGTTGTGTCCGGACGCCTGCCGCCCGGAAGCCGATTGCCGACTCATCGGGATCTGGCCTGGAAGCTGAAGGTCACGGTTGGAACAATTACCCGGGCCTATCAGGAAGCGGAGCGTCAGGGTCTGGTCGGCGGGGAAGTCGGTCGCGGAACCTTCGTGCAGGACCCTCGCCGTCTGCCCAACGCCCCTCTTGAGCCGCCGCCGGCCGCTGACATCATCGATCTGTCGGTGAACTCCTCCGCCGTCTGGCCGGACGCCCCGGTCCTGCGCAAGGCCCTGGCCGGCGTGGCTGCACGGGCGGACCTGTCGGCATTGATGGGATACAATCACACCAATGGCGCAACCCGGCTCCGCCGTGCGGCATCAGTATGGATTGAGGAGACCGCCGCTCTCTCTGTTCCGGACGAGAGGGTCCTGATCACCGCCGGCGGACAGGGTGGTCTTCATGCGGCATTCAGCACGCTGACCCGCCCCGGCGACGCCGTGCTGGTGGAGCAACTGACATATCCCGGCGTGAAGGCGCTGGCCTCCCTGCTGGGGCTGCGTCTGATTCCGGTGCCGATGGACAAGGACGGTCTGTTGCCCGATGCGGTTGGGGCATTGGCTGCCCAGCACGGTGCTCACACTCTCTAT
Source organism: Indioceanicola profundi (assembly GCF_003568845.1). Lineage (NCBI taxonomy): Bacteria > Pseudomonadati > Pseudomonadota > Alphaproteobacteria > Rhodospirillales > Azospirillaceae > Indioceanicola > Indioceanicola profundi. The sequence goes on along the minus strand of NZ_CP030126.1, from coordinate 1,074,475 downwards.
TGCATGCCTACCCTCCAGAACCCCACCACCGCGACGATGCCGCTGGAACGCCGGAAGGCGCTGGTGGAGGTCGCGCGGCGGATCGGCCTGACGCTGGTGGAGGATGACGTCTACGGCTTCCTCAATCCGCAGCCTCTGGCGACCCTGGCGGAAATCGGTCCGGATGTGACCGTCTATGTCACGAGCCTGTCCAAGAGCCTGTTTCCCGGTCTCCGCACAGGCTTCATCGTTCCGCCCGAGCCGCTGTGGGAGCGGACGGCGACGATGCTGCGCGCCTCGCTGCTGAGCACGGCCCATCTCGGCACCATCGCGGCGGCGGAACTCATTGAAAGCGGCGAAGCCGGCGGAATCGCGGCGCGCCGCCGTGCCCTGGTCGCGGAGCGGCAAGGTCTGGCGCGTCGGGTGCTCGGGCAGGAGCCGGCGGGCTCCGACCCGCGTATCACCCATCTCTGGCTGACACTGCCGGAGGCATGGCGGCGGGAGGAGTTCGCGCGCGAGTTGATGGCACGGCGGATCAAAGTGACGCCGGCGGATGCCTTTACCGTAGCCCGCGGCGACACGCCCCATGCGGTGCGTATCTGCCTCTGTTCCGTGGATCGGGAGGATCAATTGGAATCCGCCCTGCACGTCGTCGCCAACCTGCTGACGGAACCTACTGCCGTGATGACGACACTGGTCTGAGCAAAGGGAAACCCCGCCGGGTCTTGTGACCCGGCGGGGCTCCGATCCACATCGCCGACCCGCCCGTCGGCATTGCGGATATCCGGATTCCCGGGGCGGTTCGGGTTCGAGGCGTCCCGCCCGGCATCCTTGTGCCGGGCGGGGCCTCTACCGCCGGGGGGCCCGCCCGCCGCCCCGGCGATTGCGTCAGCGGCTCAGTAGCCGCGCTCGAACCGGTCCCACTCGCGCCGCCAGTCGCGGCCGTAGCGATCCTCATCCTTCTTGCGGCCGAACCGATCCTCGGTCCGGTCATAGCTGTCGCGGGGACGGCGATTCAGGACCAGTGCGCCCACCACATAGGCCAGAATCACGGCTTCGGGCCACATGATCAGGGCGATGACGGCCAGCAGGCGGATGAACCAGGTCTTCACGCCCAGCCACCAGGCCACTCCGGCGCAGATGCCGAAAATCCAGCCATTCACCTTGTCCTTGCACAGCTTGCGCGTCCGGGCAGTGTGGCGCATGCGGTCGAAAGCGTTCACGTCGGTCTCCATAGGGAAAGAGTTCGGTCAGGTCGGTCGCGGGCAGCGCGTCAGCGCGCCGCGACCTTGGCCTTGAGGGCGGCCAGCTCCTCACTCACGCGGGCGTCGGCCGCCAAGGCGTCGATTTCCTCGGCCAGGGTGAAGGGCCGGCGGGGCGTCATCATCTCCGACCGCGCCTCCACCTGATCCACCCGGCGGTGCAGCTGGTCGTAGCGGGACATGGCCTCATCCAGCCGGCCGTCATACAAGGTCTCCCGGACCCGGAGGCGATCCACCGCGCCGCGGTGGCGGGCGACGATCGAGCGGCGGCGGGCATGCGCCTCGGTCAGCTTTGCCTGCAAGGCCTGCGCATCGGCGTTCAGCTTTGCAATGGCCTGATCGATGGCGTCCATTTCGTCATGGGCCGGCTTGGCCGCCTGGGCAATCCGGGCCTTGGCGGTCAGGGCGGCGCGGGCCAGGTCCTCACGGCCATGGGACAGGGCCAGTTCGGCCCGCCGCTCCCACTCCATCATCTCGAACTCGGCCTCGCGCCAGCTCGCCTCGAAGCCCTTGCGCTCGGCCATCAGCCGGACCGCGCCGGAGCGGGCCTCGGTCAGAGCGTCCTCCATCTTGCGGATGGCGTAGCCGATGGCGACCTCCGGGTCCTCCGCACGGTCGAGCACGCTGGAGAGGTTGGAGTCGATGATGTCGCCGATGCGGTTGATGATGCCCATTTGGAAATTCCTCGGTCTCGGGGGTCGTCGGTCGGTTGGCGGAGGGGCGAGCTGCGGCGGATCAGAAGATCTGCGACAGGCAGAGCACCATCACGGCCGCGGAGGCCAGCGCCGGCACCAGCTCGGCGTTCGGCACCATGTCCTGGATGCGGGCGACCCAGTCCCGCTCAGCCTGTGCCCCTTTGGCCTTCGCCCTTTCGGCGAGAGCCTGGGCCACGGACGTCCTGCGGGTCGTCTTGGCGAAGCTGATTACGGTCATCGTCGTCTCCATCAGGAAGCGGTTGGCGTCGACCTCGCGGTCTTGCTTCCCTATCAGCAACCGGCGTGCCAAGTGCTGGAGGTGACACTAACCTATTGTTTTAGATGGATTTTCGTTTTTGCACACACCGCCGCCCCGACGAGCGCGCCACGACGCCGCCACAAAATGGCGGACTTCGCCACCGCATCGCCACTTTTGCCACCGGCTCAGGCAACGCCATTTCCCAACCTGTTCACAGCGCCGCCGATTGACCCCGGCGCGGGAACCCGCTAGCCAAGGGGCATGGCCGTTTACACCGAAGTTTCCGACGAGGATCTGCACGCATTCGTCGCCCAGTACGATCTGGGCGGGGTGCTGTCTGCCAAGGGCATCGCGGAAGGGGTGGAGAACTCCAACTACCTGCTGGTGACGGAAAGCGGGTCCTTCATCCTGACGCTCTATGAGAAGCGGGTGGACCCGGCCGACCTGCCCTTCTTCCTGAACCTGATGGAGCATCTGGCCGCCAATGGCGTGGAATGCCCGCAGCCGGTGAAGGGCAAGGATGGCGTGGCGCTGCGGGAGCTGTGCGGCCGGCCGGCGGTGATCGTCACCTTCCTGTCCGGCATGTGGCCCCGCCGTATCCTACCGGAGCATTGCGCTGGCCTGGGCGGTGCGCTTGCCCAGCTCCACGTTGCCGGGGCCAGCTTCCCCATGTGGCGGGCCAACAGCCTGTCCGTCGCTGGCTGGCGCCCTCTGTTCGAGGCGAGCCGGGCCCGCGCCGACGAGGTGAAGCCCGGTCTAGCCGGCACGCTGGCGGCGGAGCTGGACGTGCTGGAGCGGGATTGGCCCACCGGCCTGCCCTCCGGCGTGATCCATGCCGATCTGTTTCCGGACAATGTGTTCTTCCGCAGCGGCAGACTGTCGGGTCTGATCGACTTCTATTTCGCCTGCACCGACCTGTTCGCCTACGACATAGCGATCTCCCTGAATGCCTGGTGCTTCGAGCAGGACGGATCGTTCAACATCACCAAGGCCCGCCTGCTGCTGGCGAACTACCGTGCCGTCCGGCCCTTGGCGGTGGAGGAAATGGCGGCCCTGCCCCTGCTCTGCCGGGGAGCGGCGATGCGCTTCCTGCTAACCCGCCTCTATGACTGGCTGAACACGCCGGCAGGCGCCATGGTGAAGCGGAAGGACCCGCTGGAATATCTGCACAAGCTGCGCTTCCACGCGCAGGTGCGGGGCATCGGCGATTACGGCCTCGACCTCACCGACTAACCGGATTCCCATGAGCGACAAGAAATTGGTGGAGGCCTGGACCGACGGGGCCTGCAGCGGCAACCCCGGCCCCGGCGGCTGGGGCGTCGTGCTTCGCTACGGCGAGGTCGAGAAGGAGATGATGGGCGGCGAGCCGCAGACCACCAACAACCGGATGGAGTTGATGGCGGCCATCAAGGCGCTGGAGGCATTAACCCGCCCGGTGGAAATCCATCTCCACACCGACAGCCAGTACGTAAAGAACGGAATCACCCAGTGGATTCACGGCTGGAAGAAGAACGGGTGGAAGACCGCCAGCAAGGACCCGGTCAAGAACGAGGATCTCTGGCGACGGCTGGATGAGCTGGTGACCCGGAACAAGGTCCAGTTCCACTGGGTCAAGGGCCATGCCGGCCATGTGGAGAATGAACGCGCCGACGCGCTTGCCCGCGAAGGGCTCCGCTCCGCGCGGGGCGGGTGAGGAGAGAGAGCGATGCGCAGGGTAGTGAAGACGATCTTGTTGGTGCTGGTGGCGGGCGGAATCGGTTACGGACTCGGCCTGTTCCGGGTGCCGGAGAAGCTGCTGGCCGGAAATGACGAAGAATCCTCGGTCCCTGCAATCAACCGGCGCAAGGACCCGGAGACCGGCTGCGACGCCATCGCCGATGGTATCCGCATGCTGGTCGACACGACCCGTTACAGTGAACCCGTAAAGGCGCAGATGCTGGACGGGCTTTTGCTGAACTACCGCAATCTGGAATGCGGCATCCACAATAGGACACGTCTTCTATTGGAACTCACGAGGAAGTCAGTAACGGACCGAGCGGCCGCTCCCGAGTGATCCTGGCGTCGCCGACGTGCCGAACGGAAACGGCCGCCCTGAGGGGCGGCCGTTTGCACATCCGGCAGGACCCGTCGCGTCAGATCTGCTTCAGAATGTAGTCGGCCGAGGAGACCTCGAAGGCGCCCGGCTTTTCGATCTGCAGGCTCTTTACCACGCCGTCTTCGGCGACCAGGGCGAAGCGCTGGCTGCGGAGACCGAGATTGTAGGCGGTGCCGTCCATCTCCAGCCCCAGTTCGCGGGTGAGCGCGCCGTTGCCATCGGGAAGCATCAGCAGCTTGTCGCCGACATTGTTGGACTTGCCCCAGGCCTGCATGACGAAGGGATCGTTCACGGCCATGCAGACGATCGTGTCCACCCCCTTGGCCTTGAACTCGTCCGCATGCTCCACGAAGCCAGGGAGATGCTTGGCCGAGCAGGTTGGCGTGAAGGCGCCGGGAACGGCGAAGAGCACCACCTTCTTGCCCTTGAAGATCTCGTCCGTGGAGATCTCCTGCATGCCGCCCTCTGTAAGGTGCTTCAGCGTCACGGACGGAATGCGGTCACCGACTTGGATGCTCATCTTTACTGTCCTCCCGGCGGGTTGGGGTTCGGAGCAATGAAGCTGGTTCTAGGCTGCCCCGCGGTTCGCGGCAAGAGGGTGTCGCTGGCAGCGCCCAGGAGGGTGAGGCCGTGTTCTTCCGGCACTCCGGCAACCTTTGCCACGGAAGCGGGTTTTCCTTGAGCGACCACCGGGATGGTTCGTTGCCCACGCTCCCCGTCCTAGCATGCGATAGGAGCACCGCCAGGACCTGTGTTACGCTCTTTCGGACAGGTCAGGGAAACGGACTCAAGGACCACCCGATCGGACAGCCCTTTGGACAGCAGCAGGTGAGCGCCCGCCCATGATGGACAAGGAAATCCGCCAATACCTGACGGGTCAGCTCCTCATCGCGATGCCGCAGATGTCCGATCCGCGCTTCGCCAGGACCGTGATCTATGTCTGCGCCCATACGACGGACGGCGCGATGGGTCTGGTCCTGAACAAGCCCTTTGCGGGAATCGGGTTCACTGACTTGCTGGAGCAGCTCGGAATCGAGGTGGAGCAGCAGCTCGGCGACATGCGGGTACATTATGGCGGCCCGGTCGAGTCCGGCCGCGGCTTCGTCCTGCACACCACCGACTACACGCGCGAGGCGACGCTGCTGGTCGATGACGACGTGGCCCTGACCGCCACGGTCGACGTGCTGCGCGCCATCGCGGAGGGTCGGGGGCCACAGAAGAGCATCCTGGCGCTGGGCTATGCCGGCTGGGGAGCCGGGCAGCTCGATCAGGAAATGCAGTCCAACGGCTGGCTGCACGCGCCGGCCGATCCCGCCATCCTGTTCGATGCCGACCTGGATACCAAGTGGGAGCGGGCCATCGCGAAGCTGGGCGTCAGCCTGTCGATGCTGTCCGGCGAAGCCGGCCACGCCTGAGACCGCCCCGGACGCCCCTCCTCCGCCCGGTTCCGACCCCATCGCCGACACAATCCGGCAGGATGCTGCCCGGCATGAAAGCCTCCTGCACCATGGCGGCTGCAGCCGCCTTGCTCACCCTCTCCGCCCTGCCCGCCGCGGCGGAGACGTTGCGGCTCGGATACGATGTCTATGTTGGCGGCATCAGCCTCGGCCGCATGACGCTGGAGACGGAACTTGCCGACGACCGGTACCATGTCGCCGTCGGCGCACGGGCCAACGACCTGCTGGACCGGCTGGTCCACTGGTCCTACACGGCGGAGGCCAATGGCGCCCTGTCCGGCCCGGCCGGAGTCGCGCCCGACCGCTTCACCAGCCTGCGCACCCTCCGCAACAGGAAGTGGGAAGCCGTTCTGGACTATTCCGGCGACACCGTCACCCATCATCAGACCCCGCCGCAGTCCGAAGAGGATGAGAACGCCGTGCCGCCGGAACTTCGCCCCGGCACGGTGGACCTTCTCTCGGCCTCCGTCGCCATCGCCCTGTCGGCGGAGGCTTCGGGCGGATCCTGCGAGGCGCGCGTCCCCGTATTCGATGGGCGTCGCCGATACGATGTCCTGGCCGAACCGGGCAAGAACCGGCAGCTGAAGAAGAACAGCTACAACGCTTATGAGGGGGAAGCCATCGGCTGCCGGATCGAAATCGATCCGGTCGCAGGTTTCCGTCAGGCTCGCCGCGGCAACGACGATTTCTGGACGATTCCCCGCGACGGCAGCCGCCGCGGCTTCGACCTTTGGCTCGGCCGCCCCCAAGAAGGCGGGCCCCTGGTGCCCGTACGGCTGGAAGCGCGGGAACTCTTCTATGCCGACATCATCGGGCATCTGGCGACCATCGAGACGGTGGATGGCACGCCCTAGCGCCTAGAGGGCGGAGCGGAACGCGCTTCTATCCGACCAGATCGTCCTTCAGCACGGCGTAGAGCACATGGTCGGCCCAGCGGCCATCGATCCGCAGATAGCCCCGTGCATAGCCTTCCCGCGTGAAACCGGCTTTCTCCAGTACGCCCTGGCTCGGAATATTGGTGGGCAGGCACGCAGCCTCCACCCGGTGCAGGCCGAGCTGGCCGAAGGCGAAGTTCAGCAGCAGCTTGGCGCTTTCCGTCGTGTAGCCGCGTCGGGCGAAGGGTTTGCCCACCCAATAGCCCATGGTGCCCATCTGGGCCACGCCGCGCCGGACATTGGACAGGCCGATACCGCCCACCAGCCGGCCCGACCTCCGTTCGAAGGTCAGGAAGCTGTAGGCCTCATCCTCCCGCCATTCCACCGCCTGCCGGCGAACCCGCCGCTGGAAGGCGGTGCGGGTCAGGGCATCGGCGGGCCAGGTCGGCTCCCACGGGACAAGGAAATCCCGGCTGATCTCGCGCAGCGCCGCCCACTCCTCCCAGTCCTTGGCCTGGGCCGGGCGAATGAAGACTCCTTCGCCCTCGACCCGGATGGCCGGCGGGGACAGCAGCCCCGTCTGGAAGATGCGGATCGGCACGGCGCGGCTCACCCTCCTCAGCCGGCCAGCCGGGCGCGGATGCCCCGGTAGGTTTCCAGCCTGTCGAGGGGACCGATGGCCGCCAAAGTCGGGGTGGTGGCGAACACCTGCTCCGCGCACCGCCGCACCGCCGCAAGATCGACGGCATCAATGCGGGCCGAGATTTCCGCCGGCGTCAGATGCCGGCCGAAGACCAGAAGCTGGGTGCCGAGCTGTTCCGCCCTGTTCGTCGTGCTCTCCAGCCCCATCAACTGGCTGGCCTTGAGCTGCGTGCGGGCGCGGGTGACCTCCTCCTCGGTCAGGGTCGCGGCCAGCTTCCGCACCTCGTCGCAGACGACCGGCACCAGTTCACCGGCGCGGTCGGGGTCGGTGCCGGCATAGATCCCGAATATGCCGTCATCCACCATGGACCAGTTGAAGCTCTCGACCGAATAGACCAGCCCCCGCTTCTCCCGCACCTCCTGGAACAGGCGGGACGACATGCCCCCGCCAAGGATGGTGGACAGGACGGAGACGGTATGGACGTCCGGGCTGCGGCTGCCGACGCCCTGGAAACCCAGGATCAGGTGCAACTGCTCCAGGTCGCGGTCTTCCCGGAACTCCCCGCCCTCATAGCAGCCGGGGTCGCCGGCTTCGGCCTCGCCACGCCCAAGATCGGTGAACAGCCGCTCCGCCAGCTCGACCACCCGCTCATGCTCCACATTCCCGGCAGCGGTCACAACCATCGAACCGGGGCGGTAGTTGCGCCCGACGTAATCGACCAGAACCTGTCGCGGCACGGAAGAAATCACCTCCGCGGTGCCGAGGGTGGAGCGGCCGAGGCGCTGGCCGGGGAAGCAGGTAGCCAGGAAGTGATCGTTGATGATGTCGTCCGGCGTATCCTCCGCCTGGCCGATCTCCTGGATAATCACCTGCCGCTCGCGATCCAGCTCGGCCGGGTCGAACAGCGGGTGCTGCACCATGTCGGCCAGCACGTTCAGCGCGGTTCCCAGATCCTCCTTCAGGACCTTGGCGTAATAGGCGGTGTGCTCGCGCCCGGTATGGGCGTTCATGTGGCCGCCGACAGCCTCGATCTCCGTGCTGATGCGCAGGGCGTCGCGGGTGGGCGTGCCCTTGAACAGCATGTGCTCCACCAGATGAGCGACGCCATTGGCCTCCTCCGGCTCATGCCGGCTGCCGACACCGAACCAAACGCCCGTTGTCACCGTCTCCACATGCGGCATGGGGTCGGTGGCGACCCGCAGGCCGTTGGCCAGGGTGGTGACCTTCACTCCACTCATACGTCAGCTTTCCTGCAAACCTGCAATCCGTACCGATACAGCCCTTCGGCGCGACTTCCAAGCGGCCTCAGCCGCGGACGGCCCGCGACTGCTCCCGCACGAAGCGCTTCAGCACGTCCATATCGTTGGGAAGTACATGGACACGCTCGGGCCGCTCGAACAGGTCGGCGAGATGCCGCGGCAGTCCGGGACGGATGCCGGTTGCCCGCTCCACCGCATCCGGGAACTTGGCAGGATGGGCGCAGGCCAGCGACACGATGGGCACGGACGGGTCCAGATCGGCCTTTCGCGCCGCATTCACGCCGACCGCCGTATGCGGGTCCAGCATGTAGCCGGCGTCGCGGTAGGTGCGCGCCATTTCCTCAAGCGTCTCCTCCTGGCCGCAACGGTGCCCCTCGAAAAGCTCGATGGCCCGGGTGAGCTGCCCCTGGGAGACCTGGAAGCGGCCGGTGCGCTTGAACTCGTCCATGGTAGCGGCCACGGCAGCGCCGTCGCGGTCCATCAGATCGAACAGCAGCCGCTCGAAGTTGCTGGAGACCTGGATGTCCATGCTGGGGCTGATGGTAGGCACGACCACCGAGGTCTTCATCTCGCCCTGCTGGAAGAAGCGGGCCAGGATATCATTCTCGTTGGTGCCGACGATCAGGCGGGCGATCGGCACGCCCATCGCCTTGGCGGCATAGGCGGCGTAGACATTGCCGAAATTCCCGGTCGGAACGGCGAAGGCCACTTCCCGGTCCGGCGCGCCCAGTGCCACGGCGGCCGTCACGTAATAGACGATCTGGGCCATGATGCGGGCCCAGTTGATGGAATTCACGGCGGACAGGTTCACTTCGGCCCGGAACTCCGGATCGTTGAACATCGCCTTCACGGCGTCCTGCGCATCGTCGAACGTGCCCTGGAGCGCCACGTTCCGGACGTTGGAGGAGAGCACGCTCGTCATCTGCCGGCGCTGTACCTCGCTGGTGCGGCCATAGGGGTGCAGGATGACGATATCCACCCGCTCCCGGTCGCGGCAGGCCTCGATGGCGGCGGAGCCGGTATCCCCGCTGGTGGCCCCGACCACGGTGATGCGGCTGTCCCGCTTCGCCAGCACATGGTCGAAGAGACGGCCGAGCAGTTGCAGCGCCACATCCTTGAAGGCCAGGGTCGGCCCATGGAACAGCTCCACCACCCAGTTGCGCTGGTCGAGCTGGATCAGCGGCGTGATGGCGCGGTGGGTAAAGGTAGAATAAGCGTCGCGGACCAGCCGGGCGAACTCCTCCTCCCCGATAGCGCCCTGGAGGAAGGGCGTCATGACGCGGACGGCAACCTCCTCGTAGGGCTTGCCGCGCAGGGCGCGCAGGTCGTCGTCGGTCAACTGCGGCCAGACGTCCGGCACATACAGGCCGCCGTCACGCGCCAGACCTGTCAACAGCACATCGTCAAAACCCAGGCTGGGGGCCATGCCCCGCGTGCTGATGTAGCTCACCTGATCCTCACCGCCCGATTCCAGGGCGGCTACACTAGCCACCGCCCCCCTGCCCCGCAACCGCCCCCGTCCCGAGTCCCGCCATGCGCCACCCGCACACCCGCGCGGGCCTTCGGGCACAAGAGGCCGTCCTGGTCTGTTGCCTGCGCAGTGACATAGGGAGACCGCCCATGGACCGTATCTATTCCGCCGGCGGAGGGTTGCCGGCCGGGATCGCAGCCGCCGCTCTGCCGAACCTGGACCAGGCGCTACGCCTCACTTCCGCCTTCCTGACCGGACCGATGATGCAGTCCTTGCGGGCCGTGGAACATCCCATGCCCGCCTTCACCACCGAGCCCATCAACCTGGATCAGGAAACCTGGCTGGATGAAGTGGGCCGGGCCGAGGTGGAAGTCCGGCACGTTCCCGGAGCCACGGATGCGCTCTACCGCATCCGGGCGTTCGGCGATGTCCTGACCATGCGCCTGCAGCTCAACGTCTGGCGCTTCGTCATCGTCTATGCTCTTCCCTCCAATGATCTGGTGGACGTGGCCGGGGTGGCACCGCGCTTTGAGCGATGGCAGACCGGGGCCGCCCACGCCGGATGGACCATCGGCTGGCGCGATGCCGTGGACCCGTGGGAGCACGACGTGCACATGGTGGAAACATACTGCTACGCCATGTTGCCCCAGGACTTCCTGGTGAACCCTCTGGCCCAGCTCTACTGGCGGAACGATATCATGCAGATGACCCGCGCCTTCATGCTGGAAGCGCGGAGAGTCGGCGTCTCGCTGGGCAAGAACAGCTCGCACCAGATGAACAGATAATATTTTTTTAAAATGCCATATTCCTGGAGCCGGCGCTATGATCCCCGACGGGACAGGTGACCGGGCACAGCCATGGGCTTCTTCGATACGATCCTGCTATCCGCGCTGTTCGCCGGAGCAGCATTCCTGCTGGCTCTGCTGATCGGGAGGTTCGCCGAGGCGCGGATCGCGGGGCTGCCCCAGATCAAGGCAGCGGAAGAAGTGATTCCCCTGCGGGCCCGCATGGAGGCGCAGTTCGATCTGCGCAGCACCGGTCTGAAGCAGGAGATCGCGCGCCTGTCGTCGGAGATGACGACCCTGCGCCGCCAGCGGTTCTCCCTGGAGAAGATGCTGCTGGACACGCGACGGGAGGCGGAGTCCCCCATTCGCGTCGTCGGCCGGGAAGGCTCCACCCCCGTCTGCTTCCGTGCCTGGATGATCAACCGGCAGGTCCAGGCCGCCGTCGTGGACGGAAAGCAGCACCCATCCCTGGACAAGAGTTGGGCCTCGCCGCAGGTGGTCGAAGTCTGGGCCGACAATCTGGGCGAGGCGCGCAGGGAGGTCCAACGCATCTATCCGCCTCCCCTCGGCTTCACGATCCTGAACCTGCGTCTGGACAGCTCGGACGGGCAGGAGGTCTGAACGGTGTCCGCAGGACTGATCTTCGCGCTGCTGATCGCGCTCGCCGTCTTCGGCTGGCGTCTGGAACGGGCGATGGCGCAGGTGGCCGAGTCGAAGCGCCGCTACCGGGCACTGATGGCCAAGCGTCAGGCCCAGGTGGACCGCCTGAAGAAATCGGCGCTGGAAACGCTTTATCTGAAGCGGGAGCACCGCCACACCGTCGCCACACGGGATGGCCTGATGGCGGATTGTGACCGGCTGGAAGCCGAAATCCGCCACATCGCGCGACCGGCAAACCGGGTTTTCGTACTGGATGAACGACGGATGCCATCCGACCGGACCTGGCTTCTGCACCTCTCCGCCCCGGCGGGGGATGCCGGGCGGAGCGCACCCTGGACAGGCGTGCGCCGCTTCCAGGTCTGGGCGGTGGACGAGGAAGCGGCGCGGGCAAAGGCACTGCGCCGCTTCCCGGAAAGTCAGGGCTACCGTATCGCCGCTCTCAAAGTGGTAGAGGGCGCGTCGGCCCCTGCGGCGCAGGCGGCAGCCGGCTGATCACTCCTCCGCGCGCAGATAGCGCCGGCGCAGATGGCGTTTGTAGACCTCCGCATCCAGACCGCGGCCGGTCGCACGGGCCAGGATGCCATCGGTCGTGTCCACACTGCCCAGGCTATGGACATTGGCGCGGAGCCATCCGATGAGCGGACCGAAATCGCCCCTTGCCAGCCCCTCCTCCATCTTCGGCACAGCCGTACGGCAGGAATCGAAAAGCTGTGCGGCGGCGATAGCGCCCATGGTGTAAGTCGGGAAATAGCCCCAGGCGCCGCTCGGCCAGTGAATGTCCTGGAGGCAGCCGCGGCGGTCGTCCGGCGGGACGATCCCCAGCAGGTCGCGCATACCCTCGTTCCAGGCGTCCGGCAGATCAGCCAGATCCATGGCCCCCTCGATCAGCGCCTTTTCCAGCCGGTAGCGCAGGATCACATGGGCAGGGTACGTAGCCTCGTCCGCATCCACCCGGATGAAACCGCGCTCGACACGGGTATAGAGGCGGTAAAGGTTCTCCTCCGTCCAGGCCGGGCCGGTGCCCCCGAACGCCTCCCGCAGCAGCGGGGCGGCGTAGCGCAGGAAGTGCGGGGATCGGCAGGCCTGCATCTCGACGATCAGGCTCTGGCTCTCATGCAGGGCCATGCCGCGGGCCGCCCCCACCGGTTGGGTCAGCCATGCCGCCGGCCGGCCAAGCTCATACATGGCGTGCCCGGTCTCATGCAGCACGCCCATCAGGGCGGAGGTGAAATCCCCCTCCTCATACCGGGTGGTCAGCCGCACATCGCCCGTGGCCCCGCCGCAGAAGGGATGCAGTGACACGTCCAGCCGCCCGCGGGTAAAATCGAACCCGATGGCCTTCATCAGAGCCTCGCCCATGCGGCGTTGGGTATCCACCGGGAACGGCCCCTCGGGCACAATCACCGGCGGCTGGGCGGCCTGATGGTCCAGGACGGATTGGATGAAGCCGGGCAGGAACTCCGCCAGATCGGCGAACAGAAGGTCGATCTTCGCCGACCGCCCTTCCGGCTCGTACTGGTCGAGCAGGGCGTCGTAGAGGCCGGTGCCCAGCAGGTCGGCCTTCGCCTCCGCGATCCGGCGCTGGAGGGTCAGCACCTCGCGCAGGTAGGGAAGCAGGGCCGGGAAGTCGTTCTCCGCTCGCGCCGTACGCCACGCCATCTCGCTGGCGCTGATGGCGCGAGAACTGGCTTCGACCAGATCGGAGGGCACGGCATTGGCATGTATCCACTGCCGCCGCATCTCCCGCAGGTTCGCCTGCTGCCAGTGGCGGATTTCGGCATCACCGTCGGCCGCCTGCATTTCCCGCTCCGCCTGGTCGATCAGCTCGCCCATGTCGGGGGCGGTCATGGTCTCGTGGGAGAGGACGCGCAATGTGGCGAGCTGCTCCGCCCGTCCTGCGGCGGCTCCTGCCGGCATGGTGGTCTGGCTGTCCCAGTCCAGGATGCCGATGGCGTCGCCCAGAGCGGAGACGCGGGCGAAGCGGCGTTCCAGTGCGGTGTAGGCAGGATGTGCGGTCATGAGGGCCTTCTCCGGCGGTGGGGACGGCATCATAGCCGCCCCCGCCGTGGAGGGAAGGACCCCGGTTACTCCGCCGCCTGCTCGAGAGCGGGCTGGCCGTTCCTTTCCCGCTTCACCTGGGCGGCCAGCTGGAAGGCCAGCTCCAGGGCCTGGCTGGCATTCAGGCGCGGGTCGCAGGCAGTGTGGTAGCGCAAGGCCAGCGCATGGTCGGTGATGGCCTGGGCACCGCCGGTGCACTCCGTCACGTCCTGGCCGGTCATCTCGAAATGCACGCCGCCGGGATAGGCCCCCTCCTCCCGGCAGACCTGCATGAAGCTGCTGACCTCCGCCAGGATGCGGTCGAAGGGACGGGTCTTGTAGCCGGTGGAGGATTTGATGGTGTTGCCGTGCATGGGATCGCACGACCAGACCACCTTCCGCCCTTCCTTCAGCACGCGGCGCAGGATGGGCGGCAGCTTGTCCTCCGCCTTGTCGTGGCCCATGCGCACGATCAGGGTCAGGCGGCCGGGCTCATCCTCCGGGTTCAGGATGTCGATGAGGCGGATCAGCTCGTCCGGGTCAGTGGTGGGACCGCACTTCAGGCCGATCGGGTTGGCGATGCCGCGCATGAATTCCACATGCGCCCCGTCCAACTGGCGGGTGCGGTCGCCGATCCACAGCATATGGGCGGAGCCGTCGTACCACTGCCCCGTGGTCTCGTCGAAGCGGGTCAGCGCCTCCTCATAGGGAAGCAGCAGCGCCTCGTGGCTGGTGAAGAACTCCGTCTCGCGGAGCTGGGGCGTGGTGTTGCCGGTGATGCCGCAGGCGGCCATGAACTCCAGCGCCTCGTCCAGCCGGCCGGCCAGATCGCTGTAGCGGTTGCCCTGCGGGCTGTTCTCCACAAAGCCCAGGTTCCACTGGTGCACCTTGTGCAGGTCGGCATAGCCGCCCTGGGCGAAGGCGCGCAGCAGGTTCAGCGTGGCCGTCGCCTGATTATAGGCGTGCAGCATGCGCTCCGGATCGGGGATGCGGGCTTCCGACGTGAAGTCGAATCCGTTGATAATGTCGCCACGGTAGCTGGGCAGCTCCTGCCCGTCGATCACCTCGGTATCGGCGCTGCGCGGCTTGGCGAACTGGCCGGCCATGCGGCCGATCTTCACCACCGGCGTGGCCCCGCCGAAGGTCAGCACCACGGCCATCTGCAGCAGCACCCGGAAGGTGTCGCGGATGTTGTTCGGGTGGAACTCCGCGAAGCTTTCCGCACAGTCGCCGCCCTGGAGCAGGAAGGCCTTGCCGGCCGCGACCTTGGCCAGATGCGCCTTCAGCCGCTGCGCCTCGCCCGCGAAGACGAGCGGCGGGTGCTTGGCGAGCTGGGCTTCGACAGAGTTCAGCCGGGCGGTGTCGGGATATGTCGGCACCTGCCGGATCGGCATGGCGCGCCAGCTATCCGGCGCCCAGCCATTGCTGGCGCCCTTGGACGGCATCCGGCCCTTCACTTCCGTCGGCATGGTCAACCTCATCTCATCAATACCCGCCGGAATCCGCGCTTTTCCATAGTGCCGCGCCGCGGCGGGATGGCTGTTCTAAACTCGGCCCCGGAAAATTTCCAGGCATTATACCCTGCCGTTTGCGCAAAGATCGTACCCGATTCTGCCGGGTCCGCCTATACTGGCGGGGCAAATCCCGAAGAACTGAGATGGCATCTCCCGCGTGAGCCGACACCTGCCGCCCGCACATCCCGCCCCTGCGCGCCACGCCGGCTTGCTGCTTCGACCGCTACAGCGCCATAAAGCTCTGAGATACCGTGCGCCGACGGCAGCTTTGCAGACGATCCGTTCATTTTCCCGCGTCAGGATGGCCCGCGCCGCGCAGTTCCAGGAGCAGCCATGACCACCAGCGAGACAAGCCCGAACGCCACCACGGCAGACCAGCCGGAGCGGCGCTCCACCGGCTGGCGCGACGTGCTGAAGGCGTTGGGCAGGCCCCGCGTTTCCATCATGCTGCTGCTGGGCTTTTCCTCCGGCCTGCCCTTCCTTCTGACCGGCAATACGCTGGGGTTCTGGCTGCGCGAAGGCGGGATCGAGCTTGCCACCATTGGCTTTCTCTCATGGGTCGGCCTCGCCTACTCGCTGAAATTCCTCTGGGCGCCCATCGTGGACAAGGTGGACGCTCCGGTCCTGGGCCGAATGCTGGGCCGGCGACGTGGATGGATGGCCCTGTCCCAGCTCGCCATCGGGGCCGGACTGGTCGGAATGTCCATTGTCGGGCCGGAAGGCGGTCTTGGCCTTCTGGCCGTCTTTGCCCTGCTGGCCGCCTTCGCCTCCGCCACACAGGATGTGGTGGTCGATGCGTGGCGCATCGAATGCGCCGCCAGCGATGAGGAGTTGGGCCTTCTCTCGGCCGCCTACCAACTGGGATATCGCGCGGCCCTGCTGGCCACCGACGCGCTGATTCTGTTCCTGGCCGCGGCCATCGGGTGGAGCGGGTCCTATCTGGCCGCCGGCATTGCCATGGGCATCGGCCTTGCCGCCACGCTTGCGGCCAAGGAACCAGCGCGGACGGAACTCGCGGCCGTCGCGGGTGCGCCGACCCTCTGGAGCCTGCGTGGCCTTTTCGACGCGGTGGTGGGGCCCTTCATCGCCTTCTTCCGCACGCACAGGGAACTGGCGCTGCTGATGTTGGTCACGATCAGCCTCTACCGGCTTCCCGACTTCCTGATGGGGCCGATGGCCAATCCGCTCTATGTGGATCTCGGCCTGACCAAGGAGGCCGTGGGGTCCGTACGCGCGACCGTCGGGCTCTGGGCCGCGGTCGCCGGCGTGGCCCTAGGCGGGATCAGCGCCGTCAGGCTCGGCTTCGGCCCGACGCTGATTTTGGGCGCCGTTCTGGGGCCGGCATCGAACATCGCGTTTTCCGTGATGGCCTGGACCGGCCCGGACATCGGCATCTTCGCCACCGCCATGGCCATCGACAATCTTTCGGCCGGATTCGCCGGCGTGGCGCTGGTGGCCTACATGTCCTCCCTCACCAGCATCGGGTACACCGCCACGCAATATGCGCTCCTGACGTCCTTCTATGCCCTGCTCGGCAAGCTTCTGAAGGGCTTCTCGGGGGGAGCTGTGGAGTGGCTCTCCTCGGCCTACGATCTGATGACGGCCTATGCCCTCTTCTTCCTGGTCACGGCAGCCATCGGCATCCCGGCGGTGATCCTGTGCGCGTTCCTGGACAGGGCAACACGCCGCCGTGATCGGTTGCGCAGCATCTGAACCTCATCAAGCGCGGCAGGGTGCGGCTGGTCGGCACCCATCGTCGTCTCACCGCCAGCGGCCGGGGTTGTTCCAACGATTTACCCCGCGTCAAATGCTTGACAGGGAGGATCGGTTTGACTAAATCACGGCTCCCGTCGCGACGATGGTCGCGGCGGGGCTCGAAAGAGCAAAGTGGCACCGTAGCTCAGTGGTAGAGCAGGGGACTCATAAGCCCTTGGTCGGGTGTTCAAATCACCCCGGTGCTACCAAGTTTTTCGCGGATCGCGAACCGAACAGCCGGCGGCCAAGACCCGACCGGCTGTTCTTGTATCCGACCCTCCCTCCTGCTTTCGGATGTTCAGGGCAGAAGGGCGACGGCCCGTTCGACACCGTCTCCGTCATATGGCTTCCTGATGATGCCCAGCGGGTTGGTCCGCTGTACCCGTGTGACGGTTGCGGCGGATCGGCCGGCATGGCGCTGGTGCAGACCCTCGCCGCCCAGGCTGATGTGGAGATCAGTACAGAGCGCAGCCCCGCCGGCGGAGCGCGGATTCTTCTTCTCGGCACTTTCCATCGAGCGGCGGAATAAGCTCCGCCCTGCCCTACCGCTCGGCTTCCTGAAGAGGGGCGGATGTCAGGTCGGCTATATGCTGGTCCGTCCTGGGCACCAGCACCATGCGGCGGTTCGCCGGGTCCAGCGTCACGCCGAACAGCGACAGCAATCCAACTCCCAGTCTTCCACTGATCTGCGGCGGCAGGCCGGTGCCCCGCGGGGCGATGGCGGCTGGCACCTCGGCCAGCCCGACCCCGGCCATCTCCACCCGATCCAGCGTCGTGCTGCGGAGCATGTAGGGACCGGCGGCGCCCAGCACAGGCAGATGGCCCGCCTCGCCGGTCTCTTCCGCCCCGGCGACAAGCCCGAGGCGCTCCGCCACATCGTCGTAGAGCGTCAAGGTGTGGAAGTCGCCGGTATCCACCATGACCAGCTCTGCCTGTCCGTTGACCAAGACGATGGTGGTCAGCAGGTTGCCGCTCCAGACCAGAGGCAGCACGGCCACGGCGTCAGGGGGAAGCGGCGGCGGATCGGCTGACAGCTCCACTTTCATCGCCGCGAAGTCCAGGGTCAGGGCGAAATTCTCCAGCAGCCGGTCGCCCAGCACGCCGGCCATTCTGCGGCCGGCATCCAGGGTGAGCACGGCCGGCGGCAGCGTCATGATGGCGACAGGCTCGTCGATGAGCATCAGCCCGCCGACGATCAGGTTGGGAAGCACCGCCTCCTCCAGCGCGAAACGGCGGCCGGCGGAGTCGTAGCCATGCCCTGCGGGTTGCGCCTCAAGCCCCAGCGTTGCGGCCGTCTCCCGGGTGAGCAGGTGGTAGTCCGTCATGCCCGTGTCGAGCACGAAGGGAAAGCCATCACGTCCGTTCAGGCTGACCTCCAGCACGATCCTGTTCCGGTCCAGCGTGAAGGGCATCTCAAGCGGCGCAGCCGGGATGGCGAGCGCCACCTCCTCCGCCTGAAGGCGGCCGGAATCGGGTCCTTCGTCCCCTTTGGCGCAGGCGGCGGCAAGGACCAGCATCGACAGCGCGGCGACCGGGCGGAGAAGGCGCGGGAACATGGGGGGGCGGCGGCGCGTCATCCAACCAATGCACCCGGTGAACCCGCGTTGCACAACGGCGCAGGTGGGGATGGCCCCCAAGGGGTAGAGCCGGTGGTGCGGCGGCAAGGGAGAGGTCAAGGCATGGCGTACCGGCGTATCCGTAGCGGAATCCTTGCTTCCCTGCTGCTTGCCGCGACCGGCACCGCCGCCCCGGCGGATGCGATGGAGTTCCGCGGCGGACTGCTGCGCCAGGATGCCTTCAGCCTCTGGGCCATCGGAACGAACCGGGAGCGGGCCTGGGCGATTCTGGCCGAGGTGGGCTTCGATCCGGTGGCCAGGGTACTTGGAGGCGACATCGCCCCCATGGTCGGCGGCACGCTCGCGCCGGGCCGGGAACTGGATACCGCCTACGCCGGGCTGACCTGGACGCTGGAAGGCGATGCGGCATTTCTGCGCCTGGGCATCGGCGGATTGATCCACAGCGGCAATCTGGAAAACCGGGCAGCCGCTGCGCGCCGCCGTCAATTGGGCAGCCGTGTCCTGTTCCATGTCCCCGTGGAGGTGGGGCTACGTCTCGGCCCCGATGGCGGTGCGGCTCCAAGCTGGGTCGGGCTGTACTTCAGCCATATGTCCAACGCCGATCTGTCGGACCCAAATCCCGGAATGGACAATCTGGGCGTCCGCCTCGGCTGGCGGTTCTAGCCGGCCACCATCCGCTCCAGCGTTCCCAGAAGGTCCGCCTCCTGGGCCGGCTTGTCCCAGCGGATGCGGCTGACGCGGGGGAAACGCATGGCGATGCCGGATTTATGCCGGGGGGAGCGGTGGACGCTGTCGAACGCCACCTCCAGCACCAGCCCCGGCCGCACCTCCCGCACCGGGCCGAAGCGGTTGGTGGTGTTGTTGCGCACCCATTTGTCGAGCTGGGCCAACTCCTCATCCGTGAAGCCGAAATAGGCCTTGCCCACGGGCACGAGCTGCCCGCCCTCCGACGGCTCCGCCGTCCAGGCGCCGAAGGTGTAGTCGCTGTAGTAGCTGGACCGCTTGCCGTGCCCGCGCTGGGCGTACATCAGCACGCAATCCACGGTCAGCGGTCCGCGCTTCCATTTGAACCAGGGTCCTTTCGGCCGTCCGGCGACATAGGCGGAATCGCTCCGCTTCAGCATCAGCCCTTCGATCGCCCCGTTCTCGATCTCCGCCTGCCGGGCACTGCCGCGCAGCTCCGCCAGCTCCTCCCAGCTCGCGAAGGACAGCACGGGCGACAGGTCCATCCGCCCCGGCCGGACCCGGTCGAACCATGCCTCCAGCCGCGCCCGGCGCTCATCGAAGGTCAGGCTCCGCAGATCCTCATCCCCGTCCATCAGGATGTCGTAGAGGCGGACATGTGCCGGAAAGTCCTTCAGCATCTTCGCCGTGACCTGCTTACGGTTCAGCCGCTGCTGAAGGTCGTTGAAAGGGGCGACCTGCCCGTCCCGCACCACCAGCAGCTCCCCGTCCAGGACGGCGTCGAAGGTCAGGCGCTGCGCCACGTCGGGAAAGGTGGTGGAGATTTCGTCGCCGGTGCGGCTGTAGATGCGCCCCTCCCCCAGCGTACGGCCGACCAGTTGCACCCGAATGCCGTCCCACTTCCACTCCGCCCTGTAGGAAGCGGGGTCCAGCGCCTTGATGTCCGGCTCCTCCAGCGGGTGGGCCAGCATCAGGGGGCGGAAACCGCCGGTGTCGGTGACGGTGGGCTTGCCCGTCCGGTTCTCCAGCCAGGCGAACAGCTCCGCATATGGCGGGTGCAGCCCGTGCCACAGCTCCTCGATCTCGTCGACGCTGCTGGCGGCACCGTTCTGCGCTCCCCAATCGGCCAAGGCGGTCTTTGCCAGCCGCGCCGAGACGCCGATGCGCAGCGACCCGGTGATCAGCTTCAGCAACGCCCAGCGCCCGGTGCTGTCCAGCGCATCCAGCCAGCCGGCGATCAGGGCCGGAACCTCGGCCCTGCTGGCCTGCTCCAGCTCCCCCACCACCTCTGCCAGCCCTGGCGGCGGGCGGTTCACCCCTTCCCGCTCCGGCCAGATCAGCGCCACCGTCTCCGCCAGATCGCCGACGAAGTCGTAGGACCAGCCGAACAGCTCCGGGTCCACCCGCTCCATGACCAGTCCGCGGATGGCCGCGGGCTTGGCGGCGGAGAAGGACAGGCTGCCCGTCAGCGCCGCCAGCGCCCAGCCCCGCTCCGGGTCCGGCGTGGTGGCAAAGTAGTCTTGCATCAGGCGGATTTTGCCGTTGCGGGACGGCATGAACACCAGCGCATCGATCAGGGCGGCGAAGCGGTTCATGGGATGGCCTGCCTCACACATCCTCCTCCTCGAACCCGACCAGGGCCAGGGCGCGGGCCGGGTAGCCGTTGGTGCGGCACCAATGGACCAGCGCCTCCTCCCGCCCATGGGTAACCCAGACCTCGCCCGGGTTCACGTCGCGCACTGTCTCAATCAATTCGTCCCAGTCGCAATGGTCGGAGATGATCAGCGGCAGTTCCACGCCGCGCTGGCGGGCGCGCTGCCGCACCCGCATCCAACCCGACGCATAGGCCACCACCGGATCGGGCAGGCGGCGGGACCAGCGGTCCTGGATGGCGGAAGGGGTGGACAGGACGATCTGCCCCTTCATCTCGTCCTTCTTCGACCCCGTGGCGGGACGCAGTTCCCCGAGATCGATGCCGTGGGCCTGGTACAGCTCGCAGATCGGGATGAGCGCTCCGTGCAGCCAGATCGGCCGGTCGTACCCGGCCTGCCGAAGCAGCGCGATCAGCCTCTGGCACTTGCCCAGTGCGTAGACGCCGACGACATGCGCCCGCTCCGGAAACAGGGCCAGGGAGTGCAGCAGCTTGCCGACCTCATGCTCGTCCGGCGGATGACGGAAGACAGGCAGACCGAAGGTGGCTTCGGTGATGAAGGCATCGCAGGAAACCGGCTCGAACGGAGCGCAGGTGGGATCGGGCCGGCGCTTGTAGTCGCCGGAGGCCACGACCCGGCTGCCCCGCCAGTCCAGCACCACCTGCGCGCTGCCCAGCACATGGCCGGCGGGCACCAGCCGCACTGTCACCTCCCCGATGGTGATCGGCGCGTGATAGTCCAGCGGCTGGAGATTCTCCCCCGCCTGCCCGCCCATCCGGGCGCGCATGATGTCCAGCGTGCCCGGTGTGGCCAGCACATTGGCATGGCCGGGCCGGGCATGGTCGGAATGGCCGTGGGTGATCACGGCGCGCTCGACCGCCCGCACCGGGTCCACATGGAAGTCGCCGGGCTCGACCCAGAGCCCGCCGCCCCTCTCCACAGGACAGGGACAGACCCAGCTTTCGGGTTTGGGGGCGGCGATGTGCATGCGGGAACCTTATGTTTCACAGCCTGGGACCGCAGCGGCGGATACGGCCCAAGCTGTGAAACGATTCTCAGCCCGCTCCGGGTACCGGGATCGTGCTGTATGCGCCCGGTCCGAAGGGCAGACCGGACAGGTACCAGATGCACATCAGCAGGGTGGAGCCGATGCCGAACCAGATCGAATAGGGCAGCATTGTCGCGATCAACGAACCGAGCCCGAAGTTCGACACGTACCGCTTACACATGATCAGGATCAGCGGCATGTAGGGAAGCAGCGGGGTGATGATGTTGGTGAAGGCATCGCCCACGCGGTAGGCGGCCTGGCTGGCTTCCGGCGCGACGCCGACGCCCATCAGCATCGGCACCATGACCGGCGCCAGGATGGCCCACTTGGCGGATGCGCTGCCGATCAGGATGTTGATCATCGAGGCCACCAGCACGATGGCGAGCATCAGCGGCAGGCCGGTGATGCCGATGGACTGCAGGAAGGCCGCGCCGTTGATCGCAAGGATGGTGCCGAGCTGCGACCAGTTGAAGAGCGCGATGAAGACGGATGCGGCGAAGGCCAGGACGAGATAGCCGCCCATCGTCCCCATGGTCTCGTTCATCATGCCGACCACGTCGCGATCGTTCCGGATCACCCGCGCGCCGATGCCATAGGCGATGCCGCACAGGAGGAAGGCGATGAACAGGATCGTGACGATCGCGCCGTAGAAGGGCGTCAGCGGATCGCGCGCCGCCTCGTCCCGCAGGATCGCCCCTTCCGGAACGGTCAGGAACAGCACGGCCGCCACCACGGCCAGGAGCGTCAGCCCGGCGAAGGACAGCCCCCGCTTCTCCGCCGCCCGCTGGGCGGCGGTGGGCTCCGTCTCCTGCCCGCCCGGCAAATCGACGGGCGAGGTCCGGTTCAGCCGCGGCTCAACCACCCGGTCGGTGACTACCGCGCCGATAATGGTGAAGAGCGGCACCAGGGCGATCATCAGATAGTAGTTCGCGGTCGCCAGCACCTCATACTGCGGGTCATAGAGCCGCGCCGCTTCCGTCGTGATGCCGGCCAGCAGGGCGTCCAGGCTGGTGATCAGCAGATTTGCGCTGAACCCGCCCGACACTCCGGCAAAGGCGGCCGCCAACCCGGCAATCGGGTGCCTGCCGACGCTGTAGAAGAGCGCTGCCGCCAGCGGCGTCAGCACCACATAGCCGGCATCGGCCGCAAGGCTGGCCTGGACGCCCGCGAACACCACGGTAAGGGTCAGCAGCTGGTCCGGCACTGCCCGCACCAGGGCCGCCAGCGACACGCCGATCAGGCCGGTCCGCTCCGCCACGCCGACGCCCAGCATGACCACCAGCACCAGCCCCAGCGGGTGGAAGCTGGTGAACACCGTCGGGAGTTCGGTGAGGAAGCGCCGGATGTTAGCGCCGTCGGCCAAGCTGATCGCCGCAACCTCCTTGCCCGTTCCGGGGTGCACCGCCGACGTGCCCGTGGCGGCAAGTACCATGGACAGGAACACGACCAGGACGATTGCAATCAGGAACAGGGTCACCGGATCGGGCAGCCGGTTGCCCGCCCGCTCGATCCCATCCAGCATTCTTTGGCCGAAGCCGACACGCTCACTCATGAAGCCCCCAGGGTTCTTGTGGCTGTTCATTCCACCACGGTTTGCCCGGACCATACTGTCATGCATCGCCGACGCAAAGAGGGACAGGGCGGGCATTCCACCGTACGGCTTGCACCCGGCCCCGGTGTTGCGCATCCTGCGCCTCCCGCTCGAAAGCCCAGGCCGCCGCCATGCCGCACAGCCAGCCCCACGAAGCCTTGTCCCTGCACCCCGAAGTCGCCGCCGCCCTGCGGGAAAACCGGCCCGTGGTGGCGCTGGAATCCACCCTGATCAGCCACGGCCTGCCGCACCCGACGAACATCGAAACGGCGCGGGCCATCGAGCAGAGGGTACGTCAGGCGGGAGCCGTGCCGGCGACCATCGCGGTGCTGGACGGCCGAATACGCGTCGGGCTGGTGGATGAGGATTTCGAGCGGCTGTCCGCCAAGGGGGTGCGCAAGGTCAGTCGGCGGGACCTGCCCCTGGTGCTGGCGCAGGGCGCGGACGGGGCGACCACGGTGGCCGCCACCATGATCGCGGCCGGGCTGGCCGGCATCCCCATCTTCGCCACCGGCGGAATCGGCGGCGTCCACCGGGGCGTGGAGACCACGCTGGACATCTCCGCCGATCTGGAGGAGCTGGCGCGCACCGACGTGGCCGTGGTCTGCGCCGGGGCCAAGGCCATCCTCGACCTGCCGAAGACGCTGGAATATCTGGAAACCAAGGGCGTTCCGGTCCTGGGCTTCGGGACCGACCTGTTCCCCGCCTTCTACACCAGCTCCATCGGCCAGCCGGTGGATGGCCGATGCGACAAGCCGGAGGATGTGGCCAAGGTCCTGCGCGCCAAGTGGAACCTGAACCTCACCGGCGGCGTGGTCGTCGCCGTCCCCATCCCCGAGGAGGCCGCCCTGGATGCGGAGGCGGTGGAACAGGCGGTGCGGCAGGCGGTGGCCGAGGCTGCCGACAAGGACATCCGCGGCAAGGAGCTAACGCCCTTCCTGCTCTCCCGGATGGAGCAGTTGACCGGCGGGGCCAGCCTCGCCGCCAACCGCGCCCTGCTGCTGAACAATGCGGAGGTCGCTGCCCGAATCGCCGTGGCCTATTGCCGCCTGAAGGCCGAATACGCTCCGCCCCGCAAGGCCCCGCCGAACTACAAGCGGCCGACCTATTAGGGTTCCGTAGGTCGGATCAAGCGGAGCGCCGATCCGACACGGTGGTTTGGACCAATGACGGTGTGTCGGATCATCGCCATGGGCTCGATCCGACCTACGAATCACATCCGGAACACGCCGAAATTCGTCCGCGGCACCGGCGCGTTCAGGCTGGCGCTGATGGACAGGCCCAGCACCGTCCGTGTCTCCGCCGGGTCGATGATGCCGTCGTCCCAGAGCCGGGCAGAGGCGTAATAGGGGTGCCCCTGCACCTCATACTGCTCCCGGATCGGGGCCTTGAAGGCCTCCTCCTCCTCGGCTCCCCAGGAGCCGCCACGCGCCTCGATCCCGTCCCTGCGCACGGTGGCCAGCACGTTGGCCGCCTGCTCCCCGCCCATGACGGAGATGCGGGCGTTCGGCCACATGTACAGCATGCGGGGACCGAAGGCGCGGCCGCACATGCCGTAGTTCCCGGCCCCGAAGCTGCCGCCGATGATGACCGTGAATTTCGGCACCGACGCGCAGGCCACCGCCGTCACCAGCTTGGCCCCGTCCTTGGCGATGCCGGCATTCTCGTACTTCCGGCCCACCATGAAGCCGGTGATGTTCTGCAGGAATACCAGCGGGATGCCGCGCTGGCAGCACAGCTCGATGAAATGGGCGCCCTTCAGGGCGCTTTCGCTGAACAGGATGCCGTTGTTGGCGATGATGCCGACGGGATAGCCCCAGATATGGGCGAAGCCGCAGACCAGCGTGGTGCCGTACAGCGCCTTGAACTCGTCGAATTCCGACCCGTCCACGATGCGCGCGATCACCTCCCGCACATCGTAGGGCTTGCGGGTGTCGCTCGGGATCACGCCATAGATCTCCTCCGCCGGATAGAGCGGCTCGACAGGTTCGCGCAGCTTCACCTGCGGGGACTTCACCCGGTTCAGGTTGCCGACGATCTGGCGCACCAGGGCCAGGGCGTGGCGGTCGTCATTGGCGTAATGGTCGGTGACGCCGCTGGTGCGGGAATGCACATCCGCCCCGCCCAGATCCTCCGCACTCACCACCTCCCCCGTCGCCGCCTTCACCAGCGGCGGGCCGCCCAGGAAGATGGTGCCCTGGTTCTTTACGATGATCGATTCGTCCGCCATGGCGGGCACATAGGCGCCGCCCGCCGTGCAGCTTCCCATCACCGCCGCGATCTGGGGTATGCCGGCCGCCGACATGGTGGCTTGGTTGAAGAAGATGCGGCCGAAATGCTCCTTGTCCGGAAAGACCTCATCCTGGTTCGGCAGGTTGGCCCCGCCGCTGTCCACCAGGTAGATGCAGGGAAGATTGTTCTCCTTTGCGATCTCCTGCGCCCGCAGATGCTTCTTCACCGTCAGCGGATAGTAGGTGCCGCCCTTCACCGTGGCATCGTTGGCGACCACCACGCATTCCGTGCCGCTGACCCGCCCAATTCCGGTCAGAATGCCGGCCGCCGGCACGTCATCGCCATAGACCTTATGGGCGGCAAGCTGGCTGAACTCCAGATAGGGCGTGCCGGGGTCCAGCAGGCTGCGTACACGGTCGCGGGGAAGCAGCTTCCCGCGCCCTAAATGCTTCTCCCGCGCCTTGTCGCTCCCGCCTTGCTTGATCGCGGCGACCGTCGCCTTCAGATCCTCCACCTGCGCCCGCAGCGCCGATTCATTCTCCGCGAAGGCGGGGCTGCGGGTGTCGATGGATGTTGGCAGGACCGGCATGCTTCTTCCCCCTGATCGTCCGGTTTTCACACCGGATCGTCTCGTCTGAAACGGACGCCAATGTGCACGGGCGGTTCCCATTGGGCAAGCGGTGCCGCTGTTGTATGAAGAGGGCTTGGCAACCCTTTGGTCGGCAGAAATGGCCCGCCCCGATATCTATGCGCGTACCACGGGCCTTCCGGTCACCCGGCCCGGCCTTGCCGGCGATCTGGCGGAACTGGGTCTACGACCGGGCATGAACGTCCTGGTCCATACCGCCATGGGCCAGCTCGGCTGGGTGGTAGGCGGGGCCATCACGGTGATCCGGGCGCTTGAGGATGTGCTGGGCAACAGCGGGACGCTGATCATGCCCGCCCATACGGCAGACCTGTCGGACCCCGAGTTCTGGCAGAACCCCGCCGTGCCGCCGGATTGGTGGGCTTTGATCCGCGCCCAGATGCCCGCCTTTGACCCGGACCTGACCCCGACCAACTATGTCGGAGTGGTGCCGGAGACTTTCCGCCATCTCTCCGGCGTGACCCGCAGCAACCATCCCCAGGTCAGTTTCTGTGCCCGTGGTCCCCGGGCGGAATTCATCACCGCGAATCACAGTTTGGAGTTCGGACTGGGCGAAGGATCACCCCTGGCCCGGCTCTACGATCTGGGCGGGCATGTCCTGCTGTTGGGCGCTACCCATTACAGCAACACCATACTGCATCTGGCGGAATACCGGGCCATCTTCTCCTCCAAGGTCACGGTGATGAACGGCGCTCCGGTAATGCGCGGCGGCGGGCGGCGCTGGGTCACCTTCATGGATCTGGACCTGAACACGGAAGATTTTCCGGAACTGGGCCTCGCCTTCGAGGCCACCTGCCCCACGGCCCGCATCGGCCCTGCGGGATACGGCACCGCCCGACTGCTGCCGGTTCGGGAGATGGTGGACTTCGCCGTCCAGTGGATGACGCGCAACCGGCTTTGAACCGACGGCGGCCATCCACTGTCAGCCCGGATGCCCTACTTCTTCAACCCGCCCATCAGCATGTACTTCACCTCGAGATAATCCTCGATCCCGTACTTGCTGCCTTCGCGACCCATGCCGCTTTCCTTGACGCCGCCGAACGGGGCCACCTCGGTGGAGATGATGCCTTCGTTGATGCCGACGATGCCGTATTCCAGCCCCTCCGCCACGCGCCACACCCGGCCGATATCGCGGGTGTAGAAATAGGCGGCCAGACCGAACTCGGTGTCGTTGGCCATGCGGATGGCTTCATCCTCGTCCTTGAAGCGGAACAGCGGGGCCAGGGGCCCGAAGGTCTCCTCCCGCGCCACCTTCATGTCGGTGGTGACGTCCACCAGGATGGTGGGCTCGAAGAAGGTGCCGCCCAGCCCGTGGCGCTTGCCGCCCAGCGCCACCTTGGCACCCTTGGACAGGGCATCCTCGATATGCTCCTCCACCTTCTCCACCGCCGCACTGTCGATCAGCGGTCCCAGCAGCACGCCTTCGTCGATCCCGGCGCCCACCTTCATGGCGCGCACCGCTTCGCCCAGCTTCTTGGTGAAGGCCTCGTAGACGCCGTCCTGCACCAGGATGCGGTTGGCGCAGACGCAGGTCTGGCCGGCATTGCGGTACTTGGAGGCCAGGGCGCCCTGCACGGCCGCATCCAGGTCGGCATCGTCGAACACGATGAAGGGCGCGTTGCCGCCCAGCTCCATGCTGACCTTCTTCATGGTGCCGGCGCACTGCGCCATCAGCTTCTTGCCGATCTCGGTGGAGCCGGTGAAGGACAGCTTGCGGACGATTGGGTTGGAGGTCATCTCCCCGCCGATGGCGGAGGCGGAGCCGGTGAGGACGGAGATCACGCCCGCCGGAATGCCCGCCCGCTCCGCCAGCACGGCCAGCGCGAAGGCGCTCAAGGGAGTGGCGGTGGCCGGCTTGATCACGATGGGGCAGCCGGCTGCCAG
The DNA here is from genome assembly GCF_003568845.1 of Indioceanicola profundi. Classification (NCBI taxonomy): domain Bacteria; kingdom Pseudomonadati; phylum Pseudomonadota; class Alphaproteobacteria; order Rhodospirillales; family Azospirillaceae; genus Indioceanicola; species Indioceanicola profundi. Next base: position 1,046,415 of record NZ_CP030126.1, on the reverse strand, counting down.
CGCCGGGCCGGCCTTGCGGGTGATCATGGCGGCCGGGAAGTTCCAGGGCGTGATGGCGCCCACCACGCCGACCGGCTCCTTCTGCACCACGATCCGGGCATCCGCCTTGAAGGTGGGGATGACGTCGCCATAGACGCGCTTGCCCTCTTCCGCGAACCATTCGATGAAGTTGGCGGCATAGGCGATCTCGCCCCGCGCCTCGGCCAGCGGCTTGCCCTGCTCCGCCGTCATCAGCCGGGCCAGATCCTCCTGGTTCTGCATGATCAGCTCGAACCAGCGGCGCATCAAGGCCGCGCGCTCCTTGGCGGTCTTGGCGCGCCAAGCCGGCCATGCGCGGTTCGCGGCTTCAATGGCCCGGCGCGTCTCCTCGGCTCCCATGTTGGGAACGGTGCCCAGTTCGCTGCCATCGGCGGGGTTGGTGACGGGGACCGTCTTGCCGCTGTCCGCGTCCACCCACTTCCCGTCGATATAGGCCTGGGTCCGGAGCAGGTCCGGGTCCTTCAGGCCGATGCGGGTGGCGGTGGCGTTGATATGCCTGTCCATTGCGGTTCCATCCCAAGGGTGCTGTTCGGATTTTGCGCGAACCTTAGCGCGCCGCGTCCGGGGATGGAACGGGGTGGTTGGGGGAATGCTCCCCCGATCACCCCTTCTTGGCTGCGGCCTTGGCCGCCTTCTCCGCCAGCTTGCGCGCCCGGAACCTCGGCGCCCAGCCTTCCTTGTTTTCCTGCCGGGCGCGGGCAACGGCCAGGGAATCGGCGGGGACAGTGCGGGTGATGACAGTGGCCGCGGCCACGTAGGAACCGCTTTCCAGCGTCACCGGCGCCACCAGCGTGGAATGGGTGCCGACGAAGACGCCGTCGCCGATGGTGGTGCGGTGCTTCAGGAAGCCGTCGTAATTGCAGGTGATGGTGCCGGCGCCGATGTTCGTGCCGCTTCCGATGTCGGCATCGCCCAGATAGCTGAGGTGGTTGGCCTTAGACCCGTTGGCCATCACCGTGTTCTTCAGTTCCACGAAGTTGCCGATGTGGCAGCCCTCGCCCACCACCGTGCCGGGCCGCATGCGGGCATAGGGGCCGATCTGTGCGCCGGCCCCGATCCGCGCACCCTCGAAATGGCAGAAAGCGCGGATTTCAGCCCCATCCTCCACCACCACGCCGGGTCCGAAGAACACGTTCGGCCCCACCAGCACGTCGCGGCCGATCACAGTATCCGGGCTGAACCAGACCGTGTCCGGGTCCACCAGCGTGGCACCGTTCTCCATAGCCGCCCGGCGCATGCGCCCCTGGAAGATCTTCTCCAGCGCCGCCAGTTCCGCGCGGGAGTTCACGCCAAGCGCATCTTCGACCGGTCCCTCCACCGCGGCGCAGTTCCAGCCCTTGGCGCGGGCCACCTCCACGGCGTCGGTCAGGTAATATTCGCCCTTGGCATTGGCGTTCCCGATGCCCTCGATGATGCCCCACATGCGCGCACCGTCGAAGGCCATGAAGCCGGCGTTGCACAGCCCCAGGGCCCGCTCCTCCGGGCTGGCATCCAGGAACTCCACAATCCGCTCCAGCCCGCCCTCGCCGGTGATCAGGCGACCATAGGCGCCGGGATCGGCCGGGCGCATGCCCATCACCACCACCGCCGGGTCGGCGGCGGTGCCCCGCGCCTCCACCATGCTCCCCAACGTCTCCGCCCGGATCAGCGGCGTGTCGCCGTACAGCACCAGCACGTCGCCGGCGAACTCCTCCAGCAGGGGGCGGGCGGCGGCCACGGCGTCGCCGGTGCCGGCCTGCCGCTCCTGCACTACGGTGGCGTGCGGGGCGGCTGCCTGCGCCACATTGTCCATGCCCGGTCCAACCACAACCACGATACGTTCAGGATTGAGCGCCTCTGCCGTGGCCAGCACATGCTTCAGCATGGGCATGCCGCCGATGGGGTGCAGCACCTTCGGCAGGGCGGATTTCATCCGGGTACCCTTGCCGGCGGCAAGAACAATACAGGCGAGCGGACGTCGGGTCATGGCGGAACGCTTGTCAGAACCGGGAGGGATGTCGGGGTTCTAGGTGCCATAGGTCCCCGTCCGGCCCAAGGACAACTTTTGAGACGGCGGTCAAACATGGCTCTGATTTCCCGCTTTCCAGCTATCCTCTTCGACTTCGACGGCACGCTGATCGACAGCGCGCCGGAAATCGCCCAGGCGCTGAACGCGCTGCTGAAGGAATACGACCGGCCCCCGGTCACGGCCGATCAGGTCCGCACCTTCATCGGCGACGGTTCTTCCCGACTTGTAGAGCGCGGCTTCGCCGCCACCGGCGGGCCCGTGCCGGCCGATGAACTGGCAGAGGCGGTCAAGCGCTATATCGCCATCTACGCCACCGTGCCGGCCGACCCGGACACGATCTATCCCGGCGTGAAGGAGACCCTTGGCCGGCTGCGCGACGCCGGGCACAAGCTTGCTCTCTGCACCAACAAGCCGGAATCGATCAGCCGCAACCTGCTGGACGGGCTCGGCTTGGCCGACATGTTCACGGCCGTGGTGGGCGGCGATACCCTGCCCCAGCGCAAGCCGCAAGCTGAACCGCTGCTGCACGCGATCCATGGCCTCGGTTTTTCGCCGGACGGGGCCGTGATGGTGGGCGACAACGGCAACGACGTGGCCGCTGCCCGTGCCGCCGGCATCCCGATCGTCGCGGTCAGCTACGGTTACCCACGCATGCCGGTGTCCGAACTCGGGGCCGACAGGGTGATCGACCGCTTCGCCGACCTGCCGGGCGCCCTGGAGTCCCTGGCGGGCTGACAGGGGTCAGCGCGTCGGAGGCTTTGCGGCCGGCCCGTCCGCACCCGCCCCTACGCGCTCGATCTCCGCAAGATGGACCACGACCGTGCCCAGCGGGCTGCTTCCCTGGGCACGGACCGGCACCGGCGGTGCACCGGGTGCCGCGGAGGCCATCCACATCAGCAGGTCTTTTCCATCCCGGTCGTCGCGACGGCGGCGCTCCTCCTCATCGCGGCGGCTGCGGCGGTCGTCGCCTTTCCAGGCCCCGGCGAGCTGCTTGTAGTCGAATCCGCAGACCTGCGCCTCCCCGGAGAAGACGGAGAGGTCGGTGGCCGCGATCTTCTCCGCCCCCTTCGGCACGAAGGTCAGATCGTAGCGCTGGCGTCCGTCATAGACCTTCGCCATGGCATCGCAGCCCCGCCCGGCTGCTACGGCCTGCACAGCGGTGAGCATGGCCGTCATGGGATCGACGGTTCCGGGCTTCAGCTTGTCCGGCACCGGCTCCCGGTCCTCTTCCGGCGGCGGCTCCGCAAGGGTCAGGCGGGGGGTGCCGTCCGCATCATAATCCAGCGTGGTGTTCCGTGGCTCGTCCCGCCAAGCGCCGACAGTGCGGTAGAGGGCTGGCCGCGGCGCACCATCCTCGGCAATGGTGCCGGTGGTGACGATATCCGTCTTCCAGCTCGCCAACCGCCCCAGAAAACCGTCCGTGGCCGCCTGCAGGCCGACGCGATAACTGTCCCCGTCCAGGCCCAGAAAGCCCGTGGCATCCAGCACATGCAGCCCGCCAACATAGACCCGGTAGGTCAGCTGCCAGTCCGCCGCCTGCAACTGATCCGCCGATTGGGCCGACACGCACGGCATTCCGGCCATCAGCACCCCCGCGGACATGACAGCTCCAAGGAGAGCGCGGCGGAACGCAACGGATACGGAGGATCGAACGGGCGGCGCACGGAACTGGGTCATGGTTACTCCCGGGGCTGGCGGCGTCCTCCTCCAAAGATAGGAAGGCCGCGCCGCTCCGCAATCTCCCCGGTTCGCCTCCGGCGGCTTCATGAAGCTTTTATGCAGAAATGAAATTCGGCCGTTGACAAGCCCCGTCCGGGCAGCCTATATCGCCGCCCACGACGGATGGGCGCGTAGCTCAGCGGGAGAGCATCGCCTTCACACGGCGGGGGTCGTAGGTTCAATCCCTACCGCGCCCACCATCCGTTGCCCCTCACATGGTTCAGCGAGATTGGACAGCCGTTCATGCGGCCCGTTCCGCTATATTAGCGTCCTGTCCATCGCACTGCGGAATGACGGAACTTGCCGGCCCCTCCTCCGGTTGATTGCGGCATCCAATGCAATCCTTGAGGGGAGCTAACCATGGGAATCCTTTGGACTCTGATCATCGGCCTCATCGCCGGCATCATAGCAAAGCTGCTGATGCCCGGCCGTGATCCGGGCGGATTCATCATTACCACTCTGCTGGGCATCGCCGGCGCTTTCGTCGCTACCTATCTCGGCCAGGCGGTCGGCTGGTACCGGGCCGGCGAAGGAGCCGGACTGATCGGGGCCATTGTCGGCGCCATCATCCTGCTGGCCATCTACCGGATGGTCGCTGGCGGCCGCCGGACTCATACCTGACCGCAATCAGGTTAAAGTCCCGCACCCCCTTGGATCTGGCGATCCCGCCAGATCCAAGGGGCTTCCGCGCGTCCGGTCCAAAGGCCACGGCGGCGCGACATCGCCAATGCTTCCTGTTTCGCGTAGTCCGGCGCAATGCGGCGATAGGACATCGCCCAGCCGGCAAGGACCTGGAAAGCGCCAATATCGTGCCCATTGACGGTGCAGCGCGCCAGCCGCCCGTCATCCTTGGCGCCCGGCAGCATGGTACAGGTCGGCGAACCGGCCTGGAGCAGACGTTCCAGCGCCAACCGCGACATCTCAAAGCAATCATACTCCACGCCGCGGCCCGAGACGCACTTCTGTCCCCTGTCGGGGGCGTCAATGCCGTAGAGGCGGATCTCCTGCCCTTCGATGGTGAGCCGGTCGCCTTCGACCGCGATGGCTGGACCGGTCAGGACGTCCTGCGCCGCTGCCCCTGCTGCAAATATTCCCCACAGGACTGCTGCGGCTACCCACATTCTCATAGCAGCCGCGGTTCCTGTTCCATGGGGCGGATCAGTTCTTCCCCCTCGTTCCGAACGGAATTGACGGCGGTGGAGACCGGCACCGTTTCCAGCAGATCATCCGCAGCCGGCCGCAGGAGGTCCTGAAGCCGTTGCGGCGGGGTCGCCGGGTCCAGCCAGGCATCCCAGTTCCCTGCATCAAGGATCACCGGCATGCGATCATGCAGGAACGACAAGGCGCGGTTCGTATCGGTGGTCACAATGGTGGCGGTCAGCAGGGGCTCCGGCAAGGGCGGCTCCCCTTTCGGCCCGCGCCAGCTTTCCCACAGCCCGGCAAAGGCCAGCATGCCGCCGTTGCGCGGACGGATGTAATAGGGCTGCTTCTTGCCGCCCACCGCCTGCCATTCATAGAAGCCGTCCGCCGGGATCAGTACGCGGCGACGCCGGAACGCTTCCCGGAAAGCGGGCTTCTCAGCAAGCGTATCCGCGCGGGCATTGATCATCTTGGAGCCGATCCCGGCATCCTTCGCCCAGAAGGGCACAAGTCCCCAGCGCATCGGCACCAGTTGTCGCCCACCCTCCGCAGCCTCGCCATCCTCACCGGCGGAGCGGGCCCGTATCGTCGCGATGGTCTGCGTAGGGGCTACATTCCAGCGCGCCTCCAGGTTCGGCCGTTCGGCAACGCCGAACACGCGGCCGATTTCCGCTACCGGGGACGCCAGGACGAATCGTCCGCACATGATGCCGCCGCCTGCTTCTTGGAATCCGTCGGACCAGGATAGCAGCAGCCGGCCTGCCGGGAAAACAGGACCGCCGCGCGCGTCTGGCTGTTGCGCTCATCATTCCGGCTCCTATGATCCCGGCGGCCCGCAAGCCGCCCCTTGGGGAGTGAAACGCACTGTGACAGCCGCATATTCCGATCCCGCCGCCCTTCTGCCCGGCATGGCGGAAGCCGCCCGTGCCGCCGGCGCCGCCATTCTGCACCACTACGAAGCCGGGGTTGACCCGAGCCGGAAGGCGGATGGCAGCCCGGTGACCGCCGCCGACACCGCTGCGGAAGCCGTGATCACTCCCGCGCTGCGCGCCCTGGCTCCCGATATTCCCGTCATTGCGGAGGAGGCTTTCTCCCGCGGAGAAATCCCCGACCTCTCCACCGGCCCGTTCTGGCTGGTCGACCCGCTGGACGGCACGAAGGAGTTCCTGAAGCGGAATGGCGAGTTCACGGTGAACATCGCGCTGGTCACGCGCGACGGCCCGCTGGCCGGCGTCGTCTATCTGCCGGTGACGGGTGAGATGTTCACCGGCTGCGGCCCCGGTACCGCCGCCCGCCAGTTGGGCTCCGGCCCGGCGGAGAGCATCCAGGCGCGCCGCGCCCCCGATGCCGGACTGACCGTCATGGTCAGCCGCTCCCATGCGGACACGGAGAAGCTGGAGGGTTTCCTCAAGGACTGGCCGGTGGCGGAGCGCGTGGTCGCCGGGAGCTCCCTGAAATTCTGCCGCATCGCCCAAGGACTTGCCGACCTCTATCCCCGCCTCGGCCCAACCATGGAATGGGATACGGCCGCCGGCCATGCAGTGCTGGATGCCGCAGGCGGCCGGGTGGTGAAGCTGGACGGGAGCCCGTTCACCTACGGCAAGTCCGGCTTCCTTAACGGGAATTTCCTGGCCCGTGGGGCGTAATAACGATGAAGGGGTAGCGCGGCCCAGAATTGTGACGGCCGCGTCATGTTTTGCCCGCGAAATGATCCTTTCCGGACACAGGCCGGAAATCCTTTGGCAACAACTCGGACCTAGGTTCCGCGCATCACCTGACCGGGTTGAAGCCATGGACCAGCCGACCGCATCCCCCACCATCAAGGACCGCCTGTTCACGGTTGGACTCTGGACCCTGCTGCTGGGCATGTCCTGGTCCCTCCCCGTCCTGGGCCTGATCGAGAATCAGCGCGAGCGGGAGCGGATGGAGTCCGGCATCTACTATACGCCCAAGATGCCGGCCGAATGGTATGTCCAGAAGGACCACGCAGCGCGCTGACCCCGCGCCGCTGCGGCTTTGCGGCGATTGACTCCGCCGCCGTCCGGCCCTTTCCTGCCGGCCATGACCGACCAGCTTCCCAATACCCTGTCCGATGCCGCCGTCGCCGTGCTGACGACCTCCAGCCCCGCGGAAAAAGTGCGGCTGAGCAGGATCTTTGCCGCAGCCTGGCGCGATGGGCGGATAGCGGAGCTGGGCGACGCCCATCCCCCGGCGCGGCCGGCAAGGCCGGAGAAGCCGGAGCTGCGCCTTCCCCGCGACATGCCGAAGCGCCGCAAGGCGCAGAGCACAGCCGGCCGCGTCGCCCTGCTGCACGCCCTTGCCCATATCGAGCTGAATGCCATCGATCTGGCCTGGGATATCGCGGCGCGCTTCCGCACCCTGCCGGATGGAATGCCCCTGCCGCGCCCCTTCTATGATGACTGGGTCACGGTGGCCGATGACGAGGCGAAGCATCACGGGCTGCTGGTGGAGCGACTGGCCGTGCTGGGGGCCGTCTATGGCGACCTGCCTGCCCATGACGGGCTGTGGCAGGCCAGCGAGATGACCGCGGGCGATCTGCCCGCCCGGCTTGCAGTCGTCCCAATGGTACTGGAGGCCCGCGGCCTGGACGTGACGCCCATGATGGTGGACAGCCTGCGCAAGGCCGGAGACGACGCCAGCGCGGAGGTGCTTCAGATCATCCATGACGATGAGATCGGACATGTGGCGTCCGGCCGCCGTTGGTTCGGCGCCTGTGCCCAGGCCCTTGGTCGCGATCCGCAGGAATTCTGGCAAGAGCTGGTGCGTACTTGGTTCAAGGGCGACCTGAAGCGCCCCTTCAACCATCCGAGCCGCGACCGGGCTGACTTTCCCCGCGACTGGTACGAACCTCTGGGCGTGGGCTGACCGCCCGGTCTGGCGCTGCCCGCCCGCGGGCAAGTGGTTCTGGACCCGGCATGCGCATTGGCCCAAAGTGCGGCTCTTCCGATATGTCAGCCAGGACTCCGCCCATGATCCGTCTTCCCCGCCGCTCCCGCCATGCAGTCCTGTCCCTGGCGGTCGGCGCGCTGTTGTCCGGTACGGCCATGACCTTCGCCGCCCCGTTCCTGGCGACGTCCGCCGTGGCGGCGGAACAGGCAACGGCCGAGGATGCCAAGCTGTCTGCGTTCCTGGACGAGGTATGGCAGCGGAATCTGGACCGTTTCCCGACGTTGCGGACCCAGCTTGGCCTCGCCGGCGATCACAGCAGATGGGTTCCCGCCTCCGATGCATTCGCGGAGGAATCGGCGGAGCTGACCCGCAAGGATCTGGAGCGCATGCGGCGCGAAATCGACCGGAACGCCTTGTCCGACGCCGGTCTGATGAATTACCGCATGTTCGAGTATGTGGCGGAGGATGGGCTGCGCGCGGCCTCGCACCTCTACGACACCTATCCCTTCACCCGGTTGGACGGGCCGCATACCAACATGCCGACGCTGCTGGCGAGCGTGCATGCGGTGAACAGTATCAAGGATGCGGAAGACTACATCTCCCGCCTGAAGGGCATGCCGCAGGTGCTGCGCGAAGCGGAAGCGGCGATGCAGCGCCGGGTGAAATCCGGAGTGGTTCCGCCGGCCTTCAACTTCCCGCCTATTGCCGAGAGTTCCCGCGCCGTCGTCAGGGGAGCCCCCTTTGACGACACCGACGCGGACAGCCTGCTCTGGGCCGACTTCAAGGGCAAGGTCGCGGCGCTTGATGCTGACGAGGCGGAGAAGAAGCGCCTTCTGGACTCGGCCCGCGCCGCACTCCTGAAAGAGGTGAAGCCGGCCTACACCGCCTATGCCGACGCGATGGAGGCCATCGGGCGCGGCGTTACCGGAAACCACGGCATCTGGGCCGTTCCAAAAGGCGCCGAAATCTACCGCGACGCCATCCGCCACTACACCACCGTCGACCACCTCGATGCGGACAAGATTCATGATCTCGGCCTGCGCGAGGTCGCCCGCATCCAGGAGGAAATGCGCGGCATCATGCGGCAGGTGGGCTTCAAGGGCGACCTGAAGGCCTTTTTCGACCATCTGAAGACGGACCCGTCCTTCTATTACCCCGATACGGAGGAAGGCCGGCAGGCCTATCTCGCCCAGGCCACCAAGGTCATCGAGACCATGTCCGGCAAGCTGGACGAATATTTCGGCGTGAAGCCGAAGGCCCCAATCGAGGTTCGGCCGGTGGAGAAGTTCCGTGAGAACTCCGCCCCCGGCGCCTTCTACGAGTCGCCGTCCCTGGACGGCACCCGGCCGGCGATCTTCTACGCCAATATGGCGGACATGAAGGGCCTGCCGAAATGGGACCTGGAGACTCTGGCCTATCATGAGGGCATTCCGGGCCATCACATGCAGCTCGCCATCGCCCAGGAGCTGACCGGCGTGCCCGAGTTCCGGAAGGTCTGGTTCACCTCCGCCTATGGCGAGGGCTGGGCGCTGTATGCCGAGAATCTGGCCAAGCAGATGGGCTTCTTCACCGATCCCTATTCCGATGCCGGCCGGCTGGGGGCGGAGTTGTTCCGCGCGGTGCGGCTGGTGGTGGACACCGGGCTGCACGCCAAGAAATGGACCCGCGAACAGGCCATCGACTACATGAACGAGAACACGCCCAACTCCGTGGTGGACAACACGCGGGAGGTGGAGCGTTACATGAACTGGCCGGCCCAGGCGCTGTCCTACAAGGTCGGCATGCTGGAAATCCAGCGGCTGCGCGCCAAGGCCGAGGCGGAACTCGGCCCCCGCTTCGATATCCGCGGCTTCCACGACACCGTACTTTCCAACGGCGCCGTGCCGCTGCCCATCCTTGAGGAGCTGGTGGACGGCTGGATCGCGAAGATGCGGCAGGCGGGGTAAGGCCGGACAGACGAAAGGGGACGCCGAGGCGTCCCCTTTTGCTTGGTGCTTCTCTCTCAGATCGGAAGGCAGCCCTCAGGCCGCCGCCTCCCCGTCCGCGCTGCCCTTGATGCGGCTGGCGAGGGCTGCTTCCAGGAAACGGTCGATGTCGCCGTCCAGCACGCCCTGGCTGTCGGATGTCTCCACGCCGGTGCGGAGGTCCTTTACCATCTGATAGGGCTGCAGCACGTAGGAGCGGAGCTGGTGGCCCCAACCGATGTCGGTCTTCTGGGCTTCCAGCTTCTCCGCCTCTTCCTCGCGCTTGCGCAGCTCCATCTCATAGATGCGGGCGCGCAGCATGTCCCAGGCCTTGGCCCGGTTCTTGTGCTGGGACCGCTCCTGCTGGCAGGCGACGACGATGCCGGTCGGAATGTGCGTCAGGCGCACGGCCGAGTCCGTCTTGTTGATGTGCTGACCGCCCGCGCCGGAAGCGCGGTAGGTGTCCGTGCGCACATCCTTTTCCTGGATATCCACCACGATCTTGTCATCGATCACCGGCGTGACCGAGACGGAGGAGAAGGAGGTGTGCCGCCGCGCCTGGCTGTCGAACGGGCTGATGCGCACCAGCCGGTGCACGCCCGATTCCGTCTTCAGCCAGCCGAAGGCGTTGTGCCCCTTCACCTGGATGGTGGCGGACTTGATGCCGGCCTCTTCGCCCGGCGTCTCGTCCAGAAGCTCGACCTTGTAGCCGTGCTGCTCCGCCCAACGTGTGTACATGCGCAGCAGCATCAGCGCCCAGTCCTGGGACTCGGTGCCGCCGGCGCCGGAGTTCACCTCCACGAAGCAGTCATTGGCATCCGCTTCGCCGGACAGGAGGCTTTCCAGCTCCTGCTTGGCCGCACGCTCCCGGACCGCGACCAGAGCCTTCTCAGCTTCCGCAATCATCTCCTGATCGCCATCGGCCTCGGCCAATTCGATCAGTTCGACATTGTCCTTCAGCTCCTGTTCCAGCGCCCTGTATCCATTGATGGCGCTGTCGAGCTGGTTGCGTTCACGCATGATCTTCTGGGCCCGCTCCGAATCGTTCCAGAGATTCGGGTCCTCGGACAGCGCGTTCAGTTCATCGAGGCGGTAGAGGGATTTTTCCCAGTCAAAGATGCCTCCTCAGCAGCGCCAAGGACTGTTGTACAGCCTCGACGACCGCTTGTGTCTCGGCCCGCATGGCGGTTCCCCTTGATACAAACCCGGTCTGATAGCGACAGAATTGTCGAGGGGCTTATGTAGCCTCCATGACCGCGCAGGCCAAGGCTTCTTTGCCCTTTCGCCAAATGGAAGGGGCGCGGCTCCCTTTTGGACCCGCGCCCCCTCGCCGCCCTTTCCAGGGCGGATCAGAACCGGTAGCCGATGCCGACACCGACGATCCAGGGATCGAGATCCACGTCCGCATCCACCACCGTGGTGGGGTTCACCGTGATCTTCACGTCGGTGTTCAGCCACAGCTTCTTGACGTCCAGGTTCACAAACCAGTTGCCCGTCACCGCGACATCCACGCCCGCCTGGAGCGCCCAGCCGAAGCCGTCATCGTAGGAGACGCTCTGCGCCGCACCCGCATCCTCGCCGTAGAAGATGGTGTAGTTCACGCCGGCGCCGACATAGGGGCTGACCTGACCCTTGGGGTTCAGGTGGTACTGGAGCGTGAGGGTCGGCGGCAGCAGCCAGACATCTCCCAGATCGACCGAGGCGCCCAGCGGCGTTCCGTCCGCCTTCACGTCATGGTTGGTCGTGGCGAGGATCAATTCCGCCGCGATGTTGTCGGTGAAGAAGTAGCTGAAGTCCAGTTCGGGGACGACTTGGTCGTCCACCTTGGCCTTCCCGGTGATGTCCGCGCCGCCGACCGAAAGGCTGCTGGACTCATTCGGCGTGACGTAGAGTCCGCGCAAGCGCACCAGCAGATCCCCGGCTTCCTTGGCGGACGCTGTCGCCGGCATGAAAGCGGAAGCGGCCACAAGGGCGCAGGTTGCGGTCGCAAGCGTGGCAAGACGAGACATGTTGGCTCTCCTTAATCATGCAGTCGCCGAACGTTCCGGCATTCGCACGATGTTGTTCTTGTGAAGTGAGGAGAGCTTTAGGCCGGCAGCGAAGACTTGACCCTGATGTAGATCAATTGGAAATCGTCCAGTCGCGTCTGTTACCCGTCGGCAACATGGGCGGCGGATGCATGGCGGACCTGTGTGGACGTGCGGTCGATAGCGCGGACACGATGCGCGGTTCAGATCGGCTTGGAGCTGGACGAATGGCAGCGCCTATGCTGGAACGCATTCGAGGCGACGGCAGGATTGCCGATCGCCACATATCTACGCTCGTGTCAGCAGGCTTTCGCAATCGGCCATGATCCTGGATCAGCTGATCCGCGACCATGGCCGGCGAATGCCTAGTACACGCCGCCGGTGCCGGTGCCGACGGTGGGCTGGCGCGGACGGCCCTGCGCGGCCGCGCCTTCCGACAACCAGACGGAGCTGTCATCGCTGCCGTCCAGCACCCCTTCTCCGCCAGTCGGCTCGGTGCCGGGGATGAAGGCCTCCCAGATCGCGCCGCGGTCGCCGGGGCGTGCCGGACGGCCGGTTTCCGCATCCACCCGGACGAGCCGGAGTCCCGGCGGCATGCGGAACGGGGTCGCCGGCTGCCCCTCCAGTGCCGCTGCCATGAAGTCGCGGAAGATCGGAACCGCGATGCTGGAGCCTGTTTCTCTGGTGCCGAGGGAGCGTGGCTGGTCATAGCCGACAAAGATGCCGACGGCCAGATCGGGGGAGAAGCCCACGAACCAGGCGTCCAGGCTGTCGTTGGTGGTCCCGGTCTTGCCAGCCAGCGGTTTGCCGACCTCCCGGATGCGGATACCGGTGCCGCGCTGGACAACGCCCTCCAGCATGGAGACGATCTGGTAGGTGTGACGCGGATCGGCGACCTGCGGCCGGTCGTCCGGAATATTCGGCACCGGCATGGCGTGACGCGGCGGCTCTTGGCCTTCCGGCACGGACACCAATCCAGGGCCGGCAGCGGCCACCCGGACCGGCGACGACGCGTTGTCGTTCGCCGCACCGCCCAATGTCGGCGCCACATCCTGCCAGACAAGCCCTTCGCAACCGGGGCAAGGGCGCTGATCGTGGCGGTAGATCGTCTTGCCGGTCCGGTCCTGGACACGGTCGATAAAGGTCGGCTCGATCTTCTTGCCGCCATTGACCAGCATCGCGTAGGCGGATGTCAGGTTCAGGACCGTCGTCTCGCCCGCTCCCAGCGACATGGAGAGATGGGGCGGCAGGTTCTCGGTAATTCCGAACTCCCGTGCGATCTTTACGATCGGGTCCATGCCGACATACTGGGCCAACCGCACGGTCATCACGTTGCGCGACTTTTCGATACCGACGCGCAGCGGTGTCGGGCCATAGAACCGGTCCGTGTAGTTGGACGGCTTCCACTTGCCCAGACCAGCACCCTGATCCATCGCGAAGGGCGCATCCAGGATCAGCGAGCTGGGGGTGAAACCCTGCTGAAGGGCGGCCAGATAGACGAAGGGCTTGAAGGCGGAGCCGGGCTGGCGGTGGGCCTGGGTGGCGCGGTTGAACTGGCTTATCCGGGCAGAGAAGCCGCCCACCATGGCCAGCACGCGGCCGGTATGCGGGTCCATCGCCACCAGCGCGCCTTGAACCTCCGGGACCTGCCGCAGGGCATAGCTGTCCGCCGCGGCGGGCGCATTCTCATCCCCCTCAACGGCTTCGTCGCCAAGTTCCGCAGCCGCGGCGTCGGCCGGGTCGACCGCCTTCTCCAGCTTTTCCACCAGAACGACGTCGCCTGTGACGATGGCGTCGGAAGGCTGCTTCACGGCCGGGCCGAGCTTATCGCCGTCCAATGCCTTCCGAGCCCATTTGAGCTGTTCCAGCAGGATGCGCCCGCGGCTTCCGTCGGTGAGCCCGACCTGCGCCTCCTCCGGCGTGGTCTCCAGCACGACGGCAAGTTGCCACTCTTCGGCTCCTGCGGGCTTGTCGACGGCGGCGAGCTGGTCCTTCCAGCCATCGAAATTCTCCAACCGGGTGACCGGGCCGCGCCAGCCCTTGCGGCGGTCAAAAGCCATCAGCCCCTCGCGCAGTTCGCGCCGGGCGATGGTCTGGACTTCCGGGTTCAAAGTCGTGCGGATGGAGAGACCGCCCCCATAGAGCTTCTGCTCGCCATAAACGCCCAGCAGTTCGCGCCGGACCTCCTCGACGAAATAGTCGGCCTGAACCATCTGGACGCCGCGCTCAGCCCGGAAGGTCAGGGGCTCGGCCCGGGCCTCCTCGGCCTCCGCCGGCGTGATGTAGTCATCCTCCAGCATGCGGCCGATCACGTAGTCGCGCCGTGCAATGGCCGCGCCGCGGAACCGCTCCCGGTAATACCGGTCCGGCGCCTTGGGCAAGGACGCCAGGAACGCCGATTCCGCGATGGTCAGCTCATCCAGCGATTTGTCGAAATAGGCCAGCGCCGCGGCACCCACGCCATAGGAGCGGTTGCCAAGGAAAATCTCGTTCAGATACAGCTCGAGGATGCGGTCCTTGCCCATGGCCCGCTCGATCCGGTGGGCCAGGATTGCCTCCCGGATCTTGCGCTCCCAGCTCACCTCATTGGAAAGAAGGAAGTTACGAGCAACCTGCTGGGTGATCGTCGAAGCGCCGATCAGCCGCCGGCCCTGGGCAACATTCTGGACGTTCTGGGCCACGGCTCGCGCCACGGCGATCCAGTCCACGCCCGAATGCTCGAAAAAGTTCTGGTCCTCGGCCGAGACGAAGGCGCGGGCGACGCGCCTGGGAATCGCCTCGATCGGTACGAACACCCGCCGCTCCGTCGCGAACTCCGCGATCATGCGTCCATCTCCGGCATGGATGCGGGTGGAGACCGGCGGATCGTAGTCCGCCAGCTGCCGATGCTCCGGCAGGCCCTGCCCGAAGTGCCACAGCCCCCAAACGAAGGCCGCCGCCGCGGCGATACCGAGCAGCAGCGTGATGGAGAACAGGCCGAGTAGGATACGCATCGCAGTACCGGGTCCAGGTGATCGAAGGGCCGCCCAATGAACGCGGCAGGACTGCCGGCGGACCTCGCCGGGCAGGACATCCTACAGATCAGGTGCGATTATGTCGCCCCTATGACCGGCTGGCGAATATCTGCCCGCCGAAATAGTCGTCCACGGCCCTGACCAGACCGCGAGCCAGTTTCTGCCGGTGGCCGGCGCTGCTCAACAGCTTCGCGTCGGCGGGGTGGGAGAGATAGCCCATTTCGACCAGTATCGACGGCACATCGGGCGCCGTCAGCACCGCAAATCCGGCGGATCGCTGTGGATGCGGCAGCAGCTTCACCTGCTTGCCCACCTCCCGCACGGTCAGTGAGGCAAGGCGGAGAGACTGGTTCCGGGTATCCCGCTGGGCGAGGTTGATGAGGATGGAGACCACCTCGTCCGCCTCCCCCGACAGATCCATGCCGACGATGGCGTCCGCCCGGTTCTCGCGTTGGGCAAGCATGTCGGCCTCCCGGTCGGTGGCCTTCTCCGACAAGGTGTAGACTGACAGCCCCCGCACCTCCTTGCGGCCGATGCTGTCGGCATGCAGCGAGATGAAAAGGTCGGCGCCCAGTGCCCGCGCATTCGCCACGCGGTCCCGTAGCCGCACGAACACATCCGTTTCGCGGGTCATGGCAACCCGGTACCGCCCGGTCGCGAGCAGTTGGCGGCGCAGCTCAAGGGCGGCGGCCAGGGTGATGTCCTTCTCCTTGGCGCCGGTCACGGCGATAGCGCCGGGGTCCTGGCCGCCATGTCCGGGATCGAGAACGATGAGAGGCTTGCTTGGCGGAGTCGGCTTCGCGCGGGGCACCGGCACCGCCACCCCCATGCCGGACACCGCAGCCGGCACCAGTCGGGACGTCAGGGCCACAGAAGCGGCAAGTTGCGGTTCGGGCGGGGGCTTCGCCGCGGGAGCCGCGCTGCGTGCCGGCGGCTGTACCTGCCGGAGGTCCGGCGTTGCAGCCACGGCCGGCAGCGCAGACTGTGCGGTCCCGCCTTGCAGAACGGCAGCGACGAAGCCCGTCGCATCCACCTGCACCAGATCCAGAACGAAGCGCGGCGGCTTGCCGTCACGGGGAGGAATCACCTCGGCCCAGGCGACGCGTACCGGAGATGTGGTATCCAACACGATCCGCACCCCGCTGGACGCCGGTTCACGTCGCAAGCGCCCGATCAGGCCGCGGCCGGCGGGCATGGCGGGCGGCATGAACGCGATCTCGGGAAGGTCGATTGCAACGCGCCAGGGGTCGCGCTCCGTCACCAGCCGGAAGGCCGTTTCCCGACTCAGCTCCATAACGAAGCGGGTCTTGTCGGGATGCACGCCGAGCCGCATCTCGGTCGCCACCGGCGCAGCGCCGATCCCAGGCAGCGCAGCCGCCTGGACCGCCTGCGGCTGCGCGAGGGCAGAGGGTGCCGGGCAAAGTCCTGCGATGGCGAGAAGCAACAGGAAGAGCCCCCGGACGCAAACGCCGATTGCCGCCTGCAGCCGGCAGTGGCCGCGGCGGGGCTGGATTCGCCCTGGTGCCCTGGATTGTCTCACCGTCACCGCGCCCCCTCCTGCGCGCCGCCGTCGAATCTTGCCCTTCTGTGTACCCTAGAAGAATCAATGCACTCAAGACGGATGATGAGACGCCATCTTATCAGGCTGCCGTCCGCCAGCCAAACTGCCGAAAGCGGGACCAATAAATTCAACGGACCAATTCTTTCATTGTGGAACGGGGTAGCGAGTGTTTATCTTCACGGTCGCGACAAACCGCATCCAGCACCGCTCGCCTTTGGCGGGTGGGGCGTCGCCTCCCGGGCTTGCGCGGCAGGCCGAACGCTTTCCGCCCCGCATCCGCGGATCGCGACGCTTCCTGGATCAGCGGTGAAGTAGAAACTCGAAGCTGGCTTTCCGGAAGTTGAACCTCCGGAAGGCCCGGCAAGGGTGCCCTCCCCGTCCTGGCAGCCTCGGATGAGCGCCGTTCGGCGGGAAGATCGGGCCCGCGCCGAGCAGCTTCGCTCAGACAGGTGGCGCGCCTGTCCCGCCGTGGGTCGCGCGGATGGACTGGCGCAGCCATGGGGAAAACATATGGCCAAGCGTATGCTTGTGGACGCGACGCATCCGGAGGAAACCCGGGTTGTCGTCGTGAATGGGAACAAGCTGGAAGAGCTCGATTTCGAAATCGCCTCCAGAAAGCAGCTCAAGGGCAACATCTATCTCGCGAAGGTCATCCGGGTGGAGCCGTCGCTCCAGGCCGCCTTCGTCGAGTATGGCGGGAACCGGCACGGTTTCCTCGCCTTCTCCGAAATCCACCCCGACTATTACCGCATCCCGGTCGCTGACCGCGAAGCGCTGATGCGGGAATATGAGCGCGCCGCCCGCGAGGAGCGGGAAGAGGATGAAGCCTCCGCGCCCGAACTGGCCGAGGCTGAAGCCGAGAGCGGCAGCGGCGTCGAGGATGTTCCCGCCGGCGATGAACCGGTGGACGAGGTCGGCGGCACCGCCCCCGCCCTGCCCGCCGGAAATGGCGATGATGCCGCGGACGAAAGCGGCCCTTCCTCCGAGGCGCATGCTATCGCCCCGCTGGAGGGCGCCGAGGGCGAAAGCCCCCTGGCCTCCCCGGCCGAACAGACCGTCGCCGCCCCGGACGAGACGGTGACCGAGGCTCCCGCCGAAGAGCCGGCCAAGCCGAAGAAGCGCACCACGGCCCGTCGCCCCCGCAAGACCAAGGCGGAGAAGGCGGGCGAAGCCGCCGCTGAGACGCCTGCCGAGGGCGCGGATGCCGGCGATCAGGCGGCTCAGGCCGCCGATGGAGCCGCTCCGGCCGAGGGTGAGAAGAAGAAGCCGGTCCGCCGTCGCAAGCCCAAGACCGTTGCCATGTCCGCCGAACCGGCGGAGTCGGTCGAGGAGGAGGTGGAGGACGTCCGCAAACCCCGCTCCGTCCGCCCGCTGAAGAGCTACAAGATCCAAGAAGTCATCAAGCGCCGGCAGATCCTGCTGGTACAGGTGACGAAGGAGGAGCGCGGCAACAAGGGTGCGGCGCTGACCACCTACCTGTCCCTGCCCGGCCGCTACTGCGTGCTGATGCCGAACACCCCGCGCGGCGGCGGCATTTCCCGCAAGATCACCAACCCGGCCGACCGCAAGCGCCTGAAGGACCTGCTGGAGGGGCTGGATATTCCCGACGGCATGTCGGTGATCCTGCGCACGGCGGGTATCGAGCGCTCCCAGCCGGAGATCAAGCGCGACCTCGAATATCTGATGCGCCTCTGGGACAATATCCGGGAGCAGACGCTGCAGTCCGTTGCCCCGGCGCTGATCTATGAGGAAGCGAACCTGATCAAGCGCTCCATCCGCGATCTCTATTCGCAGGATGTGGATGATATCTGGGTGGAGGGCGAGCAGGGCTACCGCACCGCGCGCGAATTCATGCGCATGCTGATGCCCAGCCACACCAGGAGGGTCCAGCATTATCAGGAGGAGATCCCGCTCTTCCACCGCTATCAGGTGGAGGACCAGATCGACGCCATGTTCAACCCGGTGGTCCAGCTCAAGTCGGGCGGCTATCTGGTCATCAACCAGACCGAGGCGCTGGTCGCCATCGACGTCAACTCCGGCCGCTCCACCAAGGAGCGGAACATCGAGGAGACGGCGCTGAAGACCAACCTGGAAGCGGCGGACGAGGTGGCACGCCAGCTCCGTCTCCGCGATCTGGCCGGTCTGATCGTCATCGACTTCATCGACATGGAGGAAGGCCGTAACAACGCGGCCGTCGAGAAGCGCCTGAAGGAGGCCATGAAGGCCGACCGCGCCCGCATCCAGCTCGGCCGGATCAGCTCCTTCGGTCTGCTGGAGCTGTCGCGGCAACGCCTGCGCCCCTCCCTCCAGGAGATCAACTTCGAGCGCTGCCCGCATTGCGAGGGCACCGGGCATATCCGCTCGCTGGAGAGCGCCGCGCTTGCGGTGCTGCGTGCCATCGAGGAGGAAGGCATCCGTCGCCGCTCGAGCGAGATCACCGTCACCGCGGCGACTCAGATCACGCTCTATATCCTCAACCAGAAGCGCGACATGCTCAACGCCATCGAGCGGCGCTACGGGTTCCGGGTGTATCTATCCGCAGACGACAGCCTGATCCCGCCGGCCCACCGGCTGGAGCGCATCCGTGCCAAGCTTCCGGGTGAGGATGCGCCTGTGGCCGCCATCACCGCGGAGCGCGTCTTTGCCGAGACCGACCGCGCGCTGGAGGCCGAGGCCACCGACCTGGACGAGGTCGAGCAAGACGATCCGGAGGAGGTCGAGGCTGAGGCCGCCAATGGGGATGCCGCCAACGGGCACCAACAGAACGGCAATGGGGACCGCGATCGTCGCCGTCGCCGCCGTCGCCGTCGTGGCCGGGACCGTGATACCGACCGTGGCGAGGGTGAGCAGCAGGCCTTCGGTCCCGCCGAGGATCAATCCAAGCCCGAAGCGGAGGTCGCTCAAGGCTTCGATGCCGAGGAAGGCGAGGACGACGACGAAGGCGATGAGACCGAAGGCCAGCAGTCTGCCGAGGGCGAGAACAGCCACGATGCCAATGGCGACAGTCGCCGGAAGCGCCGCCGTGGCAAGCGCGGCGGTCGCCGTCGTGCCCGCCAGCGTGAGGAGGAGATGCAGCAGTCCGCCGACACGGCGGAAGGCGACGCCGCCGGGATTGCCGGTGCACAGCCTGCTGCCGACGTCTCCGAGGCGGATGCGTCGGACATCACCACGCCCGAGGTGACGACCGCTGATGCTGTCCCCGCCGCGGAAAGCGCCACGCCGGAGGCGATGGCGGCCACCGCTGATGTCGCCCCTCCGGGCGAAACGGTGACCGAGGAAGCTCCGGCCCAGGAGGCTCCTGCTCCGAAGAAGCGCGCCACCCGTAGCCGGAAAAAGGCCACTGAGGACGCCGCGCCCGAAGCCGCCGAAGCGCCCGCGCCGAAGAAGCGCGCGACGCGGAGCCGGAAGAAGGCTGCTCCGGAGGCTGCGGCCACCGAAGCACCTGTCGCCGAAGCACCTGCTGCCGAAGCGTCGGCAACTCCGGCCGCTGGGGCTGCGCCCGCTCCGGAAGCGACCGATGCGCCTGCCGCCGCATCTGCGGAGGATGTACCCGCCAACCCGGCGATCACGGTGAACCCGCCGGTGGAAAAGCCCAAGAAGGGCTGGTGGAGCCGACTGGTGAAGAACTGAGGCCCATACCGGGCTGAAATGAAAAATGGGGAGGCCGCGAGGCCTCCCCATTTTTCATTGCCTTCGACCGATCGGAATTGAGACAGACGGAGTTCTCCGCCCAATGTCAGCCCCTGCCCGTTCAGGGCTCGATCCCGCCTGAGGTTCCGACAGCTTCAATCCGCGAGCGACAGGCCCATGTCCCAGAACCCGGCTTCCAGCCGGCTGGCCGCCTCGAAGGCACGCAGCAGCGAGTCGAAACGGGCATTGCCGCCGCGGCGCGCGCTCAACCGTTCCAGCAGCGCAACCTGACTCTGCGCCACTTCCCGATAAGCGGGATCGGCATACATCTCGATCCAGTCGCGGTAGGGATTGCCGTCCAGCCGGGTTGCCGGATCTGCCAGGAGATTGGCCGCGATCTCCGCATAGCCGATCACACAGGGCGCCAGCGCCACATGAAGGTCGAGCAGGTCGCCGGCCATCCCGCGCTCCAGAACGAAGCGGGTGTAGGCCAGCGTGGCCTGCGCCTCTGGCGCAGCCGCCATCTCCCCTTCCCCCACACCCCAGCGGGCGCAGTACTTAACATGCAGACCCATCTCCAGGTCCAAGATGGCGGACATGGAGCGGGAGGCCGCCCGCATGTCGGCGAGATCATCGGCCTTGTACGCGGCCAGCGCATAGGCGCGGGCGAAATGGATGAGGAACAGGTAATCCTGAACCAGATAATGCCGGAACGCCGCCTCCGGCAGCGTTCCATCGCCCAGCCCGACCACAAAGGGGTGGCGCACATAGCGGTCCCAAGACGCCCGCGCGCCGTCCCGCAGCCGGGCGAACAAGCCGCCCGGCACAGCGAGATCCGGCAGCGGAGCGCCGCCCATCGATCAGGCCCCGCCGGGCAGACGCACGGTCAGGCCGTCCATCTCCTCGGTGATGCGGATCTGGCAGCCCAGGCGCGAGGTCTTGGTCAGGCCGAATGCCAGGTCCAGCATGTCCTCCTCATCCTCGCTGGCGTCGGGCAGCACGTCATACCATTGCGGGTCCACGATCACATGGCAGGTGGAGCAGGCCAGCGAGCCCTCGCACGCCCCTTCCAGATCGATGTCATGCCGGCGCGCAACTTCCAGGATCGACAGACCCAGGGGCGCGTCCACTTCACGGCGGGTACCGTCCGTCTCAACGAAAACCATCTTCGGCATGCTGCCAATACTCCCAAGCTTCCCGGCGGCGGCACTCTTCCGCGCCAGACCGCCGATGTTGTTACGGACCTGCCCGGTCCAAGTCCAGCATTTGCGTCGATCCCGTCCGGTCAGAAGCCGGGACTGCCGGCCAGCAACTCGCTCCGGCGTACTCTCCCCTCCATGACGGCCAGCGACAGCGCCTCCACATGCCGCACAAGCTTCTCCGCGCGGTCCAGATCGTCGGCGCGGAAAGCAGCGGCGAGATCACGTAGGGCCGCCTCCATCTCGCCCTGCAACCGGGCGGCGATGCGATCCACGGCCGTCGCGTCCAGCGCCAGGGAGAACTCCTCCCGCCATGGCCCGGCATCCGCTTCGATGTCCGGTAGATACCGGTCGGCTTTCTCCAGCAGCAATCTTGCCCGCCGCAAGGGATCGCGCAGCTCGGCATGGGCGTCGGCGATGGCGGCGCGATGCCGCTCGGCCATGGTCCTTTCCATAGTGCCGCGCTTTTCCAGACGGGCCGGGTCCAGGATACGGGTGAAGCCGGCCGCCTGCCGCTCCAGATCCGCCTGATCGATGTCGAATCGGGCGGGCAGACGCAGGCGGGTGAACGCATCCACATCCGGCGGCGGCTGCAGACTCCCGCAGCTATGGCAGAACAGCGCCTGCGGGCTGACCGGTTTGGCGCAGAACCAGCAGCTGTTCATGCCTCCGCTGATCGTTTCCCCCCGCCGGGGGCCGGATTTCGTGTCGTTCGAGTCGGTCATGGCACCTGGTCAAGGCTGAAGCATGCGTGCCGGATCATGAGACAAAGCGCGGCGGATTTCCTTTGATAAACGCCCGCGGGCGACAGGGTTGCGCATCGCGCCCGCCGGAAGCAGTCATGCGCGGCGATCTCGGGATCGGCCGTACTGCCGGACCCACGCCTGAATGAAGCGGTCGACCTCTTCCGAGGTGCTGCTCCAGCCAAGGCTGACCCGGATCGCCGATCCTGCCAGTTCCACCGGGGCGCCCATGGCGGTCAGCACATGGGATGCCCGCACCTTTCCGCTGGAACAGGCAGCACCGCTGCTGACCGCGATCCCGGCGAGATCGAAGGCCATCAGCTGGGTCTCCGCCGTCAGACCCGGCAGCGCTATGCAGCTCGTATTCGCCACCCGCGGGGCATCGGCCCCGAAGATCACCGCATCCGGCGCGGCTTCGCGGACCCGTTCCTCCAGACCGTCGCGGAGCACGGCCAGTCGGGTATAATTATCCAACCCCTCCAGCGCCGCGGCGGCGGCGGCCCCGAAGGCTGCGATACCGGCCACATTCTCCGTCCCGGCGCGTATTCGCCGTTCCTGCCCACCGCCACGAAGGAGCGGGTCCAGCATGAGCCCCGGTCTCGCCACCAGCGCGCCCACGCCCTGCGGCCCGCCGATCTTGTGGGCGGACAGGGTCGCCATATCGAGGCCGAGAGCGCCCATGTCGAAGGGAATGCGCCCCACCGCCTGAACGGCATCGCTATGCACCAGTGCGCCCTGGGCCTTGGCGATGCGCACCACCTCCGCCAGAGGCTGGATCACGCCGGTCTCGTTGTTTACCGCCTGGATGCTGACCAGTGCCGGCCCGCTGTCCGCCGCCAGCACTCGCTCCAGCGCCTCCAGATCGACGAGCCCCTTGGGACCGACAGGAACCACCTCAGCATCCGAAGCGGCGTCCAGAACAGCGGCATGTTCCGTAGCCGAAACGATCAACCGCGCCCTGCCTTTTACCCGCAGGGCCAGATTGTTCGCCTCCGTTCCGCTGCCGGTGAATATCACGTCCGCAGACGTAGCTCCCGCAAGGCGCGCCACTGCTTCGCGCGCATCCTCCACCCGGCGGCGGGCGGCACGGCCGAAGCCGTGGACGGAGGACGGATTTCCGACCTCCTCCATGCAAGCGATCAGCGCCGCCCTTGCCTCCGGCCGGAGCGGCGCCGTCGCATTCCAGTCCAGGTAGATACCGTTCACGTTCGGGCCATCACTCCGCCGTCATTGCAACCCGCGTCTCCTCCTGCACCACCATGGCATTGGTGGCCAGGATACGGCGTTCGATGACGTCGGCCAGGGTTACGGAACTGAGATAGCTGTGGACCTGATTGTCCAGTTCCAGCCAGAGATCATGGGTCAAAGGGCAGGTCCTGATGGGCTGCGCGCCATCCATTGCGCCCGTTCCAAAGGATGCGGTGCCTACCGGCCCGTCCACGGCCATGACGATATCGGCGATGCAGGTCTCCTCCGCTGGCCGGGCCAGCAGATAGCCCCCGCCGGGTCCGCGCACGCTGCTCACCAGCCCGTTCCTGCGCAGCCTTGCGAAAAGCTGCTCAAGATAGGACAGGGAAATCTCCTGCCGGTCGGCGATCTCCCCCAGGGGAACAGGATATCCGTTGCTGTGCCTCGCGAGGTCGACCATGGCCATGACGGCATAGCGGCCTTTCGTGCTCAGTCTCAATACGCCCTCCGTTGCTTGGCGCGGCGCCGGCTCGGCCCCCCGGCGCGCCCATTTTCCGCGGCCTCAGGCCGCTCCCGTCGTTTCTGTTTGCATATGGCGATCTTCGTCGCCCTTCTCGAGCGCGACCGGGCTTCCCTCCACAGGATTGCCGGTCCGCTCCAGTTCTTCCACGCGCTGGCGGAGCGCATGCACCTGATCCAGCAGGCCCGACATGGCCCTTGCCACTGGATCCGGCAAGTCCCCGCAGGGTGTTCCATACGCCATGAAGGGCTGCGCCTGTACCCGGTCGCGCGGCACCACGACCTTTGCTGGGATGCCGACCACGGTGACGCCCGGCGCAACGTCGGACACCACGACCGCGTTCGACCCGACGCGGGCTCCCGTTCCGATGGTGATGTTGCCCAGCACTTTGGCCCCGGCGCCGATGATGACGTCATTCCCGACGGTCGGGTGGCGCTTGCCCTTTTCCAGCGAGGTGCCGCCCAGCGTCACCTGATGGTACAGCATCACGTTGCTGCCGATTACCGCCGTCTCCCCGATCACGACGCCCATGCCGTGATCAATGAAGAAGTTGCGTCCGATCGTGGCGCCGGGATGAATTTCGATTCCAGTCAGCCAGCGGGCAAGATGCGATATCCAGCGCCCCGACAGGTGCCAGCCGCCCGTCCAGAGACGGTGCGCAAGCCTGTGCAGAAGAATGGCGTGAAGGCCTGGATAGCAGAGAACGACCTCCAGCCGAGAGCGGGCGGCAGGGTCACGGGCGATGACTGCATCTATCTCTTCGCGAAGACGCTTGAACACAAAGGCTCCCGCTGTGGTATAGTCCGCGCCCTGACCGGCTTGCCTTGGGCTTTTCTGCGGCAGCCGGGCACCTTGTGACCCCACGGGTGCCACCACTTACGGTGTGCGGGGTGCCATTGGCTGCGATATAAGATGACCACTATACACGGTCAAGCACTCCACCCCCCAGTTTCCGGCGACGTCCGGCGGCCCGCCCGGATGGCGCGGACGGGGGGCGGCGTAGCATCCGGGACGGCAATCCGCACATCATGCACTGGGACCGGTGACATATGCCTGACGTGATCATCAACGGGCCGGCTGGCCGGATCGAGGGACGCTATACCCACTCCAAGCAGCCGAACGCCCCTGTCGCCTTGCTGCTGCACCCGCATCCACAGCATGGCGGGACGATGAATAATCGCGTCGTCTATACGCTGTTCCACGCCTTCACGAAGCGCGGTTTCTCTGCCCTGCGCTTCAATTTCCGCGGCGTCGGGCGAAGCCAGGGCACCTATGACCGTGGAGAGGGGGAGCTGTCGGATGCCGCCTCCGCCCTGGACTGGCTGCAGACCTACAATCCGAATGCCAGCGCCTGCTGGATCGGCGGGTTCAGCTTCGGCGCCTGGATCGGCATGCAGTTGCTGATGCGCCGGCCGGAGATCGACGGGTTCCTGTCCATCGCCCCGCCGGCCAACATGTTCGATTTCGGCTTCCTGGCTCCCTGCCCGGCCTCCGGCCTTGTGGTGCATGGCGACCGGGACGAAGTGGTGCCGGAACCGTCCGTGGCGCGTCTGGTCAACAAGCTGTCCAGCCAGAAGGACATCAAGATCGACTACCGCAAGGTCCCCGGCGCCAATCACTATTTCCTGAACATGGCCGACGACCTTGCCAAGATCGTCGACGACTATCTCGACCAGGCGCTTGGCACGCCGGCGAAGGCCATTGCGGAGTGAAGCGAAGTCCGCCACGCTTTGCGTGACCGACTTACGTATTGCTATGACCATGAAGGCGTAGGTCGGTCACGCGGAAGCGTGGCCGACAGGCGGCATCACTCATATTCGATGCAGCCGGCCTCCTGTCAGCGGCTTCGGCACGCCAGTCGTTCCTGGCACCGACAGCGGAAGTCCCAGCACCGACCGCACGGCCAGATAGGCAAAGGCCTGTGCCTCCAGGGCATCACCGTCCCAGCCCACCACCTCAACCGGGTCCACCGGTACCCGCAGCCGCTCCCGCAGCATGCCCATCAGCGTGCCGTTCAGTCGGCCGCCGCCGCAGACCAGCCAGCGCGCCGGCGGTTCCGGGAAGTGCGGCAGCGCCGCCTCCACCGAGGCGGCGGTGAAGGCTGTCAGCGTGGCGGCCCCGTCCGCCGGCGACAGTCCTGCCACGATGCCACGGTCCCAGGCATCACGGTCCAGCGACTTCGGCGCCGGGGCCGCGAAGTAGGGATTCTGGATCAGCCGGGACAGGCTTGCATGGTCCATCTGCCCCGTGGCCGCCAGCTCGCCCCCGGAATCCATGGGCCGTCCGGTCTTCGCCAGCATCCAGTCGTCCACCAGCGCATTACCCGGCCCGGTGTCGAAGGCCAGCACGTCCAGCGCGGTCCGCCCCAGCCAGGTGACGTTGGCGACCCCGCCGATATTCAGCACGGCCAGGGGCCGCTCCAGCCCCGCCGCAAGTGCCTGATGGTACAGCGGCACCAGCGGCGCGCCCTGCCCGCCGGCCGCCACATCCGCCGTACGGAAGTCATTCACCACGGATATCCCCGTCAGCATGGCCAGCCGGGCCCCGTCCCCGATCTGCCATGTCATCCGTTCCTCGGGCGCGTGCAGGATGGTCTGCCCGTGGAAGCCGATCAGGTCCACCTGCCCCGGCGGCAGGCCAGCCTCCGCCAACAGGGCGCGCACGGCCTCCGCATGCAGGTCGGTGAGCTCCCGCTCCACATGGGTGACATCGCCCCTTCCGCCCATCACGGCGCGCAGCCGCTCCCGGAAGGCGGGCGCGTAGGGCGTGAACAGGAACCGGCGGGTCTCCACCCGGTCGATGCCGTCGGTACGCACCAGGGCGGCGTCGATGCCGTCCATCGAGGTGCCGCTCATCAGGCCGATGACGGTCTTGACGTCGCGGAGCATGGGTGGACCTCCTGAACCGGGCTGCCGCAGCCGTGGGCGATGTGCTACGAGAGGCGCCCAAACTATCCATCACACAGGCCAGACAACAAGGGTTCCGATCATGAATACCCCCGTCCCCAGCACGGTGAAGTCCGAGTTCCTGCGCACCATGCTGGAGCGCGGCTATTATCATCAGTGCACGGATGTGGAGGCGCTGGACAAGAAGTTCAGCGAGGGCGTCGTCGTGGCCTACAACGGTTACGATGCCACGGCCGACAGCCTGCATGTGGGCCATCTGCTTCCCACCATGATCCAGCGCTGGCTGACCAAGTGCGGCGCCAGGTCCCTGCTGCTGATGGGCGGCGGCACCACCAAGGTCGGCGATCCGTCCGGCCGGGACGAGACGCGCCAGCTCCTCACCAACGACCAGATCAACGCGAACATCGCCAAGATCCGGACCGTTTTCGACCGGCTGTTCAATTTCGGCGACGGGCCGGGACAGGCCACGCTGGTCAACAATGCCGACTGGCTGGACAAGCTGGAATACATCCCGTTCCTGCGGGATATCGGCCGGCACTTCACGATCAACCGCATGCTGACCTTCGACTCGGTCCGACTGCGCCTGGACCGGGAGCAGCCGCTGACCTTCCTGGAGTTCAACTACATGATCCTCCAGGCCTACGACTTCGTGGAGTTGAACCGCCGCTACGGTTGCGTGCTTCAGACCGGCGGGTCGGACCAGTGGGGCAACATCGTCAACGGCGTGGACCTGGGACGGCGCATTTCCAATGCCGACCTGTTCGGCCTGACCTGCCCGCTGCTGACCACCTCCAGCGGAGCCAAGATGGGCAAGACCGCGGCCGGCGCGGTGTGGCTGAACGCAGACCGCCTCCCGGACTGGGACTTCTGGCAGTTCTGGCGCAATACGGAGGATGCGGATGTCGGCCGCTTCCTGAAGCTGTTCACCGAACTGCCCCTGGATGAGATCGCCCGCCTGGAAGCCCTTCAGGGCGCGGAGATCAACGAGGCCAAGAAGATCCTGGCCACCGAAGTGACCAAGCTGGTTCGTGGCCCTGAAGCGGCCGAAGCCGCTTCAGAAACCGCCCGCCGCACCTTCGAGCAGGGCGCGATGGCGGAAGGGCTGCCGACGGTGGAGGTGAAGGCCGTCGACCTCGAAACCGGCATCCCGCTCTACATCCTGCTGGCGCAGTCCGGCCTCGCCGCGTCGAACGGCGAAGCCCGCCGGCTGATCAAGCAGGGTGGTGCGAAGGTGAATGACGAGGCGGTGAGCGACGATGCCGCCAGGATCACCTCCGGACAACTCACCGCCGATGGGGTCATTAAGCTGTCCGCCGGCAAGAAGCGGCATGCGCTGGTAAAGCCGGTGTAAGTCTGAAGAAGGGTCTTCTCTTCCCCCTCTCCCCGCCGGGGAGAGGGGGAAGCTATTCCGGCGTTTACGCCAGCCGCTGCTCCAGCGCCGCGGTCCTGATGCTTTTCTGAAGCTTTTCGAACGCCCGGACTTCGATCTGGCGGACGCGCTCGCGGCTGATGCCGTACTGCTGGGACAGGTCTTCCAGCGTGGTCGGATTGTCCTTCAGCCGGCGCTCGATCAGGATGTGCCGCTCTCGCTCGTTCAGGGTCTTCATGGCAGCAGCCAACAACGTCTTGCGCTTGCCCAGTTCCTCCCGCTCGGCGAGGCGGACCTCCTGGGTCTCCTCCTCGTCAACCAGCCAGTCCTGCCACTCCCCTTCCCCGTCGATGCGGAGAGGCGCGTTCAGGCTGTGGTCCGGGGCGGCCAGACGGCGGTTCATATTGACCACGTCCTGCTCCGGCACCTCCAGCTTCTTGGCGATGGCGGCCACGGTCTCGGGCGCCAAGTCACCGTCCTCGATAGCCTGCATCTGGCCCTTCAGCTTGCGCAGATTGAAGAACAGCTTCTTCTGCGCGGCCGTGGTGCCCATCTTCACCAGCGACCAGGAGTGCAGGATATATTCCTGGATGGCCGCCCTGATCCACCACATGGCGTAAGTGGCAAGCCGGAAGCCGCGGTCCGGGTCGAACCGCTTCACCGCCTGCATCATGCCCACATTGCCTTCGGAGATCAGCTCCGACACCGGCAGCCCGTAGCCGCGGTAGCCCATGGCGATCTTCGCCACCAGCCGCAGGTGGCTGGTCACCAGCTTGTGGGCAGCGTCCGGGTCCTCATGCTCCTGCCAGCGCTTGGCCAGCATGTACTCCTCAGCCGGTTCCAGCATGGGGAACTTGCGGATCTCCTGCAGATAGCGGGAGAGATTGCTTTCGGAGTTGATGACTGGAACAGGAGGTGTCGCCATGGTTCGGACCCTTTCAGGGCACCGCTCCTGGCGGACCGGGGCACATACCCCACCGCCAGGACCGGACAATGATATTATAACGTTTCCAGCTCTGCGATTAAGTGCTGAATATCGTCTGGTATCTCGGAGCTGAAGTCCATGTGCTCGCCCGTGACCGGGTGCACGAACTCCAGCTCCAGGGCATGCAGCGCCTGACGCGGGAAGGACAGCGCCGCCTCTCGCGCTCCCGCCCGCATGTTCTTCAGCCGGGACGGACGAACCTTGCCATAGAGCGGGTCGCCGATCAGCGGATTGCCCATCTCCGTCATATGGACCCGGATCTGGTGGGTGCGGCCGGTCATCAGCTTGCATTCAACCAGCGCCGCATGCAGCCCCAGCGTCCTGATCACGCGGTACAGGGTGATGGCCGGCTTGCCGCCCTTTTCCAGCACCGCCATGCGCTTCCGGTCGTGCGGGTGGCGGCCGATATTGGCCTCCAGCTCGCCCTCGCGGACGGCCGGCATGCCCCAGATCACGGCGATGTAGGTGCGAGACAGGGTGCGATCCGCGAACTGGGCCGACAAACCCTGGTGCGCTCGGTCGGTCTTGGCCACCACCATCAGACCACTGGTGTCCTTGTCCAGCCGGTGCACGATGCCGGGCCGGCGCACGCCGCCGATCCCCGACAGGCGGTCGCCGCAATGGTGCAGCAGGGCGTTGACCAGCGTTCCATCGTGGTTCCCGGCAGCCGGATGCACGACCAGCCCGGCCGGCTTGTCGATCACCAGCAGATCGTCATCCTCGTACAGGATGTCCAGCGGGATGTCCTGCGGCTGCGGTAGGGCGGCGATGGCCTCCGGCACCTGCACGGTGGCCGTGGTCGTCTGGCCCGGTTTGACCCGGTATGAGGCATCCACTATGGTCTGCCCGCCCACCGCGACACAGCCCTGCTCGATCAGGGATTTCAGGCGCGACCGGGACAGGCCGGCTCCCGCCTCGCCTGCGCCCGCAACGGCCTCCGCCAGTGCGCGGTCCAGCCGGTCCCCGCCCGCGATCTCGACCGACAGGCTACCGCCGGACAGGGCGGCGCCGGCCTCTTCCCCGCCCTCCCCGGGCGGAAGCAGGTCGTCGTCCAGATCTTCAGCCTCGGGGCGGGACAAGGCATCCTGCCGTCCGGGCTCAACGCGGGAATCATCAGGTGCGGGCAATCAAAACTCTCCTGGCGCTCATGGGCCTCCTCATAGTCGCAGGCTTCGCCTTCATCGGGTATGAGGTCTTCAAACGCGCCACCGACCCGACCCATCCCCGTGCTTTCGTCCGGAAAACTCCGGAACCGACGCAGGCCAGCTCGCCGCAGATCAGTTCCACCCTGCCGGCTGGAAGCCGAATCGGGCAGATGCTGGTCCTGGGCACGCGCGTGGTCTACCACGTAACCCATCCGGACGGCAGCGAACAAATCCACGTCCTGGACCCGCGCGCCGGCACAGTGGAAGTGCCTGTAACCGTTCCCACGGCAGACAGTGTCGCCCAGCCGGTCCCGGGTCAGCCGTGACCTCCATCACTCTGCTTTCCAACATCCTGGCAATCTTTGGCGGTTCCATGGCCGCCCGAAGGACGGATCAATGAATTTCAAATCCGACAACGTGACCGGCGCGGCACCGGAGATCGTGGCGGCCCTGATCGAGGCCAACGGGGCCGGGCCGATGTCGTCCTATGGCGACGATCCGATCACAGCGCGGGTGCAGGCGAAGATTTCCGACCTGTTCGGCACCGACTGCGCCGTCTTTCCCGTGGCGACCGGCACAGCCGCCAACAGTCTGGCCCTGGCTGCGCTGACGCCGCCCTGGGGCGCCGTCTATTGCCATGCCGACAGCCACATCAACACGGATGAGTGCGGCGCGCCGGAGATGTATACCGCCGGGGCCAAGCTGGTCACCCTGCAGGGCGAGAACGGCAAGATTTCCGCCGGTACCCTGTCCGACGCCCTTGCCAACGCGCATATCGGCTTCGTCCATGCGGTCCAACCCAAGGCCCTGTCCCTGACCCAGGCGACAGAAGCCGGAACGGTCTACAGCCCGGCCGAGGTCGGGGCCCTGGCCGAGGCGGCGAAGCGTCATGGCATGCGGGTCCATATGGACGGCGCCCGCTTCGCCAACGCCGTGGCCTCGCTGGGCTGCCACCCGGCCGACGTGACATGGCGGGCCGGTGTAGACGTACTGAGCTTCGGGGCTACCAAAAATGGTGCGATGGCGGCCGAGGCGGTGGTGTTCTTCGACAAGGAGCTGGCGGCCGAGTTCGGCTACCGCCGCAAACGCGCGGCGCATCTGTTCAGCAAGATGCGGTTCCTTTCCGCCCAGCTCGACGCCTATGTGACGGACGGGCTGTGGCTGCGCCTCGCCACCCATGCCAACGCCATGGCCCGCCAGCTCGCAGAAGGGCTGGGCACCATTCCCGGCGTTGAGCTCCAGTCGCCTGTCGAGGCGAACGAGGTGTTCATCGCCCTGCCGGAGGAGGTCATCGCCGGGCTGGAAGCTAAGGAATTCGGCTTTTATCGCTGGGAAGGCAACGTGATCCGCCTTGTCACGGCGTGGTGCACGAAGGTGGAGGATGTACAGGCCCTGCTCTCAGCGGCCCGCGAGCTCGCCCACTGAACCAGCATTTCCGCCGCGTCCGCGCCGATGCGGACCGGCGGCCCGGAGCGGGTGGGCAGGATTTTCACGCGGATGCAAAAAAGCTGTTGACCGACCCTGCCCGACCCTCTAAATACCCGCCCCACACAGACGGCCTCGTCCCCTTCGTCTAGAGGCCTAGGACACCGCCCTCTCACGGCGGTAACAGGGGTTCGAATCCCCTAGGGGACGCCATCCGCTTCGCGTCAAAAGCCCCGCCCTCACCGGCGGGGCTTTCGCGTTTCAGGGCCGCAGGTCGGATCGAGCGCAGCGCCGATCCGACACGGATTATCCATTCATGCCGGTGCCAGAGCGCCAGCCCCGTAGGTCGGTGCGAGCGCAGCGGGGGCTGACGCGCCGTCGCAACGTCCTGACACCGTGTCGGATCATCGCCATGGGCTCGATCCGACCTACGCGCAAACGAAAAGGGCGGAGCCTCGCGGCTCCGCCCTTCTCACATCCATCCAGCCCAGCTTCAGCGTTGCGGGCGGTTCTGGGCCTTCACCGATACCCGTTGCGGCTCGAGCTGCTGGAAGACGCTCTCGAACAGCATCTCGCGGGCACGGGCAACGATGTCGTCCGTGCTGGGGCTGCGGGCGAACATCTTGGCGGCGCGGCCGCGCAGCTCCTCCACGCTGGGCAGGTGCGGCAGGCTCGGCATGTGCAGGCCGGCCAGCTTCTCCTCCGCCATCTTGCGGGCGGCGGCCAGCTTCTCCTCCAGCTCGACCCGGGCATGGCCGGCGGAGGCGGAGGTCTCGGCCATGGCCTCGCGCAGGCGGGCGGCGATCTTGTCCGTGTCGAAGCTGGCAGCGAGCTGGGCGGCCGCCTTCTCGATCACCTTGGTGCCGAGGCGTTGCTCATTGCGCACCACGGCCTTCGGCGGCTCATGCATGTCCCAGACGATGCCGACCCAGGACAGGGCCTTCAGGATATAGTAGGTCGGGTCCCACTCATACCAGCGGAAGCCCTGGCGAGCGGCGGACTGGTAGGCGTGGTGGTTGTTGTGCCATCCCTCGCCCATGGTCATGATCGCCAGGAACCAGTTATTGCGACTGTCGTCGCCGGTGATGTAGCGACGCTTACCGTGCACATGGGCCAAGCTGTTGATGCAGAAGGTGGCGTGGTACACGGCCACCGTGGACCAGAAGAAGCCCACGATCAGCCCCGGCCAGCCGGCGATCAGGAAGCAGGCCACGGCCAGAACCACGCTGGGCAGCTGCTCATACTTGTGCAGGAAGCGCAGCTCCGGATACTTCGCCATGTCGGCGATCTGGCTCAGGTCCGTATCCGCATGCTTGGGCATGAAGATCCAGCCCATATGGGCCTTCCAGAAGCCGACCTGCTTCGGGCTGTGCACGTCGTGCTCGGTATCGGAGTAGCGGTGATGATGCCGGTGCTTCGCCCCCCACCACAGCACGCTCTTCTGCGTCGTGCTCTGCGCCAGACATGCCAGGAGGAATTGGAAGACCCGGCTGGTCTTGAAGGCGCGGTGGCTGAAATAGCGGTGGTAGCCGGCCCCGATCCCGAACAGCCGTGCCCAATAGAGGAACACGCCCAGCGCCACCGCCTCCCAGGTCACGCCGGTCCAGATCGCCAGGAAGCAGGCGAGATGGACCAGGATAAAGGGAATGGTGGAGGGATAGACGATGTCGTCGGGCAGGTAGCGGGACTCGTCGGGACCGCTGGTTGGCTTTTCTTGGACGCTCACGGACGCGCAACTCCGAAGAGGGTGGTGGTCTGATTCCGGCAGTGTCCGGCCGGTCCGCCGGATCACTTCCTGCCGACCGTGCCAGGACAAATGGCCTTGACGCGCAGGTCAACAAGGGAGCGGCTGTCGGATTACGGTCGGTCGGCCCGGATTCGGGTCTTCTGCCCGCTTGAAATCCATTAGAGCACAGAACCGGCGGGATAAGAACGTCGCAGGCATGCGGCGGTTCGACCGGGGAAGATGTGCGGGCACCCACCCCATTTTTGCGGTTATAGGGGGTAGTTCGACGCGCAGAAGGTGGCAAAAGCTCCTCCTCAAGGTTGACCACCCTAACGGGCGCTGCCCTTCGCCGTGCGGGTGCGCACATAAGGGATAAGTGGACGCGTTCCGGGCAGCCGGAACCTATGGATAAAGCTGATACCTGGAGGAACCGCCATGCATGCTACCGCCTCGCATCTCTTACTCACCCGGCCTACTGCGTCCTCGGCCAAGGTTGAGGGGAATGCCGTGTCCTACTTCTTTGCGCTTGATACAGATGGCCGGATCGCCTGGCCGTTCCGGTATGTGTGGACGGAGAGCGGCATTCAGCCCCAGCGCTGGCGTTTCGGCCGTTGGGTACAGAGTTCCCAGCTTCTGGCATTCATGACCGGCAAGGACGACCAGTTCGTCGATGCCACCGCACAGGAGGTTGAGAGCTGGATTCAGCGGCACTCCTGCGCGTGGCACAGCATGGCGCACAAGAACGAGTACACGGCCGCCGCGGAATAATCACCCCGCCCGGCCCGGGCACAAACCGACATCCGATCCGTTCACCATTCCGGAGGTGGTGCGATGGAAGAAGCGGATAACCGGGCCCGGGACCTTGGCGAGCAGGCTGGCGAAGCCTCTCGCGGGGTCATGCCCGTGCTGGGCGATATCTTCGAAGGATTCTGGGACGGACTCGTCGGCAATGCACCCGACGGGTCCACTGACGCCTATGAGGCGTCGTATGAGATAGGCTCTTTCGTCCCCGACATGATCATTGCGGTGTGGGACTTCCTGACGGGCTTCCTCCAGGGGTTCTTCTGACCTTGTGCGCGCCGCTCCCCTGCCATAGCCTTGCCTCAGTTCCCCCCATGATGGGCGCTACCGGACCTATGGGTTCCCCAGCGCCATGAGGACAAGCTTGCTGCTCAACCTGATCGCCTTTCCGCCGCCGGAGTTGCGTCGACTTGCAGCCCTGGGCCTGTTCGGCCTGTCCGTGGCCCTGTGCTGGGCCTTGGTTACCCCAGGTATGGGCCCCAGCGAGGATATGGGTCTGGACAAGCTGGCCCATACCGGCGCGTTCGGCCTGCTGGGCGCCATGGCCGCCATCGCTTGGCCCGGCCGGTTAGGCGCCATTCTTGCGATGGCGGTGCTCGCGCTTCTGGCAGGCGCTACGGAGCTGGCGCAGAGCCTGGTGCCGGAACGCAATGGCGGAATCGCCGATGGATTGGCGGACGTGGTGGGTGCCGCCCTTGGCATTACCGTAGTCTATCTGATCCGCCGCCGTCAGGTGGCCCGTATCGGATCGTATCAGAACATGTGACATCGGCCGTATCGTCCGCGGCCGAACGCCATGGCATCGAGGCAGACCGGCCGGGCATTGCCCGGCCGGTATTCTGTCTCCCCCTCGCCCCTACTCCGCTGCCTGCACCCCCTGCTTCTCCTGGCAGCATTCCGCGAGATCGTCGCCAAGCGCGCAACGGATGGCGTCGTCCACCGTTTCCAGCCAGACGAAGGAGAGCCGGTTGCGGGCATCCTCCGGGATTTCGTCGAAGTCGCGGCTGTTCCGCTTCGGCAGCATCACCGTTTTGATGCCGGCCCGCGCCGCGGCGGTGACCTTCTCCTTGATGCCGCCCACCGGCAGGACCAGCCCGCGCAGGCTGATCTCCCCCGTCATCGCCACCTCGTGGTTCACGCGCTGCCCCGTCAGCAAGCTCACCAGCGCCGTGAACATGGCCACGCCCGCGCTCGGCCCGTCCTTCTGGATGGCGCCGGCCGGAACATGGACATGGATATCGTTCTTCTCGAACATCTCCTGCGTGATGCCCAGCCCCTGCGCACGGCTCTTCACCAGCGACAGGGCCGCCTGGGCGCTCTCCCGCATGACGTCGCCCAACTGGCCGGTCAGGATCAGCTTGCCGCTGCCGGGGAAGCGGCTGGCCTCGATGAACAGGATGTCGCCGCCCACCGGCGTCCAGGCGAGGCCGGTCGCGACACCGGGCACGCCGGTGCGCATCGCGACCTCGTCCTCGAACTTGCGCGCGCCCAGCACCGTATGCAGGTCGCCGATATCGATGCGCACCTGCTCCGCCTCGCCGGACGCGATGCGCACGGCGGCGTGGCGGAAGGCGGAGCCGATGGTCCGCTCCAGGTTCCGGACGCCGGATTCCTTGGTGTAGCCGTCGATGATCTCGCGCAGTGCCGCATCCGTGATCTCCGCCTGCCCCTCCTTCAGGCCGTTGGCCTTCATCTGGCGGTCGATCAGGTACCGCTTGGCGATCTGGAGCTTCTCCTCGTCCGTGTAGCCGGCGAGGCTGATCACCTCCATGCGGTCGCGCAAGGGCCGCGGGATGGAATCCAGCATATTGGCCGTGCCGATGAACATCACCTTCGACAGGTCGAAGGGCACACCGAGGTAATTGTCCCGGAAGGTTGAGTTCTGCTCCGGGTCCAGCACCTCCAGCAGGGCCGCGGACGGGTCGCCATGGAAGCCCTGGCCCAGCTTGTCCATCTCGTCCAGCATCAGGACGCAGTCCTTAGCCCCCGCCTTGCGGATGGCCTGGATGATGGTGCCGGGAAGCGCGCCCACATAGGTGCGGCGGTGCCCGCGGATTTCGCTCTCATCA
Organism: Indioceanicola profundi; assembly: GCF_003568845.1. Classification (NCBI taxonomy): domain Bacteria; kingdom Pseudomonadati; phylum Pseudomonadota; class Alphaproteobacteria; order Rhodospirillales; family Azospirillaceae; genus Indioceanicola; species Indioceanicola profundi. The sequence goes on along the minus strand of NZ_CP030126.1, from coordinate 1,010,327 downwards.
TGCACGCCGCCAAGGCTGACGCGCTGGAACTGCCGGCCCGTGGCATGGGCGATGGACAGGCCGAGCGAGGTCTTGCCGACGCCCGGCGGGCCGACGAAGCACAGGATCGGGCTGCGCCCCTCCGGGTTCAGCTTGGCGACGGCCAGGAATTCGATGATCCGGCGCTTGATCTTCTCAAGCCCCCAATGCTCCTCATCCAGGATGCGCCGAGCCTCGTGCAAATCGATGGGCTTGGCGGTGGTCCTGGTCCAGGGCAGCTCCGACAGCCATTCCAGATAGGTGCGGAGCATGGAGTACTCGGCCGCCTGCTCCGGCAGCCGCTCCAGCCGGCGCAGCTCCTTGGTGGCGTGCTTGGAGACCTCCTCCGGCAGCTCGGCATCCTCCAGCGCCTTGGCGAGCTGGCGGGCCTCCTCGCCCTCGTCGCCGGCCTCGCCCAGCTCCTTCTGGATGGTGCGGAGCTGTTCGCGCAGCAGGAATTCGCGCTGGCGCTTGTCCACGCTTTCGCGGGTCTGGTCGCTGATCTCCTTGGTCAGGCGCAGCATCTCGATGCGCTGGTTCAACAGGCGGGAGACGGCGTCCAGCCGGTCCTTCAGGTCCAGCCTCGCCAGAAGCTCCTGCTTCTCCTGCGGGTCGATGTCCAGATATGTGGCCACCATATCCGCCAGCAGGGAGGCGGAGGTCATGTTCTCGATGGCCTGCGTCATCTCCGCCGGCGCATTGGGCAGCAGCCCCACCGCTTCGATGGCGTGCTGGCGCAGCAGGTTGAAGCGGGCCTGGATTTCCGGCGCATCCTCCGCCGGGTGGGCGATGCGCTCCACCCTGGCGACCATGAAGGGCCAGCCCTCCAGATGCTCGATGACACGCACCCGCTCCTCCCCCTGGAGGACCATGTGATGGGTGCCGTCCGGACCGGTCAGGTAGCGCAGCACGGTGCCGGCGGTGCCATATTCATGCAGCTCCCCGCCGCCGGGATGCTCCACATCCTCATCCCGCTGAAGCAGCACGGCAAGCTGGCGGTGACTGCGGGCAGCCTCTTGCGCCGCAGCGATGGAGCGTTTGCGGCCTACCGCCACCGGTAGCACCACGCCCGGGAACAGCACCATGTTGCGGACCGGAAGCACGATCATCGCCCCTTCCGGCAGGGGCGGCCAGGGGCCGGGCTTTCCTTGGCTGCTGGTCTGGCCGGGAATGTTCTCGGCGGCGGTTCCGGTGCCGGGCTGCGGACGGTCGTCCGATGCGGTCATGGCGCGCCTCGTTTCCTCATTCATTTCAGAATTCAGCCCTTGTGCAGGACCAGCATCAGGCATCCATCGGTCAGCTCGCGCGCACCGATGGTCAGCGGGCCGGGCGGCAGCTCGATGCGCCGCTCGAACCGTCCATAGGGGAGTTCAAGACGATGGATCAGGGTGCTTCCCGCATCTTCCAGCGGGAATGACCGCTCCCCTGTCACGATCAGGGTGCGGTCTTCAAGCAACACGTCGAGCTGGTCCGCCGATACGCCGGGCAGCGCCACCAGGATGCGGTATTCGTCCGCCGTCTCGAAAAGATCCACCGGAGGCTCCCAGGCCGGGCGGCCGGAACCGGTGCTTGTGCTCGGGCGGAACATCTGGCGCTGCATCTTCTCGACCCGGTCCAGCAGGTCGACGGCCTGGGCCCACATGAAGACGGAAGGGGCGCGTTTCGGCATGGCGGAGGGGGTCCTGCACGGTCGGGCAAAAGGCGGCCGTGCTATTCCGGCCGCCGGTTTCCCCTCCCAACCGGCGGCGCGTCCAGGTGTTGCAGTCCCGCAGAACCCGCTGCGGGCGGAGCCGGTCAGCCAGCCGCCTGCGCGGCCTTCTTCTCCCGCTCCGCCTCATAGGCGCGCAGATGCAGCAGGGCCAGCGACATCAGCGGCATGGCGACGCCGCGCGAGGTCCCCCGGCGGACGATATCGCCCAGGATATGCTCCGCCTCCGTCCGGTTCCCGCGGGAGATGTCGCGGTACATGGAGGCGGTGACGTTACTGGACTTGTCGACGATCTGCGCCTGGTACTCGGCCACGATCTCGTCGCGGGGCGGATAGCCTTCGGCCGTGGCCGCGGCGCGGCACTCCTCGAACAGCCCGGTCATGAACGCCTCGCCGCCCGGCTGGCTGGCGATGCTGCCGACGGAGGCGCGCATGGTGCAGGTGCCGCCGGCCAGGGTCGCCAGGAAGAAGAACTTCTCCCAGAGATCCAGCATGATGTTCTCGCTGGTGCGCCAATCCACCTTGGCCCCGTCGAACGCCTTGGCCAGGGCATCGACCACCGGCTGCTGGCCGGGCTGGCGGGCGCCGAAGACCAGCTTGTGGATGGGGTTCAGGTGCCGGATGGTGCCGCCCGGTTCCATGGTGATGGGCATGTGGGTCAGCCCGCCCATCACCCGTTCCGCCCCGAAGGCGGCGTCCAGCCGGTCGATATGGTTCAGCCCGTTCAGCAGCGGCATCACCACCGTGTTGCCGGTCATGGCCGGGCGGATGGACTCGATGGCATTGTCCAGGTCGAAGGCCTTGCAGGCCAGCACCACCAGATCGAAGCCCGGCTTGGCCGCCTTGATGGTCTGGGCCGGCAGGCGGATATTGCCCTGCGGGCTTTCCACCACCAGCCCGTTCTCCAGCAGTTCGGCCTGACGGCGGGGGCGCACCAGGAAGGTGACATCCGCCCCCTGCTCCATCAGCCGCCCGCCGAAATACCCGCCGACCGCACCGGCGCCCAGGAACAGAATGCGCATCACCGCCTCCCTGATTTGTTGTCGGGGTGAACCATAGCGGGCGGCGGACCAGGGCCAAAGCCCCTTTCCCACAGGATGGAAGGCCGAAGCCCATGCCCTTGCGCTTGCTGATCCCGGTGCTGGTCGCGGCCGGCTGGCTGTGCCTTGCGGCCGCGCCGGTCATGGGGCTGTGGCTGGCGCTTGCGGACGGCCCCTGGATCGCCGCCCTGACCCTTTTCGGCGCAGCCTTGGTCTGCGGCCTAATGCTGCTGGGCTTCGCAGCGAACCTGAAGCTGATATCCGAGCTGGTGGAGCAAGCGCGCCGTGGCGCTAGCGCCGCAGCGACGCCGCCTGCCGGGCCAATCCGGTGATCGCCGCCCAGTCCTTCGCCGCCACCAGCTTTGGCGGGGCAATCCAGGAGCCGCCGACGCAGACCACGTTCGGCAGGGCCAGATAGTCCGGCGCCGATTCCGGCGTGACGCCGCCGGTCGGGCAGAACTTCACCGCCGCAATCGGGGCGGCCAGGGCCTTCAGCATGCCCATGCCGCCCACGACCTCCGCCGGGAAGAGCTTCTGGTAACGGAAGCCGCGGGCCAGCAGATCCATCACCTCCGACGGGGTCGCCGCCCCCGGCAGGAACGGAATGCCGGAGGCCAACACCGCTTCGGTCAGGGCCGGGTAGGCGCCGGGGCTGACGATGAAGCGGGCGCCGGCGTCGCGGACGCGGAACACCTGGGACGGCTCCACCACCGTGCCGGCTCCGACAACGGCCCCCGGCACGCTCTGCGCGATGGCCTCGATCGCCTCGATGGCGGCGTCGGAGCGCAGCGTCACCTCCAGCACCGGAAGCCCGCCCTCGACCAGCGCCTCCGCCAGCGGAACGGCGTCCTCGAGCTTCTCGATGACGATCACGGGGATGACGGGGGCGAGCCCCAGAATCTCCTCGAGCGTGGGGCCGCGATAGAGGTCGTCGGCGGGGCGGGTCATGGTGAGGGCCATCTCAGGCGATCCCTTCGAAGGAGCTGGCGCCCTGCTCCGCCCCGGTCACGGCGGCGCGGAAGGCACCGAACAGGTTGCGGCCCATGCCCCAGCCATTGGGGGTGAGGTCGGGCACCGTTATCTCACGGGCGGCGAACTCGGCCGGATCGACCAGCGCCTCCAGCGTGCCGGCCTCGGCATCCAGGCGGATGATATCGCCGTCGCGCACCCTGCCCAGCGGCCCGCCGCCAAGGCATTCCGGCGTCACATGGATGGCGGCCGGGACCTTGCCGGAGGCGCCGGACATGCGCCCGTCGGTGACCAGCGCCACCTTGAAGCCCTTGTCCTGAAGCACGCCGAGCTGTGGGGTCAGCTTGTGCAGCTCCGGCATGCCGTTGGATTTCGGCCCCTGGAAGCGCACGACCACCACCACATCCCGGTTCAGCTCGCCCGTCTTGAAGGCGGCCAGCATGGCGTCCTGGCTGTCGAACACCTTGGCCGGGGCCTCGACGATCCGGTGCTGCGGCTTCACGGCGGAGGTCTTGATGACCGCGCGCCCCAGATTGCCGGTCAGCAGGCGCAGGCCGCCCGTGGGCTGGAATGGGTTGTCGGCGGGACGCACCACCTCGGGATCGGCGCTGACCCGCGGGGCGGGACGCCAGGTGACCCGGCCGGTGCCGCCCTCCTCCAGGAAGGCCTCCATCCGGTAGGCTTCCATGCCGCCGGGACCGGCCACGGTCTTTACGTTCTTGTGCAGCAGCCCGGCATCCAGCAGGGTGGAGATCAGGAACTGGATGCCGCCGGCGGCGTGGAAATGGTTCACGTCCGCGATACCGTTGGGATAGACGCGGCAGAGCAGCGGCACCGCCTGGGACAGGTCGTTGAAGTCCTGCCAGTCGATCCGGATCCCAGCGGCGGCGGCCATCGCCACCAGATGGATGGTGTGGTTGGTGGACCCGCCGGTGGCCAGCAGCCCGACCAGCCCGTTCACCACCGCCTTCTCATCGACCACCTCCGCGATGGGGGTGTATTCGTCGCCCAGCGCCGTGATCTTCGTCGCCCGCTCGGCCGCCGCAACGGTCAGCGCGTCGCGGAGCGGCGTGTTCGGATTGATGAAACTGGCGCCCGGCAGGTGCAGCCCCATCATCTCCATCAGCATCTGGTTGGAGTTGGCCGTGCCGTAGAAGGTGCAGGTGCCCGGCCCGTGGTAGGACTGGCTTTCGGATTCCAGCAGCGCATCGCGCCCCACCTTGCCCTCGGCATAGAGCTGGCGGATGCGGGCCTTTTCCGGGTTGGACAGGCCGGAGGTCATCGGCCCCGCCGGCACGAAGATGGCCGGCAGGTGCCCGAAGCTGAGCGCCCCGATCAGCAGGCCCGGCACGATCTTGTCGCAGACGCCGAGATAAAGGGCGGCATCGAACATGTTGTGGCTGAGCGCGATGGCCGTGGACATGGCGATCACGTCGCGGCTGAACAGCGACAGCTCCATGCCGGTCTGGCCCTGGGTGACGCCGTCGCACATGGCCGGCACGCCGCCCGCGAACTGGGCCACACCGCCCAGGTTCCGCACCGCCTCCTTGATGATGGCGGGGAACCGCTCGAAGGGCTGGTGCGCCGACAGCATGTCGTTGTAGGCGGACACGATGGCGACATTGATGTCGGTGCCGCCCTTCAGCCGCTCCTTGTCCACGGCCCCGCAGGCTGCGAAGCCGTGGGCCAGGTTTCCGCAGGCCAGCGTGCCGCGCCGCGGCCCCTTATGGCCGGCGGAGCGGGTCTGCTCCAGATATTGCGCGCGGCTGTGGGCGCTGCGCTCGATGATCCGGTCGGTCACGCGGCGGATGGCGTCTTGCACGGGCATGTCTTTTCCTCCTCGGGCCAAGCGCTCAGGGCGCCCACCAGACGGACACGGGTACGCGGAACTGGTGCAGCACGGCGCGCACCGGCATGGTTTCCACGGGGCCTGGCTCCAGCGCCCGCTCATAGACCCGGCGCTTGCCGTCACCGGTGATCAGCAGCGCGATCTCCCGCGCCTCCAGCAGGGCCGGACGGGTCAGGCTGATGCGGGCGGGACCGCCGGCGGCCGGAACGATGCCGGCCACGCGGACGCCCTCGGCCGGCGACAGCGCCTGCGCCAGCCCCTCCCCGCCGGGGAACAGGCTGGCCGTATGCGCATCCTCCCCCATGCCCAGCAGGACAAGGTCGGCAGGCCAGTGCAGTCCGGCAAGCCGCGCCCCGGTCGCCGCCAGCCCCTCGTCCGGCGTGGCCCCGGCGCTCTTCAGCCCGACCAGGCGCGCGCCTGCGGCCCTGCCCTTCAGCAGCGTGCGCCCGACCATGCCCTCATTGCTGGCAGGGTCGGAAGGGTCCACCCAGCGCTCATCCGACAGGGTCAGTTCGACCCGGTCCCAGGGAAGGTCGATGCCGGAGAGCTTTTCATAGAGAGTGGCCGGCGTGGTTCCGCCGGACAGGACTAGCAGCGCCCGACCCCGAGCCGCCACTGCCTGCGCCACGATTCCGGCAATCCGGTCGGCCAGACGCGTGACCATCTCCTCCCGGCCGGCGAAGGCGCGCAGGCAGGGCTCAGAATTCGGCATCGTGCCACCTCCTGTTATCCCGCGCGAGCAGCAGGGCGGAGTTGATCGGCCCCCAGCTTCCGGCGGAATAGGGTTCCGGCTTCATGTCCGCCTCATCCCAGGCCGCCAGGATGCTGTCGATCCAGGCCCAGGCGGCGTCCACCTCGTCCCGGCGCATGAACAGGGACGGATTGCCCCGGACCACATCCATCAAGAGCCGCTCGTAGGCATCCGGATAGCGGTCCTTGAAGGTTTCCGCATAGGACAGGTTCAGCGGCACGGAGCGCAGGCGCAGCCCGCCCGGCCCCGGCACCTTGGTCATGATGGACAGCTTGACGCCCTCGTCCGGCTGCAAGCGGATCACTAGCCGGTTGGCCTGCAGCTCCCCCGCACCCTTGCCGAACACGCTGTGCGGCACGGCCTTGAACTGGATGATGATTTCGGAACAGCGGGTCGGCATGCGCTTGCCGGTGCGCAGATAGAAGGGCACGCCGGCCCAGCGCCAGTTCTCCACCTCCGCCTTGATGGCCACCAGCGTCTCGGCGTTGGACTGCCCGCCCAGCTCCTCCGGATAGCCCGGCACCGGCTTGCCGTTGATGGCGCCTGAGCGGTACTGGCCGCGCACGGTCTTGGCTTTCACATCCGCCGCGGTGATCGGCAGCAGAGCCCGCAGGACCTTGATCTTCTCATTGCGGATCATGTCCTCATGCAGGCTGGCCGGCGGCTCCATGGCGACAAGGCAGAGAAGCTGGAGGAAATGGTTCTGCACCATGTCCCGCAGCGCGCCGGAGCGGTCATAGTAATCCGCCCGCCCCTCGACCCCGATGCTCTCCGCCACAGTGATCTGCACATGATCCACCCAGGAGGAGTTCCAGAGCGGCTCGAACAAGGCGTTGCCGAAGCGCAGGACCATCAGGTTCTGCACCGACTCCTTGCCTAGATAGTGGTCGATGCGGAAGATGCGGTCTTCCGGGAAGACGGCCCCGACCTCGTCATTGATACGGTTGGCGCTGGCCCGGTCAGTACCGATGGGCTTTTCCAGCACCACCCGGCAGGACCCATTGACCAGCCCCGCCGCGTCCAGATTGCGGCAGATGGCGCCGAACAGCGACGGCGACGTCGCCAGATAGAAGACCCGCGCCCGTCCATCCGCCTCGGTCAGGTAGCGTGACAGCTCCCCGAACCCGTCCGGCTTTGTGGCGTCCAGCGTCACATAGCTCAGCCGGCCGGTGAAGCGCTTCCAGACTTCCGCATCCCGGTCGGCTTCCGGGATGTACTGCTCCAGCGCGTGGGCGATCTGGGCGTGGTACTGCTCCGTGCTCTGGTCGGTGCGGCTCACCGCGATGATGCGGCTGCAATCCGTCATCTGCCGGTCCCGCTCACGGTAATAGAGCGCCGGCATCAGCTTGCGGAGCGCCAGGTCGCCGGTCCCACCGAACACAACGAAGTCGAAAGGATTGACGGGCAAGGTGTCGGCCATGGGTCGTCTTCTCTGAGGCCGGTCCCTGCAAAACTACGGAAGGCGGGTCCGGCGGTGGGCGGCCGCTCCGGCCGCGGGCATAGGTCAGCTCCGGCGAGGATGATGCCCCCATCGCAAGGTCAGGTCAATGTAATCGCGTTACCGAAACCGTGACATTGCCGCGCCAATTCCACATAGCTCGCGCCATCACGCAACGCGATTTCGTGTAATTTCACTACATACCCTTGCCTGGACAAAGCGTCCGGCGCCCGCTTACATTCACCAGCACCCGGGCGCGTCAGCACCCCTTTTCCGGACAGGCTCAATGCTCCACCGCTCCGCCGCCCTTCTCCCGGCCGTTCTCCTTGCCACAACGGCCGCCGTGTCGCCGGCTCGTGCCGCAGATACCGACACCGCCCGGGTCTGGTATGAGAACTGTTCCGTCTTCATCGACGTGATGCGGGGGACCGGAGAAGGCAGCGACGCGGAGATTTCGTACTGCGTCGGACAGACGGAGGGGATCGTCAGCGCACTGCGTACGGGCAGCCAGATTGGAGCCCTGGCCTTCGCGGGCCTGCTGACAGTAGAAGCGGGGATGAATGAACAGGCGGTCTTTGCCCTGTTCAAGCAGACCGAACCCGACAAGCTGATCGGCATCTGCATGCCGGAAGATATCCAGACCTCTACGCAGATCGAGACGGTGCACAGCTATATCGAAGCGCACCCGGACAAGCAGGCCTTGCCCGTCACCGCACTGTTCTTCGAAGCTTTACAACAGCGCTATGCCTGCGCGCACCTGAAGAAGAAATAAGCGTCACGGGGCCGATTGCTGCCGGCCCCGCATTTCACGCCCTGTCATATGCCGGACAGGATGCGCCGCCGCGCGTCCTGATACTCCTCCTCGGAGATCAGGTTCTGCTGCCGCAATTCGGTCAGTTCGCGCAGGCGCTGGGCCACCGTGCGGCGGTCCCCGCCCGCGGCCGGCGGCGCCATGCCCAGCCCGGTGGAGGGAGCCGGAGCAGCCGCAGGGACGTCGGCTGCCGGTTCCGGCAGAATCGGTGCGCCGGACAGGGCGGCGGCGGCATCGCGGGCCGTGGGCTGGAAGGGCTTCGGTTCGGCTGGCGGCTTCCCCCCCGCCGCAGCGCCGGCCAGCTCGGTGGACGGCCCCTTGTAGGGCTGCCAAGCAGTCTGGTTCCGGCCCGTCGGCACCACGCCGGTCAGCCGCGGCAGGCGGCCTGCTACGACATCGTAATCCATCAGCATCCGGCTCTGCAGCGCGCCATCGCCGTGCAGCACATCCACCACGGCCGGCTGGGCGGGATCGCCGTTGATCCCGAAGGCATCCTCCGGGCGCCCTTCCCGCGCCGGCAGCATGAGGACCGAGAAACGGTCGTTCTTGAACGGCAGGTCGAGGGCCGCCTGGGACGGCTCCACATCGGCGCCGGTCACGAACGCCGTGTAGGCCCAGGCCGGGTTGGCCTTGCCGCCCAGGAAGCCGTCCGGCACGAAGAAGCGGATTTCCCGCCGGTTCACCTGCACGCGCGTCGGGAAGAAATAGCGGTCATCCACCGCGCCGGCCACCGACGCCTCGATATTCGCCAAGTCCTGGTTGCTCACCACGCCGGTCTGGGCGCGGCGCTGCTCCTCCAGCACGCGGCGAGCATTGGCCATCATCATGGTGCGGGCAACTTCCGGCCGGGGCGTCAGGATAACCGCCTTCTCCCAGGCATCCGCCCGGTCGATCTGCACCCCGCGGCCCGGCACCGTGGCCGTGTTGCCGGAACCGGGCTTGCGGTCGGTATCGATGTAGATGTCGAGATTCAGAGTATAGAAACCGTTCCGGGCGACACGGTCCAGCATCTCCGGTCCGATACGTCCGCGCTGCCCCTTCGGGTCGCGGATCGGATTGGCAAAATGCGCCGTGAACCAGGTGCCGCCCTTGTCCATTTCCGCCGACAGGGACAGCAGGTCCAGATCCCCGCGCTCGAAGTCGCTCCGGCCTGGATAGATCAGGTCGCCCGAACCGGCGTCGTCACCGGTTGGATCGGTCATGGTGAACAGGGTGACGTTCCGCTGCGCCGCCGCCGGAAGGGCGAAGCCGGCCAGCACGGCCAAGGCCGCCACGGCGGAAACCGGATACTTCCAACCACGCGCACGCAACTGAGCCACTCCTCTGAAGCCCTTTTGCCATGTCCCATTATTGGGCGGGCAGCCGGGCAGGGATACAGGGCGAAAATACCGCAGTCAGGGCGGTTCGCCGAAAGACATTCGCGGGGAAGGCCCCTGCGGAAAAAGGGGCGGCCCGTCAGGCCGCCCCCCGATCGGTCATGCCTTAGAACTGAACCTTGGCGAAGACCTTCATACGGTAGACCTCGAAGTTCACGTCGTTCGGGCTGATATTACCGAAGGGCGTGATGATGTCGCCGTTGGCCGCGCGCTGCAGCGTCTGGCCGGTGCCGGCCCGGAACTCGGGCGAGTACTTGCCGTCGATGTACTGGACATCGGCGCCGAGCTCGAAGCCGGACAGGAAGTAAGAGGCCTGCACGGCGAACTTGTTCGCGGAGTGCTCGCCGGTCATGTACTCGGCATAGCCGAACGTGTTCGACCCTTCGAAGCCCAGGCCCGGGTTGCGGACGTTGGTGGTGCCGTCGAACAGGTCGACATATTGCCACTCATAGACCAGCCGGGCGAAGAAATCGTCGGTGAGCTGGTAGCCCGCGGACCCGCCGACAGTCCAGTAATCCGCCTTGCGGTTGTCGTCCGAAGTGCTGGTGACGGCCCGCTGGGCCTCCGGCAGTGCCGCCCAGTCCGGATTGACAGCGATGAAACCGGCCGGCGTGGTGCCGAACGCATCGGTGTCGTTGCCGCCGTTGAAGGCGATGGTGTTGTACGCCTGCTCCAGGAAGCGGGCGCCGGTGACGCGGTTGTCCTTGTCCTTCACGTACTTCACGCGGCCGCCCAGCTGCACGCCGTTGCCGACGTCCAGCAGGTAGTTGCCGTTGAGGGCGAAAATCCAGAGGGTCTTGTCCTGGAACGGCGCATAGGGCGAGCGGAAGTCGCCGCCGACACCCCAGCTCCGCAGATTGTCATTGCGGGCGAAGGTGGCGCAATCGGTGCCGAAGTTCTCGCCACCGCAGGCCTGCCAGTTGGAGTCGAAGGTGATGAACGACGCCTCGCCTTGCAGCTCCAGGTCGCCGGCGCTGTAGCGCGGCACCAGGGTGACTCCCTGCCAGCCCAGAACGGACTCTGCCGCCCGCTCGTCGAAGTCGGTCAGGTCGTTGTCGGTGGCGAGCGAAACCACCTGGTCCATGTGGCCGTTCCAGCCGCCATAGCCGATGGAGTAGATCACCTCGCCGTTCGGCGAGGACCCGGCATTGTACAGCGGACGGTGGTTGGCCCAGAAGCCCTCGCGCCCCTCGGTCAGCAGCACGTCGCTCTCACGACGCGCGGCCATGAGGGAGTTGTACTCCGCACCGATGTGGAAGGCCTGGACGGCCAGGGAGAAGTCGGAGCCGAAGAGGCTGGCCACTTCCATGTTGGCGACGACGGAGAAGTCGTCCGCATCCTTGCGCAGGGTCGGGCTGAAGGAGCAGCCGCCGCCCCACTCCGTGCCGCAGACATCTTCCTTGATGTCCGTGTTGGAGTAATAGGCTGCGAAGGACATGTCCACGCCAGGCAGGCCGGAATACTGGCCCTTCAGACCGCCGACCGTGTTGGAATAGCGGTTGCGGGTATCGACGCCGTTGCGGATGTCGTTGTCCGCCTCCACCTCGCCATCGAAGGTCTGGGTGGCGATGACGGTAAAGTTGCTGGTGGAGCTGGGCGCGTACTTCACCTGCCCGACATAGGCGGCGTCGTTGGCGAACAGCTCGCCCGAGCCGAAGCCCGGGCCGGCCCAGAGCCGCGGCAGGGAAATGCGGGCCACGTCCCACTTGACCTGCCCCTCGACGGCGGAGCCGGCCAGCATGACGGCGGCCAGGTTGTCGCGGTCGATGTAGCGGATCTTGCCGACCGTGAACGGGTCCCACTGGCCCATGTCGTTGGTGCCGAGGAACGCGCTGTCCAGCCAGTCATAGCCCGGCGTCAGGCGGATGAAGGCGCCGCGCAGCTTGACGTACTGGGCGGACAGGGGATTCGCTTCGTCGCCGCGGACAATCTGCCCGTTGCCGTCGACCGACACGTCGCTGCCGAAGCCGCCGCCATTGGCCCAGTAGTTCTTGCTGAAGCGGCTCTGGATGCGGGCGCCGACCTCGACCTGCCGGGAAACCTGACTGCGCAGGCTCAGATCCACTTCCGTGCCCTGACCCTGGTCGCCGCCTTCGCGGGCCGGGTTGGTGTCGGCGGACGCCAGACCGCCCTGGAGATTGCGGTTGCCGTCCAGGAACTTCATGTAGACGGTACCGAACCAACGCAGATTGCTTTCCTGCGCCTGGGCCGTGCCGGCAGGCACAGCCGCAGCAAAGCCAAGCAGGGCAACCCCGCTCAGCAGTCTCTTCCTCATGATTCTCTCCTTCTGGAACCCGGGTCCCTTCTTGACGGGGACCCGGGGTGTACTCGCCTGGTTGTCTTACTTCTTGACCATGGGGATGACGGCGGTCTTCACCGCCTCGCCCTCAGGGCCGCACTCATAGGCCTTCAGCACGTCGTACTGGGCCTGAGCCTCATCCGCACCGCCGGCAGCGCCGCCGGCCAGGATGTCCATCGCGTGCGGATCGCACATGCCGTCATTGCCGCCGCCGAAACGGTGCTGGCCTTCGAACTCGTTCACGCGGCGAGTCATCAGGTCGCCGCCGGCGGGGAAGCCCTCGTTCGACTGCACCACGACCTGATAGCTCCAGCCGCTCGGATCGCCGGAGCCGATATCGCTGGCCTTCACCGAACCGGCGATGGTCTTGCCGGAGCCCTTCACGCGGCGCGGAACCAGGATGTCGTCCTTCAGGCTGGCCGCCTTGGCATTGATCTCGGAACCGATGCGGGCGGGCTTCTGCGGGGACAGCAGCACGACCTTGTCCCAGCCGGGCTCCAGCTGGACGTTCAGGCCGGCCGGGGCGTCCTTGTGCTTGCCGGTCCCGGTGTTGATGAAGACGAAGACGAGCTGGGTGGCGAAGCCGGTGCCCATGCCCCAGGGATCGTTCAGGTTGCCGGCCACGTCGACCTGGAAATCCACGTCGCTGCCGGACTTTTCGACGCGCAGGCCGGTCAGGTCGAAAGCGCCCGGCAGATAGGCGCTGTCGGTCGGGTAGACATAGGTGCCCGGGCCCTTGTCGTCGCCGACCGGGTCGCTGAAGGACACGCTCTGAGCCTGCGCCGCCGTGGCGAGGAAAGTCGCGCCGAGGATGCCGGCCAGTAGCTTGGTGTAGTTGTGCTGCATGATGCACTTCCCTGGTGGTGTTATGTTTCTGTACGCGCGGGCAAGGAACCGGGCCGCCGGCCCCGTCCGGGGCCGCCCTAGCCCTTCACGCCCCCCGCCGTGAGACCGGAGACGAGATATTTCTGCAGATAGAGAAAGAGGATCACGACCGGCAGCGAGACGATGATCGAGCCGGCGGCGAAATATCCCCACTGGGCGGAGAACCCGCCGACGAAGAAGCGCAGGCCGACCGGAGCCGTGTACCGCCCCTCCTCCGTCATGAAGACGGAGGCCAGGATGAACTCGTTCCAGCCGGTCATGAAGGAGAAGAGCGCCGTCACCGCCACCGCGGGCTTGGCCAGCGGCAGGATGATGCGGAAGAAGATCGTGGAGCGGGAAGCGCCGTCCATGATGGCGCTCTCCTCGATCTCGATGGGGATCGTGTCGAAATAGCCCTTCAGCATCCACACGCAGAAGGGAATGGCCGTCACCGCGTAGACCAGAACCAGCCCGATATAGCTGTTCCCCAGACCCAGCCAGCTCACGATGATGATGTAGAGAGGGATCATCATCAGCGTGCCCGGGAACATCTGGGACACCAGGAACATCATCATGCCCGACTGCCGCCCCGGAAACCGGAAGCGGGAGAAGGCATAGGCCGCGGTGCAGGCCAGGAAGACGCCGACGATGGTGGTCAGCCCCGCCACGATGGCGCTGTTCACCAGCCAAGTCAGGAACGGCTGCTCGGTCAGAACGTCCTTGAAGTTCTGCAATGATAGCTGCGCCGGCCAGGGAGTGACCGCGCGCAGCCGATCCAGGAAGCCTGCATCCGGCGGCAATGAGGCGATGGACAGACTCTGCTGTCCGGAGAAGGCAAGCGCCATCACCCAGAGGATCGGGTAGCAGGCCAGCAGCGTGAACAGCCCCAGCCCGAGATGCAGCCCGAGGTGACGCGGTGCCGAGCGCTTTCGCGGCATGCGGGTGCTGCCGGTTGCAGGGGTGGAGGCGGCGGTCATCGTCGTCATGGCTTCACCGCACCTGTTCCGTGGCCCGGCTGACCCGGTTCTGGAAGACCCCGTAGCCCAGCAGGATCAGGAAAATCACGAAGGAATAGGCCGCGGCGTAGGCGTACTGGTAGCGCTCGAACGCCAGCTTGTAGGCCTTGGTGATTAGGATCTCGTTAGCGCCCGCGGGCTCCCCGCCCGACACCAGATAGATCACGTTGAACATGTTGAAGGTCCAGACCACCGACAGGATGATGGCCGGGATCAGCGCCGGCTTCAGCAACGGCAGGGTAATGTTCCAGAACTGCTGCCACCGTGTGGCGCCGTCGAGCTGCGCCGCCTCGTACATGTCCGACGGGATGGAGGAGAGCGCGCCCAGGCTCACCACCATCATGAAGGGGAAGCTCAGCCAGCCGTTGGTGATGACACCGGTCATGAAGCTGCTGAACACGCTGTCGAACCAGGCGATGGGCTCGCCCCCGAACAGCATGATGGCTTGGTTGATGACGCCGAACTGCTGGTGGAACATGCCCTTCCAGGTCAACGCCGTGATGTAGTTCGGGATGGCCCAGGGCAGGATCAGCAGCACGCGGTAGACCGCCTTGCCCCGCAGCCCCTCGGTGTTCAGCGCCAGCGCAAGCGCCAGCCCGACGGCAACGCCGATGGCCACGTTCGCGACGGTCCAGCAGACGGTGATGAACAGCGTCCAGTAGAAGCTCTCGTAATTCACGCTCCAGCCGTCCGGCGTGGTGCGGATCACGTCGAAGTCGCCCAGGATGGCGGCGTAATTGGCGAAGCCCACCCACAGTTCGGTCAGCGGAACCGACTGGTTGAACAGGGTGCGCTCGGTGAAGGACAGCATCACGCCGTAGGTGAAGGGGAAGAAGACCAGGAACAGCATGCCCAGGATGGCGGGCAGCACGTAGACATACGCGTCCCGGTGCTCCCGCACCGTGCCGGCCAGCCGCCCCGCGGCTCCCAGCGCGAAAAAGGCGGTGATGCCCAGCGCCAGCGCCGCCGTCAGCCAGAGCTGCCGCCCCAGACCGTCCAGCGTGCCGGTCAGCGCCTGCCGGACGGCCGCATCCTCGACCTCTCCCGTCGGCGAAATCTGACCGAGAGGACGGCGGAAGATATCCACATCCCAGGCGCCCGCCCCCAGGCCCGCTCCCACGATGCCGGCCCCTTCCGCAGCGGAGCCGCGAAGGCCGGTGACGACCTGCTGCACCTCGGCAATCTGGCCGTTCCGCGCATCCGCCACGCGGCCGGTCTCCGTCCGCACGAACAGGGCGGCCGTGCCCAGCAGCAGAACCGCGGCGATGGCGAACAGAGTCCAGCGCGATGCGGCAGCCCCGCCCCTTCGCCGGAGCGCCAGGACCGCCGCCGCCATCAGCACCAGACCGCCGAGCGCCATGCCGACGGCCAGACCGGTTCCGGCGGCGATGGCCGGCGCCGCCCGCTCCCGCTCCACCTGGGCAAGGCCCCAGTAGCTGTCTCCGGCATAGACCGGAACCGATACGCCCAGCCGGTCGGCGGCCGGGGCGGCCAGCTCGATCTCCGGAAGCCGCTTGATCCCCTCGCCGGCGTTGCTGTCGACATTGGCGCGCAGGGCGTTGGCCAGATCGAACAGCGGCTTCTCCTCGCGGGACAGGCGGCGGGGAACATCGCCCTTCTCCAGGTCGGCCGGAACGTCGGAGTAGACGAGCTGGGCGCCGGACTGGCGGATCAGCCGGACGGCCCGGATGCCGGGGTCGCCCCGCCGCCACGTCTCCACCGCTGCGCGAACCTGTTCCGGTTCGGCCCCGGCAGCCTGCAGGGCGCCCACCATGTCGGCCAGGCTCATGGCCGACACGGTGGCCTTGCGCGCCTCCGCATCCTGCCGGGCGGACTGGATGGTCTGGCCGGCGAACCACAGGCCCGCCGCCAACAGCACCACCAGCCCGGCCAACAGGCCGAGGAGCGCCGAATACCCTGTATGCTGCCGCACCTTCATCGGCCCTGTCTCACCGGCTCTTACGCAGGTTGGCGATATCGGCGGCCAGCATCTGCTGCGCCTCGTCCAGGGCCTGCTTCGGGCTGGCGGTGCCCTTGACGATCTTGTTCATGGCCGTGGTCATCGGCGACCACATCAGCGACATCACCGCCAGGTTCGGCATCGGGACGGCGGTTTCCGCCTGGGCGCGGAAGCCGGACAGGATCGGGTCCTTGGCAATGGCCGGATCGCTGTAGACATTCTTGTTGGTGGGCTGCTGCCGGCCTTCCAGCGCCATGATCTTCGCCACCTCGTCGGTGGTCAGGAAGCGGGCCAGCTCATAGGCCGCGTCCTTGTTCTTCGACTGGGCGGAGACGAACAGCCCCTCCACCGTCATCCAGGGCCGCATCGGCTCGCCGCCGGCCTCGTCCAGCGTCGGCAGCGGCGCGACGCCGATCTCGATGCCCTTCGCGACCTCGCCCAGGAACCACGGGCCGGAGAAGACGATATCCGACTTCCCCTCGTTGAACAGGGAGGTGACCAGCGCGGTGGAGGGTTCCGCCGGCAGGACGCCGTCCTGCTTGAACCAGCTCATGAGCTGTTCGAACGACTTCACGTTCGCCGGACTGTTCACCGTCGGCTCGGCCAGGGTGCCAGCGCCGTCGGTCATGAAGAGCCCGCCGCCGAAGCCGTTCATCAGCGCGGCATGGTAGTAGAAGTCGGCATAGGTGTAGGACCAGCCATAGCGGCCGGTGGAGGCGTCGGTGTTGGCCTTGGCCCACGTCACCAGCTCGCCCGTCGTCCTGGGCGGGTTCTGGACCTTCGCCTTGTTGTAGATCATGGCGATGGCCGCGTACTTGAACGGCAGGCCGAACACCTGGTCGCGATAGGTCATCGCCTCCATCATGTTCGGCAGGAAGCGCTCGCGGACATCGTCCTCGATATAGAAGTCGATCGGCTCGATGATGTTGCCGGCCTCGATCCAGCCGCCCAGCCGGTCCTGCGCGAAGATGAACAGGTCCGGACCGGTGCCGCGCGGCACGGCGGCGGAGATCTTGTCGGCATAGGCGTCGAACGGCACCGGCAGGGCCTTGGCCTGGACGCCGCCCTGGTTCTGCTCATTGAACAGCTTGATGGCCTTGTCGAACGCCGCCCTCTCCTCGCCGCGGTAGGCGTGCCACACGGTCAGCGTCTGGCCCTGTGCCAGCGCCGGAGGTGCCGCCTGAACGGTCAGCGCCGTCGCGAACATGGCCGCTCCGGCCACAAGGATCAGGTTCCTGCGCGAAAACTGCATGATTCCTCATTCCTCCCTTGAGCAGCGGCCCCGTCCTGCGCCGGGGTCACTGCTGAACGCTGTTCCGCCTTTTTTGCCTCACGCTTCGGCGATGCGCTTTTCAGTCTGGGCGTCGAACAGGTGCAGCTCGTCCGCCTTGACCACCAGTTCGATGAGATCACCGATCCGCGGCAGCACGACGCCATGTCCACGGATTTTGCCGATCACCATTTCCTCGCCGACCCGGAAATGAACGATGGCCTCATGGCCGAGCGTCTCCACAATCTCGACCTGACCGCGGATCGGGGCGGTAGCGCCCCACTGGTGCTCCTCCACATGGCCCACATGCTCCGGCCGGAAGCCCACCGCCACCGCCTTGCCGCGGTGGGCGGAGATGCCGGCCCGGAAAGAGGCCGGCACCGGGATCGCTAGGTCGTGGTAGCGCAGGGCCGTGCCGTCCGCGTCCACCGCCATCTGGATCACGTTCATGGACGGCGTGCCGATGAATCGCGCCACGAACAGGTTCTGCGGACGGTCGTACAGCTCCAGCGGGGTGCCGACCTGCATCAGGTTGCCGCCGGGGTGCCGCTTCAGCGGGGCCAGAACGGCGATGCGGTCGCCCATGGTCATGGCTTCCACCTGATCATGGGTGACATAGACCGTGGTGATCTTCAGCCGCCGCTGAAGCTTGGAGATTTCCGCCCGCATGGTGACGCGCAGCTCCGCGTCCAGGTTCGACAGCGGCTCATCGAACAGGAAGACCTTGGGCTTTCGCACGATGGCGCGGCCCAGCGCCACGCGCTGCCGCTGGCCGCCGGACAGGGCGCGCGGCTTGCGGTCCAGATACTCGGTCAGGCCCAGCATGGTCGCCGCCTCGCCGACCAGCGCGTCGATCTGCGGCTTCGGCATCTTCCGGATCTTCAGGCCGAAGGCGATGTTCTCCCGCACCGTCATGTGCGGATACAGCGCGTAGGACTGGAAGACCATGGCCACGTCGCGGTCCTTGGGGTGGACATCATTCACCACCCGGTCCCCGATCGTGAGGTCCCCGGCGCTGATCTCCTCCAGCCCCGCGATCATGCGCAATGCCGTGGACTTGCCGCAACCCGACGGGCCGACAAAGACCATGAATTCCTGATCCGCGATGTGCAGGTTCAGGTTCTCGATGACCGGAACGTCGCCGAAGCGCTTGGCAACATTGTCGAAAATAATCTGGGCCATTCGGATCAGGTCTTCTTCTGCGGCTCGTCCGGTTTCACTTCACGACCAGATAGCGGGCGGTCAGTCCCGGCACGGTAAGGGCTATCTGCGCCCCCGCCTCGCCCAGATCCTCGCCCGTGACAGCGTCGGTAATGCTCTTGCCCGTCCAGGATTCCGGGAGCGGGATCGTGGCGGCCGCCTCCGCCTTACTCCGGTTGGCAGCGACGATGACGCTGTCACCGCTAGGCTCGTGACTGCGCTGGAACACCAGCAGGTCGCCCTCGGTGCTCAGCTCCGTGTAGTCGCCGTGGGAGAAGGCCGGATGGGCGCGGCGGGCTGCGATGATGCGCTTGTAGTAGTCGCGTAACTCCTCGTTCCGAGGCTTGCCCTTGCCGGGCTGGATATCCATGTCGCCCCAGGGCATGTCGGTTCGGTTCTCCGGCCAGTCGCCGCCCAGCCGCCCGACCTCCTCCCCGTAATAGATCTGGGGCATGCCGAGGCTGGCCATCTGCAGCGCGGCCGCCACCTTGAACCGCTCCAGATCGCCGTCGAGCTGATAGAGGAACCCCGGCACGTCATGGCTGGACAGGTAGTGCGCCATGATGTGGCCGTCGCGTACCCGGTGGCGCTTCTGCAAGAAGCGGCTGAAGGCGATGGTCCGCCCCCGCCCCTGGAGCCAGGACAGCGTCTCGCCCTGGAAGGTGAAGTCCAGCGCACTGTCCAGCCGGTTCGCCTCGAAGTACGGGTCCGCCACCTGATAGCTGCCGCCCCAGATTTCACCCAGAAGATGGAAGTCCTGACCCAGCTCCTGGTCGATGATCTTCCGGTGCATGTCCCAGAATTCGGGACCCAGATGCTTCACCGTGTCGAGCCGATAGCCGTCCAGCCCCACCGCCTTGGCACGGGGAATCTGCATCTCGATCAACCACTTGGCGACCTCGGGCTTCTCCGTCTTGAAGTCCGGCAGTCCGGCCACGCAGGTGGTCAGGTCGTCCCCTTCGGGTCCGCAGTTATTGAATTCCGTGGAGCGGAGCAGATCCCGCGCGTCCGGCCTGGCGAGATAGGCGGAGCCGTAGCCGGCGTGGTTGTAGACTGTATCCAGCAGCACCTTGATACCGCGGTCGTGGGCCGCATCCACCAGGGCCTTCAGCTCCGCCTCGGTGCCGAAGCGTGGGTCGATCAGGGAAAAGTCGTCCGCCCAGTAACCGTGATGGGGCCAATGTTCGAAATCCAGGCCGCTGTTGACCGGATGCTTGATCTGCTCCATCACCGGAGTGATCCAGATGGCGGTAACGCCAAGGTCCGCCAGATCGTCCAGCCGCTGAGTCAGCCCGACGAAGTCGCCGCCATGGAAGCCGCCTGGATTATCCCGCTGCACATCCGCGTTATTCGACTTGCTGCCGTCGGCGAAGCGATCGAGGAGCAGAAAATAGAGGATGTCCTCCGACCAGGGCCGAATCGGCTTCTGCGCCAAGGCGGGGCCGGCGGCCGTACCGAGGGCGGCAATTGCCAGCAGCGCGACGCCGCAACGACGCGCGAGGCTCCCCGCGGAGCCACGCCAGAACCTTGGATTCGGCAACGTTTCCCCCTCGCATCCAGCCGGAAGCTTGTCGCTGACCCGCGGTTCCGGACGTTGGAATGCCCCTACGTCTACGGGAAGATGCGGCGGCGATGCCTCGCTTATGGCCTTGTAGTAACATTACAATCATGAAACGGCGGATTGGCAAGCGCTTTCCTGATGGGGTGGGGTTGGTTTTCCCGCAAAAGTATTGCCCCTGATAGCCATGCACCGATGGCATATTCTGCTTTTCGATCAATCCTGTCTTTTGTGTCGCCGTGACCGGACTTGTGCTAGGTCTTACCAGCGGCGCAGAGAAATCCGTTATTCGAAGTTGCATGGCCACCACGGACCTTTGTGTAACTTTCCTACAAAACCCAGGGCATTCCTGTTGAAAAGATGCCGAAAGGCCATCACGCCCGAAGCGTTCTGATCCAAGGGCTGATAAAAGCCCGAAGGCGTGACAAGGGGGAGGAGACGAGGCGTGCTTGAACGCATCCGCGCGATGATGCCGGGCCTGCGCAAATCCGAGCAGAAGATTGCCGAGCTGGTGCTGAAGCGCCCGCATTCCATGGTCAATGCCTCGGTCGCGGAGGTGGCGCGCGATGCCGCGGTGAGCCAGCCCACCGTGGTGCGCTTCTGCCGGGCCATCGGCTGCGCCGGCTTTCAGGATTTCAAGCTTCGCCTGGCCCAGGACCTTGCCACCGGCACGCCCTATGTCCACGAAGATGTGAAACCGGACGATCCCATCGCGGATGTGGCGGCGAAGGTGCTGAACCGCTCCATGGCGGCCATCGCCCGCATCCGCAATCAGATCAATGCCGATGCCGTCGGCATGGCGGTGGATATCCTCTGCGCCGCGAAGCGGCTGGAATTCTACGGCTTCGGCGCGTCCGGCATCGTGGCGATGGACGCGCAGAACAAGTTCTTCCGCCTTGGCCTGCCCTGCACGGCCTATACCGACTTCCATGTCCAGGCCATGTCCGCCGCCATCCTTGGGCCGGAGGCAGCGGTGCTCGCCATTTCCCATACCGGACGGACCCGGGAATTGCTGCGCAGCGTCGAGCTGGCGCTGGAGAGCGGGGCGAAGGTCATCGCCCTGACCACCGGCGGCACCCCGCTGGCCGAACGCGCTACCGTGTCGCTCCTGGTGGATGTGGAGGAGGATACCAGCATCTACACGCCCATGACCTCCCGCCTCTCCCATCTGGCGATGGTGGACGTACTGCAGGTCGGCGTCGCCCTTCGGCGCGGCACCGGGCTCACTAACAGCCTGGTCCGCTCCAAGCGGCCGATCCGCGAGCGACGCACCACCCAGCGGGCCTGACGGCCCCTTCCCCTCCGCCCTCCTGCCTGCCGGAGCCTGCCGCCATGGCCATCAGCCCCGACGTCATCGCCCTTGTCGTATCCGCCAGCCACGGCAACCCGTTCGCGGTGCTCGGCCCCCATGGGGAACCGGAGCGGGACGGCCGCAGCGCCGTTCGCGCCTTCCGCCCGGAGGCGGAGCGGATGCAGCTCGTCTCCTCTGACAGCTCGGTGCTGAAGGACATGGTTCGCCGGCATGAGGATGGCTTCTTCGAAGCGGAGCTGGATGACACGACAGCTCCCACCTACCGCCTGCGCCTGTTCCGGGGGGAACGGAGCTGGGAAATTGAAGATCCCTACCGCTTCGGTCCCAGCCTGGGCGACTTGGACCGCCACCTGCTGGGCGAGGGTCGGCACTGGCGGGCCTATGACGCCATGGGCGCCCACATCTGCACCATGGATGGGGTGGCCGGGGTGCGCTTTGCTGTCTGGGCGCCCAATGCCCGCCGTGTTTCGGTGGTCGGCGACTTCAATGGCTGGGACGGGCGCGTCCATCCGATGCGCCTTCATCCCGGCCTCGGCATCTGGGAACTGTTCGTGCCTGGTGCCGCAGAGGGCGACTCCTATAAGTATGAAATCCTGGGCCCCCAGGGAAACCTGCTCCCGCTGAAAGCAGATCCCTATGCCTTCGCGGCGGAGTACAGGCCTGCCACTGCATCGAAGGTCGCCCGTATCGACCGGCATGAGTGGAGGGATGCCGCCTGGCTGGAGCAGCGCGCCGCCCGCATGGACCGTAGCGCGCCGATCAGCATCTACGAGGTGCATCTCGGCTCCTGGAAGCGGGGAGAGGAAAGCCACTTCCTCACCTACCGCGAGCTGGCGGAGCAACTCGTCCCCTACGTCAAGGAAATGGGCTTCACCCATCTGGAGGTGATGCCGGTGCATGAGCATCCCTTCGACGGTTCCTGGGGCTACCAGCCGACCGGGCTCTATGCCCCCACTGCACGCCATGGCAGCCCGGCAGACTTCCAGGCTTTCGTGGATGCGTGCCACCAGGCCGGGATCGGCCTCATCATCGACTGGGTACCGGGCCACTTCCCCAACGACGCCCATGGCCTGTACGAGTTCGACGGCACCCATCTCTATGAGCATGCCGACCCGCGCCAGGGCTATCACCCGGACTGGAACACCGCGATCTACAATTTCGGCCGGCAGGAGGTGGCGAACTTCCTGACGGCGAATGCGCTGCACTGGATCAGGAACTTCCATATCGACGGGCTCCGCGTCGATGCCGTCGCCTCCATGCTCTATCTCGATTACAGCCGCAAACAGGGCGAGTGGGTGCCCAACCGCTTCGGCGGGCGGGAGAACCTGGAGGCCATCGACTTCCTGCGCGCGATGAACGAGCTGGTCTATTCCAAGGATGAGGGGGCAGCCGGCGGCGCCGTCACCATCGCGGAGGAATCCACCGCCTGGCCGGGCGTCTCCCGCCCCACCTATGTCGGCGGGCTGGGCTTCGGCTACAAATGGAACATGGGCTGGATGCACGATACGCTGCAATACATGCAGCGCGACCCCATCCACCGCCGCTTCCACCACAACGACCTGACCTTCGGGCTGCTCTACGCCTTCTCGGAGAATTTCATCCTGCCGCTCAGCCATGACGAGGTGGTGCACGGCAAGGGTAGTCTGCTGGCCCGCATGCCGGGCGATGCCTGGCAGAAGTTCGCCAATCTCCGGGCCTATTTCGGCTTCATGTGGACCCATCCCGGCAAGAAGCTGCTGTTCATGGGCGGGGAGTTCGCCCAGGGCCGGGAATGGAATCACGATGCCAGCCTGGACTGGCACCTGCTGGACATCGACTGGCACCAGGGCGTGCAGTCCGCCGTGCGCGATTTGAACCGCCTGTACCGCGATACACCCGCCCTGCACGAGTTGGATTGCGAGGGAAATGGCTTCCGCTGGATCAAGGGCAATTCGGCGGACGAATCCATTCTGGCCTTCGCCCGCTTCGGAAAGGCTCCGGACCAGGCCGGCGGAACTGCCGTGGTGGTCTGCAACTTCACCCCGACTGTCCGCCAGGATTACCGGGTCGGCCTGCCCGAAGGCGGAGTCTGGCGGGAGGTGTTGAACACCGATGCCGCCGCCTATGGCGGGTCCGGCGTCGGCAATCCCGGTGGCACCGCCGCCGAATCGAAGGAATGGGACGGCCAGCCCTTCAGCGCCGTCTTCACCGTGCCCCCGCTGGGCACCATGGTTCTGGTGAGGGAAGCATGACGACCGCCCCTGCCCTGTCACCTGTCGTCGTTGGCTGCATGCGGCTGCTGCAATGGGGCCTGGATGCTCCTGGCCTGCGCGACTGGATGAAGGCCGCCGTCGATCTGGGCATCAACAGCTTCGACCACGCAGACTGTTATGGCGGCTACACCGTGGAGGGGCGGTTCGGGGAAGCGCTCGCGCTCGAGCCGGGGCTACGTGACCGGATCGTGCTGATCGGCAAGATCGGGGTGATGTTCGATGCCCCCGGCAACCCTGTCCGCACCAAACATTACAATCTCTCCAAGGTTCACCTGATCGAACGGGCGGAGCGGTCCCTGCGGGAGCTGCGCACTGACCGGCTGGACTACCTGCTGCTCCACCGCCCCGACCCGCTGATGAACCCGGACGAGGTGGCGGCAGCCATTACGGAGCTGAAACGATCCGGCAAGGTCCTGGCCTTCGGCGTCTCCAACTTCAGCGCCAGCCAGGTTCGCATGCTGGCCTCCCGCGTGGAGGAGCCCCTCGTGGCGAACCAGGTGGAGATCAGCCTGGAGCATCCAGACGCCCTGTTCGATGGCACGCTTGACGCTTGCATGCAGACCGGCATGGTCCCGATGGCCTGGTCGCCGCTGGGCGGCGGCGGGCTGTTCCGGGACCCCGCCGCCTCACCGGAGCTTGATCGCCTCCGCGCCGTCCTCTGGGAGGTTGGTCAGGCCCATGGCGGGGCGGTGCCCGATCAGGTGGCGCTTGCCTGGCTGATGACCCATCCCGCCGGCATCCGCCCCCTGGTCGGAACCGGCCGCCTGGACCGTCTGGCCGGTGCGGCGGGCGCAGCGCGCATCAAACTGGACCGGCAGGACTGGTACAGGCTGCTGGAAGCTGCCCGCGGCATCGAGGTGCCCTGAGCTGTCTCAGGCCGCTACGCTTACTCCTGGACTGCCGGCACGGGCTGGAAAGGTGGCGGCAACCGCCTCGGCCACCTCCGTCGGCGAAAGGGCACGGAAGCGGCGCCATGCCTCCGCCGGGTCTGCGATCCCCTGGGCGCACACAGCGGCGGCCAGAAGCTCGTCCACCGCGACGCTCCCTTTGATCCGCAGGTCCGAACGGGCCCGGAGCAGCTCCGACATGGCCCACAGCGTCTCCACCGTGAGCTGTCGATAGGCGGGATCGGCGATCCGGTCCAACAGCAGCTCCACCGCCAACGCGAAATCCCGCTCGTCCGGCGTGGCATCGGCCCGCAGCACGAAGCTGTCCAGCCGGTGTGCGGGTTCGGCTGGATCGGCGATCACCAGGGCATCGCAATGGTGCAGCACCTCCCAGACCCTGGCGAAGAAGTCAGGAGGCACCGGCAGCAGCGCACCGGTTGCGTCCCGCCATGCCGCCCAGTCGCAGCCGCCGGCGATGAAGCCCGCCACCCAGCCCGCCGTCTCCGCCTCCAGTCCGAAGACCGGCCGGTCGGACTCCATCCCGCTCAGCGTTGGAAGACAGAACTCCCCCGTCATCCCCGGACAGCCAGCGATAAGCCGGCGAAGCCGCGTCGCCACGTTATGCGGGCTCTCCCCGGCAAGGTGCCGGCAGGCCTCCGCCTCGTCGATGCTCCGGTCCCGTTGAAGGCTGCGCACCAGCAGTCCGACCAGGTCAAGCGGGCGGAGCGTCAGGCAGTGGCGGAACAGGTCCGGGTTCGCCTTCACCGCTGTCCCGCAGAACAGCACCATCTCCTCGGCCAACATGTCCTGGCAGGGGTCGCCGGCGCAGGCTCGCGCCAGCCGGGCGATCACCCCGGCATTGTCCAGCGGCGTATCAACCAGATCGCCGGGCTGTCCGGTGCGGCCCAGCATGATGCGCTTGCGGCGCACCACCATCTCCTTGACCGCGTCCTGCAACCGCTCGTCATGCCGGCCAAGCCGGTAAGCCGCGGTTCGGACGGTGGCCCATTGTCCGTGGCGTCCGGCCGTGCGGTAGAGAAGCTCCAACTGCTCCTCCTCCGACAGATCCGGACGGTCCAGCGCCTCGGTCTCGGCCGCCACTTCGAAGCGGTTGGAGGGCGCAAGCGGTCGTCCCGGCGGCACGCCGTGCAGGCTGACCGTATGGGCGTCGGCCAGCGCCTGCCCCAAGGTCACGCCCCGGATCGCCAACTCCGGAACCCGCCCCGCCGAGAGGGCGGCCAGTGTCCGCGCCAGCTCGTCGAAACCGGCGGACTCCGTCATGCCATGGGTCACTGGCAGCACCAGCAGCGGCGCCTCCGACCGGGTCCAGCTCCGGTTGACATAGGCCACCTCGGTCAGAAGCCGCTGGATCACCAAGCGGTTGTCGAAGCTGAAATAGAAGCCATCCTCACCGATGAAGGTCGGCACGAACACGGTCGGCTTGCCCGAAAGGCGGAAAGCCTGCGCCGTGATGAGGCTGCCGAGACGGCGCGGCGGCCGCCCGGTCAAACCCAGTGCGGGACAGTCGCCGATGTGGCCCAGCACCTCCGTCAGCACGTCGGGCGCGCAGACAGCGACGGGACCGGCGGGATCGAGACGCTGGGCTTCCACCCCGAACCTGCCGAGGCTGCATCGGATATCCTCATCCTCGGCCAGCACCACCAGCCGAACCGGCACCGGCGGCTTGCGCCCGATCCGTGAGCGGCGGTTCAGCGGGTCGATATCCGCCGGGGCGAGCAATCCCGCTTCCAGCAGCAGCCCCACCACATACAGGCTCTGTGCCCAGAGCAGCGGCACATTCTCGTTCGGCACGCGCGGCTGGCTGCCCGGTGCGGCCCGCTCGGCCTCTGCCAGCTCGGCAGGGACGATGAACAGCTCGGGCAGCAACGGTTCTCCATGCCGCTCCACCAGCAGCCCGTCCAGCTTCTTCCGGTAGACGGACGCCGCCTCCCGGTCTCCGGTCAGCAGAGCCGTGACATAGCGATAGGTGAAGAAGAGCGGCCATTCCGATTCGATCCCGTCGAAGCGGCTCAGCTCCCCTGCTTCGTAGTGCAGGCGGTTATGGTCTTCCAACGCGGTCTGATGCCCGTCGCGCAGGAAGCGCTTGGCGCCCCAGCGCCCTTCCAGCTTGGCCGCGATGTTGGCGCTGGTGCGGGCCACCAGATCGGGGTCCTCCACCGCGAAGGCGGGCCAGCCGATCACGGAGAGGAGCGCCGCATCCACCTCCTTGGAACCCGATTCGCGCGGCAGCAGCGCTTCCAGCGTGGCGCGGGCGCGGGCGATCTCGTCGGGGACCACATGGATGACGGCCTGCCGCCCCTCGCCGGCGCCGAACGCGTCCTCCCCGAACATGTCCATGCCCTGGATGGCTTCCAGCGCCGCCTTCGCCATGCCGATGGAACTGGCATTCAGCTCCGCCCTGCCGTCATTGATCTTCCGGCCCCGCTCCCAGATGCCGTAATCGGCGATGCGGTAGGCCGGGCCGATGTAGTGGGCCAGATTCTGGACGAACGCCACCTCGTCCATGGTGTACAGGATCGGCAGGCCGGAGCGCGTCATCTGCGCCAGCATCAGCAGGAACAGCGAGGTGGCGTCGATCTGGAGGTGCCCCCAGCCATTATCCTGCGCCACCGTTTCCCCGGTGCTGGCGGAATAGATCGCGTGCAGGCTGTCCAGCGGGTTCTGGGTGTGCTTGAACCTCTCCACCTTCGCGGCCTGCCGCATCATGGCCTGAAGCAGGCCGCGCATGGTCTTCAGCACCGACTGCTCAAGCAACCGGGCGCGAGCGGGACGGTCGCCCCTTCGGCGGTAGGCCAACCCAAGTGCCCAGGCGCCGATGACGCTGTAGACGTTGTCTCGGACCCACGCATGGGTGTAATTGCCATGCACGGTGATCGCCGTACTGGCCGGCAGCAGGCCGGTGACCGGGTGCTGGCGCGACAGCATCACCTTTGTGACATGATCGTACAGCCGGTCCAGCGCCGCGATGGACGCTTCCGGACCGCTGATGCTGCCGGGCGGAAGGAGCTGAAGTGTCATGGGGCGTCGAACCGTGGCAGGGCGCGAGGGCTATGTCTCTTGAAACGGCCGTCGGGCCATCTGTCGCACATGGATTTTGTAATCCTGGTACCGGAACGCGGTCCTTGGCAAGCCGGACATCACCGATAGCGCGCAATTCTTAACAACGGCTCACATCCGAAAGTGATTTGAGGCTTGTAACGCTACTACTAATATCACAACGCAAGGGACCGCCGGACAGCCCCGGTTCCGCGCGCCCGCCACCACCGACCCATCCCAGATCCAAGACATGAACCTCGAGCGCGCCAGCGGCATCCTGCTGCATCCAACATGCCTACCCGGTGGCCATGGCATCGGCGACCTGGGCCCGGCGGCCCGCCACTTCGTGGACCAGCTTGCGGAAGCCGGGCAGTCCTGGTGGCAGATCCTGCCGCTCGGTCCCACCAGTGCCGGCAACTCCCCTTATTCCGCCCTCTCCACCTTCGCCGGCAATCCGCTGCTGATCAGCTTCGACGACCTGATCGCGGAGGGGTTGGCCGACAGCGCTATCCAGTACCGCCTGCCGCAGAACCGGGCAAACGGCGTGGATTACGGCGACGTGGTCTCGGCAAAGCTGGCGGCGCTGGACGAGGTCTGCGCCAACTTCCTGCGCCGTGACGGCAGCGATGAGCTGTGGGCCGATTTCGACCTCTTCCGCGCCCGGCATGAAGCCGACTGGCTGGACGACTACGCCCTCTTCATCGCGCTGAAGGACCGCCATCGCGGCCGGCCCTGGCAGGAGTGGAACGCGCTCTATGTCATGCGCGACCCGATGGGCCTGTCAGAGGCGCGCCACAGCCTGGGCATGGAAATCCGCCGCATCAAGGTTCAGCAGTTCCTGTTCTTCCGCCAGTGGGAGCGGCTGCGCGCCCATGCCCATTCCAAGGGCGTGAGGATCATCGGCGACATTCCGATCTTCGTCGCCGGCGACAGCGCCGACGTCTGGTCCAAGCCACATTTGTTCGAGTTGGACAATACCGGTCGCCCGACGCTGGTCGCCGGCGTCCCGCCGGATTATTTCAGCGCGACCGGCCAGCTCTGGGGCAACCCGCTCTACCGCTGGGACGCGCACCGGGCGGAAGGATTCGCCTGGTGGCAACTCCGCATGGCCAAGACGCTCGAGATGGTCGATCTGGTCCGCGTCGACCATTTCCGCGGCTTCGAGGCATACTGGGAAATTCCCGCTGGGCAGGAAACGGCCATCAATGGCCGCTGGGTCCCCGCCCCTGGGTACGAGCTGTTCCAGTCCCTGCGGGACCGGTTCGGCGATGTGCCGGTAATTGCAGAAGACCTCGGCATCATCACGGATGAGGTGGAGCGTCTGCGGGACCATTTCGGTTTCCCCGGCATGCGCGTCCTGCCCTTCGAGTGGGGAGAGGATTTCCATCCGGAGCGGTCGGACTCGAGCCGGCATCCAGAGAACCGGATCTTCTATACCGGCACCCACGACAATGACACGATCCTGGGCTGGTTCCGCCATGTGGGCGGGGTGGACTCGGATACCGGTCGGGCGATGCTGGACTTCCTGCACAGCAACCATACCGCCGTACATTGGGACTTCATCCGCTATGCGATGGAAACCAATGCGCGCCTGGCGGTGGTGCCCGTGCAGGACGTGCTGGGCCTGGGTACGGAAGCCCGGATGAACATCCCCGGCGTGGCGGACGGCAACTGGGCCTGGCGTCTGCAGCCCGGCCAATTCGACCATCATGCCGTGGAGGGGCTCCGCGCCCTGACTGAACGGACCAGCCGCCTGCCCGGCCAGTCCTGAGCTGGCGGCAGCCGAGGACGGATTGCGACGACCAGGACAGGGAAGTCGCAATCCGCCAAGCGCCACACGTCGGCGCTTACGGCCGCAGCACCACCTTGATGCAGCCGTCCTTCTTGTCGCGGAAGGTGTGATAGGCCTCCGGCCCGTCCTTTAGGTCCAGCTTGTGCGTGATGACGAAGGTTGGGTCGATCTGCCCTTCCTCGATCCGGCGCAGCAGATCATCGGTAAAGCGCTTCACATGGGTCTGGCCCGTTCGCATGGTCAGGCCCTTGTTCATGAAGGCACCCAGCGGAATCTTGTCGGCCAGTCCCCCGAACACCCCGGCGACAGAGACGATGCCGCCGGGGCGGCAGGCATAGATCGCCTCACGCAGGGCCACCGGCCGCTCTGTCTCCAGCATCAGCGTGGATTTGGCCTTGTCGTACATGCCCATCAGCCCGTGCGCACCCAGGCCGGCATGCGCCTCCATGCCCACAGCCTCGATGCATTTATCCGGTCCGCGCCCGCCGGTCAGCTCATTGAGCCGCTCCAGCACCGGCTCCTCATCGAAGTTGATGGTGATGGCGCCCGCCTCCTTGGCAAGGGCCAGCCGTTCCGGGACGCGGTCGATGGCGATGACCGTATGGGCGCCCAGCATCAGGGCGCTCTTGATCGCGAACTGTGCCACCGGCCCGCAGCCCCAGATCGCGACGACATCCGTGGGCTGGATGTCGCAATGGACCGCCGCCTGCCAGCCGGTCGGGAAGATGTCGCTGAGGAACAGGAGTTGATCGTCGGTCAGTCCGGTCTTCGGCACCTTGATTGCCGTCGGGTCGGCGAAGGGCACCCGCACATATTCCGCCTGCCCGCCGGCATAGCCGCCGGTCAGGTGCGAATATCCGAACAAACCGGCGGTGGTATGGCCGAACATCTTGGCGGCCAGGCTGGCGTTCCGGTTGCTGTTCTCGCAGACGGAGAAGTTGCCGCGCCGGCACTGGTCGCACTTGCCGCAATTGATGGTGAAGGGGATCACCACCCGGTCGCCGACCTTCAGGTTCTTCGTTTCCTTGCCGACCTCGACCACCTCGCCCATGCATTCATGGCCCAGCACGTCGCCGCTTTCCATGAACGGAATGTACCCATCCATGAGGTGTAGGTCGGAACCGCAGATGGCGCAGCTTGTGACCTTGATAATGGCGTCCTGCGGATCCTCGATCTTCGGATCGGGAACCGTGTCGTAGCGGATATCGCCTTTCCCGTGCCAGCACAGCGCCTTCATCGTCCGGTTCCTCTCTTGTCTCGGTCGGTTGAACGCCGAACAGGCGGGGCATTGATCCGGTTCCGACCTTGGAGGGCGGCCGCTCATATCAGGTCCGGCCGTTATTCCGGCCGGATTAACCAGAACCAAGCCAGGATTCCGGCTCCTGCCAGCCAGAGCGCAAGGATCAGCGCGGCGCTAGCCCGGCTGACCGGCCGGTCGAGAGCGGCCGCCCGTTCCCGTAGTTCCGTCATCAACGCAACAGGGATCAGACGCACCGCCAGCCAGATGCCGGCCGGAACCAGGATCAGATCGTCAAGATAGCCCAGCACAGGAATAGCATCGGGGATCAGGTCGATCGGCGACAGCGCATAGGCCGCAACCACCGCCGCCAGGACCTTGGCATGCCAGGGCACCCGCCGGTCACGCGCCGCGAGCCAAAGGGCCAGTACGTCCCGCTTCATCATGCTAACCCAACGGCGTAGACGGCCGGGCGCCCGCCTCTTTGCCGCTTCAGGCAACGATGTCGCTCCCGGCGGCGATCTGATATTCCCGCAGGAATCGGCGGTCGATCCAATCCTTGAGGCGGAATGCAAGCCGCCCATGCCACCAGAGCCCGCCGCGCACGGCGAGCCCGGTTTCATCGCCGAGATTCATGATCCAGAGATAGCGCGCCTGCGGGGCATAGGTCTCCGCCGGCTCGCAGTCCAGGGCCGCAAGTAAATTGCGGAACAGGATCGGCGCCTCCCGGATGGCGTGGACGCCAATCCTGGGCAGTTCGTATCCCCTGATGGCGATGCAGTCGCCGCCGCCATGGACGTTGGGATCGGCAATGCTCCGCAACGTGTCGTCCACCAGCATCGCACCCCGGCCATCGACTGGAAGGCCGGAGCGTTTCAGAACAGGATTGGGCTGCAGGCCGGTGGCGTTGACGAACAGGTCGAAAGCAACCGCGGTCCCGCTTCCTTCCAGGATGGCGCAGCCGGGCTCCACCCGCTCTACCCGCGCGCCCGACTGCACACAGATGCCTCGCCGCTCCAGTATGTCGAGAACAAGGCTGGCTGCCGCGGGAGGAAGTTGGCGCAGAGGCCCGCCGCGACCGGCCAGCACGACGACTCGGACATTTCCGCCGAAGCGGCGGGCAAGCGCTTCGAGATTGGACGCGAGTTCCACCGCGGTAACACCGCCGCCGGCCACCACGATCCGTGGCGCGGACGAGGGATCGGCCGTCAACCGCCTTTCGATTTCCTCGCGGAGCCGGCAGATCTGGGCAATCGGCTTCACGCTATAGCAGCCTGGAACGCCTCCGGCACCGGGAACGGGATGCGGTTCGCTTCCCAGCGTGATGGACAGCGCATCGAAGCTGAGGGGATCGCCCCGTTCCAGATGCACCAGGCGCCGGGTCAGATCGACTTCCGTGATCCTGTCGCGGATGAAGCGGCCACCCGCCTGCCGGGTCAGCGCTTCCACATCCACCTTGTCGATCGCTGGCGTATAGAGGCCGGAGAGGACGCCGGTGGCCAGCCCCGAATACCAGAAGTGGTCCGGTGCGATGGTAACCAGCTCATGCCCGCGCCGGGCGAACTCGATGGCGTGCTTCAGCGTATAGAGCTGCGCATGTCCGGCCCCGGCCAGCACGACGCGCCGGCCGGAAGGCCGGGTCGATCCATTCATGGGACCGCTCCCGGAACAATCAGCGTCCGCACGCAACAGTCCAGCAGCCGGATTGACACACCCCCGTATGATTCAGGATATGCCAATCCGGCCGGCGCCCATCAACCCGCCTGACGCTGGGCCTTCGCATCGGCCGGCGGATCGCGCAACACATAGCCGCGCCCCCACACCGTCTCGATGTAGTTCTCGCCCTTGGTGGCGGTGGTGAGCTTCTTGCGGAGTTTGCAGACGAAGACGTCGATGATCTTCAGCTCCGGCTCATCCATCCCGCCATAGAGATGGTTGAGGAACATCTCCTTGGTCAGCGTGGTGCCCTTGCGCAGGGACAGCAGCTCCAGGATTCCGTACTCCTTGCCGGTCAGGTGCAGCGGACTGCCATCCACCTCCACCGTGCGGGCCTCCAGATTGACGGCCAGCTTGCCGGTCCGGATCAGGCTCTCCGAATGGCCCTTGGAGCGGCGGATGATCGCCTGAAGCCGGGCGACCAGCTCCCGCTTGTCGAACGGCTTCGTAATATAGTCGTCCGCACCGAAGCCCAGCCCCTTGATCTTGGCATCCATTTCGGTCAGGCCGGAAAGGATCAGGATCGGCGTGTTGACGCGGGCGGAGCGCAGACGGCGCAGCACCTCGTACCCGTCGATGTCGGGCAGCATCAAGTCGAGAATGATAATGTCGTAGTCATAGATTTTGCCGATTTCCAGGCCGTCTTCGCCAAGATCGGTCGTGTCCACGATGTAGCCTTCGGTACCCAGCATCAATTGGATACTCCTGGCCATGGACTTGTCGTCTTCGACCAACAGGACTCTCATCGTGTTCCTCACAATTCCGGTGCTGGTCCGGATATGACTGTATCCGGCGCGCAAAGGTGGAGAAGCCGGGCCAACCCCGTCCGATTGATCGACAGAAATAGGTTAACTGAGGTTAGTTCATTATGCTATCCGAAGGGAATACCCGTCGTTAATATTTTAGTGCCAGCATAAATTTGGCACAGCAATGCGCGCCAAGGAAACCGGACCCCGTGCAATACGACCCTGACCGGATTATCCAGGAAATTGAAGCTATTCCGGCGGCGCGCGTGTTCGGGCGGGTCACGTCTGTACTTGGCATGCTTGTTGAGGTCGGCGGGGTGGAACGCCGATTGTCGGTCGGCGGGCGGTGCCGGGTCATAACACGCGGCGGTCGCGTTGTGCCCTGCGAAGTGGTGGGGTTCCGCTCCGGAAGAGCGTTGCTCATGCCGTTCGGCAGCCTGGACGACATCGGCCTCGGCTGCCGGGCGGAGGTGGCAGACGGTCAGGCCGCCATCCATCCCACCCACGCTTGGCTAGGGCGCGTGATCAACGCGCTCGGGGAGCCGATCGACGGTCTTGGTCCCTTGCCCCAAGGGCCCGAGGCGGTGCGCGTCCGCAACGCCCCGCCGCCAGCCCATGCCCGCAAGCGGGTCGGCGCCAAGATCGATCTCGGCGTGCGCGCCCTGAACACCTTTCTGACCTGTTGCCGCGGGCAGCGGATGGGCATCTTCGCCGGCTCCGGCGTCGGCAAGTCCGTGCTGATGTCGATGCTGGCGCGCTACACCGACGCCCCGGTCAGCGTGATCGGCCTGATCGGTGAGCGTGGCCGCGAGGTGCAGGAGTTCCTGGAGAACGATCTCGGCCCCGAGGGGCTGGCGCGTAGCATCGTCATCGTCGCCACCAGCGATGAGCCCCCCCTGCTGCGCCGCCAGGCCGCCTACATGACCATGGCGGTAGCGGAGTATTTCCGCGACCAGGGCCAGGATGTGCTGTGCCTGATGGACAGCGTGACACGCTTCGCCATGGCCCAGCGGGAAATCGGACTGTCCGCCGGGGAACCGCCGACCACCAAGGGGTATCCGCCCACCGTCTTCGCCGAGCTTCCGCGCCTGCTGGAGCGGGCCGGCCCAGGTACCGGAGAAGGCAGCATCACCGGCCTGTTCACGGTCCTGGTTGAGGGCGGCGATATGGAGGAACCAATCGCCGACGCCGTGCGCGGCATCCTGGACGGCCATATCGTCATGGAACGGCGCATCGCTGAACGCGGCCGGTTCCCTGCGATCAACATCCTCCGATCCGTCAGCCGGACCATGCCGCACTGTAACTCGGAGGCGGAAAACACGCTGGTGACGCGTGCGCGCCAGCTCATGGCGACCCATGCCGACATGGAGGAGATGATCCGGCTCGGCGCTTACCGGCGCGGGTCCGACCCGCAGGTGGATGAGGCGATCCACTATGCCCCCGCCCTGGAGGCCTTCCTGAAGCAGCGGATCCATGAACAGAGCGACCTAGCCACCGGCTATGCCGAGTTGGGCGCGATCCTGGGCATGGATGCCGGCGGCACCGCCGCAGGCTGAGGAGAGTCGCCATGAAGGACCTCGGCCCCCTGATCCGACTTCACAAGCTCCAGGTGGATGAGCAGCGACGACAGCTCACGGAACTCCGGACGCTGCTGGAGCGGCTGCAGGAGGAGCGCAGTCGGGTGGACACCGAGTTGGCGGAGGAGCAGCGTGTCGCCGCCGGCTCCATCGTGGTTTCCATGACCTTCTCCGCTTACGCGCGGCAGATGCGGCTGCGGCGGGAGAATCTGGACCGCTCCATCCTCCAGGCCGGCCAGCGGGTGGAAGACGCGGAAGAGGCTTTGGCGGATGCTTTCCGGGAGCTGAAGCGTTACGAGCTGGCGCAGGAGGAGCGCGACCAGCGCCGCAGGCAGGAGCGCGCGAGGCGCGAAACCGGGACTTTCGACGAGATCAGCGCCACGCGCTTCCAGCGTCGCAAGGACGAGACGGATTGACCCCGGACCTCACCGCCGCGTGACAGCAATGGACCTCGCCGGTTGGAGCGTGACTTCGCACCACCGCCAACAAGCGAGGAGAAGCCACAATGACCAGCGAACGCCGCGAAGCGCCACGCGACCGCATCGACGGGTCCAGCGTGGAACGTCAGGTGCTGAACAAGCCCGTCGATCTGAATCATGCCGGACGTGACGAGCTGATGAGCGTGCGCGGGATCGGTCCCGGCCGTGCGGACGAGATCATCGCCCATCGCGATCGACACGGCCCCTTCGGCTCGGTCGAGGACCTTCAACGGTTGAATCTCGTCGATCCCGGCCAGATGTCGGATCTCAAGGACAGGCTGAAGGTCTGATCCAGACCGGCGCCGGCGCCGCGCATCCAACGTCCTATGCGAGCGCGCGCGCCGGAGCGCCGGCCAGGGTGTAAAGGCCGCGCTGGCCTTCCATGGGCTTGAACCTCTCGGTGATCCCCAGGACCGTTTCCGCCCCACCGAGATAGAGAACGCCGTCCGGGGCCAGGATGCGGGACATGGCTTCCAGCACCTTGGCCTTGGTGGGCTGGTCGAAATAGATCAGCACATTGCGGCAGAAGATCACGTCGAACTGGCCAAGCGGGCTCAGATCGTTCAGCAGGTTGAACTCCCGGTACTGCACCCGGTCGCGCAGATCCTGATTCAGTTGCCACTTGTCTCCCACCTGCTTGAAATACTTGACCAAGTGGGTGATGGGCAGGCCGCGCTGAACTTCGAACTGTGTGTAGATGCCGTTCCGGGCCTTGGTGATCATCTCGCCCGACAGGTCGGTAGCGACGATCTCGAACCGCCAGCCGGCGAGCTTCGTCCCCTCCTCGTTCAGGAGCATGGCAAGGCTGTAGGGCTCCTGGCCGGAGGAGCAGGCAGCCGACCAGATGCGGACCTGCCGCTTGGCCGCCCGCGCCTGGAGCATGGTGGGCAGCACCACGGATTTGAACTGGTCGAACGGCTTCTGGTCCCGGAAGAAGGACGACTCGTTGGTCGTCATCGCCTCCGTCATGTCCCTCAGCAGCGCCTCGTCCCGGCGGGTCCGGACCGCGGCGGCCAACTCGTCCAGACCCTTGAGGTTCCACTTCCGGGCGACCGGCATGAGCCGCGACTCCAGCAGATAGGCCTTGTCCTTGGTCAGGACCAGACCGGAGCGCTGGCGCAGCAGGGTGCAGAACATGTCGAAGTCTTCAACCTTCATGCTGCCCGCCTCGATGCCATCCTTCGGATGTGCGGCCCAATCTCCTTGAGCGGGAGCACGGCGCTGCACAGGCCGGCCGTGGCAACGGCGCCGGGCATACCCCAGACGACGCTCGAAGCCTCGTCCTGCCCGACCACGTTGCCGCCGGACTGCACCACCTGTTCGCAGCCTTTCTGACCGTCATGCCCCATGCCGGTCAGGATGACGGCCAGCACCTTGCGCCCCCAGAATCCGACGATGCTGCGCAGCATCGGGTCCACGGCCGGCCGACAGAAATTCTCCGGCGGGTCCTTGGTGAGCTGGATCGTAGGCAGGCCGTTCTTCGAGACGATCAGCATGTGGAAATCGCCGGGCGCCACATAGGCCCGCCCACCGACAACCGGTTCGCCGTCCTTCGCCTCCGTGCACTGCACCCCGCACTGGCGGGTAATGTGCTCGGCCAGGATGGTGGTGAAGGTCGCCGGCATGTGCTGGGTGATAAGGATCGGCTGGTCAATCCCGGCCTTGAGATGCTGAAGCACCTCGAACAGGGCCTGCGGCCCACCGGTGGAGCTTCCTATGGCGATCACGTCGGGCCGGATATCGACGGCCGGGCGAAGCGTGACCACCGCCGGCTCCGGCTTCAGCCGCATCGGCGTCGGCAGGGTGTAACCGCTGGTGGGCTGCGCCACGATGGTCGCGGCAGGCTGGACTGGCGGACGCGGGAGCGGCCGGGCCTGAGGCTCCCCGGCGGCGGTCGCCTTGCGCGGGTCGGCGCGCCGCGCGGCTTGACCCAGCGCCTTGACCTTCTCCGTCAGCTCGCGCTTGAAATTGTCCGCGCCGGTCAGTTCCCGCGTGCTCGACGGCTTTGGGATGTAGTCGGCCGCCCCCGCCCGCAGAGCGCGCAGCGACACGTCCGCTCCCTTCGCGGTGAGGGTGGAAGCCATGACGATCTTGACGTGCGGATCGACCTCGAGCAGGTGCGGCAGGGCCGAGAGCCCGTCAAGCACCGGCATCTCTATATCCAGCACGATGACGTCGATGGTCGGTTGTCGCTGAAGCGTGTTGATCGCCATCTGGCCGTTGGCGACGGACGCCACGACGCGGATTTCCGGATCGCTTTCCAACGCCCGCGTGATCAGCCCGCGGATCACCGCGCTGTCGTCCACCACCATGACCCGGAAAGGTTCATGGCCGGTCTGTGGTGCCCCCGTCGGCACGGTTCGTCCGGGAAGATCGGTCATCACGCGCACATATCCCGGGGCCTCAGAGCAGGCCGACCTGCTGAAACTTGGTCTGGATGATTTCGCTGTCGAACGGCTTCATGATGTACTCGTTGGCGCCGGCCGACAGGGCTTCCTGGATATGGGCCAGATCGTTCTCCGTGGTGCAGAAGATGACCTTCGGCCCTTCGCCGCCGGTCATCTTCCGGAGCCGGCGCAGGAACTCGATGCCGGACAGCACCGGCATGTTCCAGTCCAGGAGAACCGCATCGGGCATGGACCCGGCGCAGATGTCCATCGCCTGCTTGCCGTCCTCGGCCTCGTTGCAGGCGAACCCCAGCTCCTCCAGGATCTTCCGCGCGACCTTGCGGACCACGCGGCTGTCATCGACGACCAGGCAGGACTTCATAGAGGAACCTCATCCGAGGGGCGTGGTCACGCCGCTTCGATAGTGGCGAAATTCAGCAGACGGGACACTTCGAGTACGACCAGCAGGTTGCTCTTCAAGCGGTAGATGCCCCTCGACACCTCCCGCCAGCGCTGATCCATGGTCGCCGGATGGCGCTCGAACTCCTCGGCCGAGAGGGACAGAACCTCTCCGACATTGTCGACCATCAGGGAATAGAGTTCCCCCTTCAGGTCGACGACGATGCTCATCCCCTTGATGTCCGAAGGCCGCGGCGGCAGTCCCAGCCGCTTGCGGACATCCACTGCGGTGACGATGCGGCCGCGCAGGTTCAGCGACCCCGCGATCTCCGGCGGAGCCAGCGGAATGCGGGTGATCTTCTGCGGGCCCAGCACGTCCTGAACCTGCAGGACGGGAATGCCGAACATCTGGTCGGCGATGCTGGCCGTTACGAAGTCCTCGTTCCGGACCGTGTTGATTTCGGACGGCAGATTGGCCTTGGCGGCAACGGGCAGGCGGGAACTCATGCGGCACCTCTGGTCTCGGCGAGGGTATGCTGCAGGGTAAAGAGCAGCGCGTCGCGGTCGAACTTGGCGACATAGTCGGTGAAGCCGGCCTGACGGCCGCGATCCAAATCACGCGGGCTGGCATGGCTGGACAGGGCCACCAGCGGCACGGCGGCCCAGCGCTCGGTGCTGCGGACCGCGCGGGCGAAGTCCAGCCCGCTCATGCCCGGCATCTCGATGTCGGACACGATGACGTCGAACTCCTCCCCGGCCTCGCAGAGCGCCAAGGCGTCGTCCGCGTTGTCGACCGCATGGACATCATAGCCGGACACCGCAAGCATCGGGGTGAGCAGGTTGCGGAAGAACGGGCTGTCATCCACCAGCAGTATCCGGTGCGCCCTTCCATCCTCGTTCGCGTCCTGGGCGGCGGAGCCGAACCAGTCCTTGAACGCCTGGGTCAGGTAGAAGCCGGCATCAATCACGTCGGTGGCCTTGCCGGCGATGATGGCGCTGCCCAGGAAGCCCGGCCGCTCGGTGCCGAGCTCGACCTGCATCTTGTCGTCCACGATGTCGACGATCTCGTCCACCACCAGGCCCATGGAGCGGTCGCCATCGGCGAACACCACCACCGGCTGGCGGGCGCCGCGGCGGATCTGCCAGTTGGGATCGATGGGCACCAGGGGCATGAGCTTGCCGCGGTACTGCACGACCGGCGAACCGTTCGACAGCTCCACCTGATCGAGATCGATATCCTCCAGGCGGGCGACCAGGGCCAGGGGCACCGCCTTCGGGCCCTCCCCGCCAGCGGTGAAGACCAGAAGCGCCATGGTGTCCTCCTCCCGACGGGAGGTCTTGGTGGTCAGCTCCTGGGCGGTCTGGCTGTCCTGGACAGCCATTTCGCCGGTCTCCATGGCGATGCCGTTCGGGTCCAGGATCATGATCACCGAACCGTCGCCCAGGATCGTGTTGCCGGAGAACAGCTCCAGATGGCGCAGGATCGGCGCCACCGGCTTCACCACGATTTCCTCGGTGTCGAACACCTTGTCGACGATGATGCCGAACGTGTAGTTGCCGACCTGCGTGACGACGATGAAGGTCTCGCGCTTGTCCTCCTCGTCATCGCCCAGCTTGAGCAGCCGTTGGAGCGAAACGAGGGGGAGAAGCCGGTTGCGCAGGCGCAAAACCGGCGTGCCGTGGATGCGCTCGATCTTGTGCTCGCTGTCGCTGGCGGCACGGACCAGCTCGATCACGCTGATCTGCGGGATCGCGAACCGCTCCCCGCCGCACTCGACGATCAGGGCGGAGACAATGGCGAGGGTCAGCGGGATCTTGATGGTGAAGGTGGTGCCGCGGCCCTCCACCGACTTCATCTCGATGGTGCCGCCGATCTTCTCGATGTTGGTCTTCACCACATCCATGCCGACGCCGCGGCCGGACACGCTGGTGACAGCGGCGGCCGTGGAAAATCCGGGCTTCATGATGAAGCCCTGGATCTGCTGGTCGGTCATGGTGGCGAGCTCGGCCTCGGTGGCGAGACCGTTCTGGATCGCCTTGCGCTTGATCGCCTCGATGTTCAGGCCGCGGCCGTCATCGCTGATCTCGATGATGATGTGGCCGCCCTCGTGGAAGGCGTTCAGGGTGATGCGACCGGTCTCCGCCTTGCCCTTGGCGACGCGATCCGCCGGCTTCTCCAGCCCATGGTCGCCGGAGTTGCGGACCATGTGGGTCAGCGGGTCCTTGATCAGTTCCAGCACCTGCCGGTCCAGCTCGGTCTCCGCACCCAGCATCTGCAGCTCGATCTTCTTGCCCAGTTCGTGGGCCAGATCGCGGACCAGACGGGGCAGCTTTGCCCAGGCATTACCGATCGGCTGCATGCGCGTCTTCATGACGCCTTCCTGCAGCTCGCTGGTCACATGGTTCAGGCGCTGCAGCGGTGTCGCGAATTCCGAGTCCTTCTGCGCGCGCAGGATCTGGAGGAGCTGGTTGCGGGTCAGAACCAGCTCCGAGACCATGGTCATCAGGTTTTCCAGCAAATCCACATGCACGCGGATCGTCTGGTTGGCGAGGGCGGATTCCTTGGCCTCTCCGGCCGGGCCGTGATCCACCGCCTCGGCGCGGACCGGTTCCTGCGGATGGGCGGGCGGGGCAGCCTCCGCCACCGGCGCAACCTCGCGCGTTTCGGCCAGGGATGCGGCGGCGGCGGATGCCGCGAGCACTTCCCTGCTGGCGGGAACGGGAACGAAGCCGAACTCATCCTCTTCCGGCTCGGCCGGTGCGGGGGGCTCCACGGGC
This sequence comes from Indioceanicola profundi, assembly GCF_003568845.1. Classification (NCBI taxonomy): domain Bacteria; kingdom Pseudomonadati; phylum Pseudomonadota; class Alphaproteobacteria; order Rhodospirillales; family Azospirillaceae; genus Indioceanicola; species Indioceanicola profundi. Next base: position 969,581 of record NZ_CP030126.1, on the reverse strand, counting down.
TCCGCTGCCGACGCTGCGGCGGCCTTCGGAAGCTCACGCCCTTCGGCCATGGCATTCAGACGGTTGATCAGATCCTCGTCGGACCCCGCCGGCTCCGCCTCGGTCTGCTCCAGAACGGACAGGATGTTCTTGATGGTGTCCAGCGATTCCAGGATCAGGGTCACGGCATAGGGTGTGACCTCCAGTTCCCCGTCGCGGAACCGGCCCAGGACGTTCTCCGCGGCATGGGCGACCGATTCCAGCCGGGGGAGCCCCAGGAACCCGCAGGTTCCCTTGATGGTATGAACCAGGCGAAAGATGTTGCTGAGCAGGTTCGGATCGTTCGGGTTCTGCTCCAGCCGCACCAATTCGACGTCGAGAACGGCAAGATTCTCATTGGTTTCGGTGAGGAACTCGCTCAGCAGATCGTCCATGGTCCTCGCCCCAGTCGGGTTTTCGCCGTTATTGAGCCTGTCTCTGGTCGTTCCGGTGCCGTCCCCTGGTTGCAGCGGGTAGCGGGCCTCCGGCGCCACCATGGATCATGGCGCAATGGTGTTAAATACACCTTACTATAACCCGATGGATAGCATATCTGCTTTCCATCGGGCTGGGCGAGATTACCCGTTCGTTCGGGAAAGAACCACTTTCTATATTCGGTCGCGGACAGAACCGTGCGCCGAGCTACAGAAAGGCGCCGGCGATCCGGCTTTCCTCCGCCTCGACGACGAAAACGTATCTAGACCAGCGGTGCGCCGGATTGGGGCAGGACCCGGATGGCCACACGCCCAGGTTCTTCCGCCTCGATGGCGAGGCCTAAACCATATGCGGCCGCAATGCGCCCCGCGGCATAGCCAAGGACAGCGCGCGGGGTCAGATCATCCTCCACGCTTCCGCCTTCCAGAGCGGTTCGCACCTCTTCGCGAACGCTGGCGGCCCGTCCCTCCCCCGCGAGACGCACGCCGCCGCTGCCGGCGGTCAGGGTCAGGGCTCCCCCTTGGGGCATTGCCTCATCGGCAAGGAGAACAGCGCAGAGAAGCACTTTCATGAAGCCACGGGGCGTCTCCGGAAAGCTGGCGGCGCTCCAGACGAAGCGGACCTTCCCGCCGCGGAACCAGCCTTCGATGACCGCCCGGATGTCGCCCAGGCCCAACGTATCCTGGGCGCCGGCTGCGCCGAAGGCTAGGCGGAACATCTTCAGCCGGCGGGAAGCGATCTCGGCGCTTTCCGATACCAGATCGAACGCGTCCTCCGAACCGGCAAGGCCGCTCTCCTCGATCAGCTCGACTCCGTTGTTGATCGCGCCGACCGGACCCACCAGATCATGGCAGAGGCGGGAGATGAGCAGTTCCATGGCGCGGACGCCGATCATGGCTGGCATGGACGGTTCCTTCCCTGGCTTGGCCCCGTCCGGGGCGGGCCGCCGCATCCTGGGCGGCTGACGGTGAGTATGGCTCGCGGGAGCGCCCGGACGGTTATCACAGGGCGCGATGCAGACGAAGGAGAACCGTACACGTGACCGATTTCCTGTCGCCGGGAAGCATAGTGCGTCATCCGGAACAACCCGACTGGGGCCTGGGGCAGGTCCAGTCCGTTATCGGCAACCGGGTGACCGTCAATTTCGAGCATGTCGGCAAGCTGTTGATCAACACGGCCGTGGTTTCCCTCGCAGTGGTCGATCCGGACGATCCCTCGCTCCTGCCTGAGAACAGAAGCTGAGCCGAATCCATCCCGACTGGAGCGGTTGTCGATCTTCCTCCCCGCGCCTTACCTTCGTCCTGTCGCGGCCGACGGCAGGTCCGCGCCGTTACGCTGTGCGGGTCCGGGCCGCCGCATTATGAATGAGCCAGCATGACCGACCGGTCTCCCCTTGACGGCGACAGCCGCCATCTCGACTTCGTCCGTGCCCACACGGCAATTGGTCGCGCGCCACTGCTGCCCGAGTTGCGCCTCCACCTCGCAACCGAGATCACGCCGCTCTGGGAAGCGACGGAGGCGTGGCTGGAGCGGAACGGCGTGCCGCCGCCCTTCTGGGCCTTTGCCTGGGCCGGCGGACAGGCCCTGGCCCGTCATGTGCTGGATCATCCGGAGATCGTCCGCGGCAAGCGCGTGCTGGACTTCGCGACCGGCGGCGGCCTGGTGGCGCTGGCCGCCGCCAAGTCCGGCGCCGCCCATGTCATGGCAGCGGAGATCGACCCGTTCGCCATCGCGGCGACCCGGCTGAATGACGCCCTGAACGGGCTTGCGGTGGAAACCACCTGTCAGGACCTCATCGGCAGTCCGCTGCCCGGCATTGATGTGCTGCTGGCCGGCGACATCTGCTATGAGCGCCCCTTGGCCGAGCGCGCGCTGGCATGGTTCAAGGCGGTGGCGGCCACCGGAACGCTGGTGCTGATCGGCGACCCCGGCCGCACCTATCTGCCCCGCGAGGGGCTGGAGCATCGAGCCACCTATATCGTGCCCACCAGCCGCGAGCTGGAAGACCGGGAGGAGCGGGAAACCAAAGTCTGGCGGGTGCCGCCCGGCTGAACGGGCCGTCTCCGCCCGCGCAGGAAATCGGCACGCAGCTTGTCTGCTGCCAAGCACCCCATTACTAAGGCTGCACGCCTGCAACGGAAGTCCACGCCCATGCCCTATGCCTCCCTCCGTGAGTTCATCGCCCGCCTGGAAGAGACAGGCCGCCTCGTCCGGGTGCGGGAGCCGGTTTCCACCGTGCTGGAGATGACGGAGATCCACACCCGCCTGCTGGCGGAAGGCGGGCCGGCCGTGTTGTTCGAGAACCCGATCAAGGCGGACGGCACCCGTAGCGATATGCCGGTGCTGATCAACCTGTTCGGCACGGTGGAGCGTGTGGCCTGGGGCATGGACCGGGAGCCGCATGAGCTGCGCCAGGTCGGCGAGACCCTGGCATTCCTGAAGCAGCCGGAGCCGCCGCGCGGCCTGCGGGAGGCGTTCGACCTGCTGCCGCTGGCGAAGACGGTGATGGCCATGCGGCCGGGCAATGTATCCCGCGCGCCCTGCCAGGAGGTGGTGCTGACCGGCGATCAGGTGGACCTGTCCCGCCTGCCCGTCCAGACCTGCTGGCCGGGGGAGCCGGCGCCGCTGATCACTTGGCCGCTGGTGGTGACCAGGGGGCCCAGCGACAAGCGGGAGGATGCCTTCAACCTGGGCATCTACCGCATGCAGGTGCTGGGGAAGAACAAGACCATCATGCGCTGGCTGAAGCACCGCGGCGGGGCGCAGCACCATCAGCGCTGGAAGCAGGCCGGCAAGCGGGAGCCGCTTCCCGCCGCCGCCGTGCTGGGCGCCGATCCCGGCACCATCCTGGCCGCCGTGACGCCGGTGCCGGATACTCTGTCCGAATACCAGTTCGCCGGCCTGCTGCGCGGCAAGAAGGTGGATCTGGTGGACTGCAGGACCGTACCCATCAAGGTTCCTGCCACGGCGGAGATCGTGCTGGAGGGCTATGTCTCACTGGACGAGTACGCCGATGAGGGGCCGTATGGCGACCACACCGGCTATTACAACAGCGTGGAGCAGTTCCCGGTGTTCGAGGTCACGGCCATCACCATGCGCCGCGATCCGATCTACCTCTCCACCTTCACCGGCCGCCCGCCGGACGAGCCCAGCGTGCTGGGAGAGGCGCTGAACGAGGTCTTCATCCCCCTGCTCCAGCAGCAGTTCCCGGAAATCGTGGATTTCTGGCTGCCGCCCGAGGGGTGCAGCTACCGCATCGCCGTGGTCAGCATGAAGAAGGCCTATCCCGGCCATGCCAAGCGCGTGATGATGGGCGTCTGGTCCTTCCTGCGGCAGTTCATGTACACGAAGTGGGTGATCGTCGTGGACCATGACGTGAACGCCCGCGACTGGAAGGATGTGATGTGGGCCATCTCCACCAAGATGGACCCCGCCCGCGACATCACGGTGATCGAGGGCACGCCCATCGATTATCTGGACTTCGCCAGTCCCGAATCCGGCCTCGGCGGCAAGATCGGGCTGGATGCCACCGATAAGCTGCCCCCCGAGACCCACCGCGAATGGGGCGAGGTGCTGCGCATGGACCAGGGCGTGGTGGATCGGGTCAGCGAAATCTGGGGCAAACTGGGCCTGCCGGGAGCGGGAACGCCGATCTGGAAATAGTCCTGCCTGACCGATGACGTCGGCGCGTGGATGGGTGTTAAGCTCCGGCAATGCCTTATCGGAGACGCCCATGTCCGCACCCGCCACGCCCGCCCGCACCATCACCCTTCGCCTTCCGCATCATGATGAACTGCCGGAGGCGGTGGATGAACCATTGCGGAACAATCTTTCGGCCCTTGAGCTGACGGGCGACTACCTCTGGACCGCCTCGGATGAGACCTGCTCGGTGGAGAGGCTGGTCACGGCGGATGGCGGTGGGAGCTATGGGGAGGCATGTGTCTACAGCCTCGCCGACTTCTTCGATCTCCCGGAAGGGGCCGAGGGCGAAGTTGATATCGAAGGGCTGGCGATGGATGGCGACTATCTCTGGGTCACCGGCTCCATGGCCTATGCGCGCAAGAAACCCAAGCCGCTGGAGAATGATCCGGCGAACGCTTTGAAACGGCTGACCGAGGTCAAGCGCGATCCGAATCGTTGGCTCCTGGGCCGCATTCCTTGTCTGCGCGCGAAGGACGGGACCTACGAGCTGCACCGGGAGGCAACGAGCCCGGACGGTACAAGGCTGTCCGCCGCCTGCCTGAAGTTCTCCCACAAGCATGGCAACGTCCTCACCCGCGACCTGCGGATGGATGAGCATCTCGGCCGCTTCCTGGAGGTGCCGGCGAAGGAGAACGGGTTCGACGTGGAAGGCATCGCCGCGCACCGGACCGAGGATGGCATCCACCGCGTATTCCTGGGCCTGCGGGGACCGGTTCTGCGGGGATGGGCGGTGGTGCTGGAACTGGCCCTCAGCCTGCCCAAGGACAAACCCGGCCGGCTGAGGCCGGAATGCCTGGGCGAAGAGGATGAGCGCTATGCCAAGCACTTCCTGGACCTGGACGGACTCGGCATCCGCGACCTGAAGATGGACGGCAACGATCTGCTGATCCTGGCTGGCCCAACCATGGATCTGGACGGGCCGGTGCAGATCTGGCGCTGGCCGGGCGCGCTCAACGCCGGAGGCGAAACGGTGGTCCCCCGGGAACGGCTGGTGAAGGTCATGGACGTGCCGCACGGCCATGGCTTCGATCATGCGGAGGGATTCTGCCTTCTGCCTGATCATAGGCGTCTGCTTGTCGCCTACGACAATCCGGGCGAGGGCCGGCTGCACCAGGACGGGGCATCCGTCGACCTGGACATGTTCGACCTACCCTGAGCCCCCCTCGCCCAGCAGCAGCGCCGTCGCCATCTGTATGCTGTAGCCAGATCGATGCAGCGGAGAAGAGGCGACCATGACCAAGCGGCAGTTCCTGGGCGGAATCGGAGCGCTCACGGCCGGCATCCTGGGGACGGGCGCCGCCCGACAGGCGTCCGGCGACAGTGACGACCATTCCGGGGAGTTCCCTTTCCAGCTCACCGACGAGGAATGGCGGAAGCGCCTGACGCCCGACCAGTACCGCGTTCTGCGCGGTCACGGGACGGAGCGGGCCGGCACCAGCCCCCTGAACGCGGAAAAGCGTGATGGCGCTTTCACCTGTGCCGGCTGCGGCGAATCTCTGTTCGAGGCGGCGACCAAGTATGAGAGCGGTACCGGCTGGCCCAGCTTCTGGGCGCCGATCGAAGGCGGGGTCGGGCTTTCCGAAGACAGGACCTTGTGGATGGTTCGTACCGAGGTGCATTGCGCCAATTGCGGCGGTCATCTGGGCCATGTTTTTCCGGACGGACCGGAGCCGACGGGCCTTCGCTACTGCATGAACGGCGTAGCGATGCAGTTCGAGCCGAGGTAGCGCAACCGGAACAGGGTGGAAGTAGATTGGATGAGAGTGTGGCCGCCGTGGAACCGGCGGCTTTCACTTCGGGGTATTCGGCTCCGGTATTAGGCCGTTCGGGCAGTCTCTTGGCAAAAATTGGTTACGGACGGGAATGCGGCTCCCCTTCCTTGACCCGAAGTTTTACACACCACGATACGGATGTGCTGCCCACTGTGGCTTCAATGCCTGTCAAGCTTGAAAATCCACGATGTGACAGAGGCATGACCGGTTGACATCGAAAAAACCCAATAAAATCAATAGTCCCGATTTTTCTGCCTGTTTTTTGTGCAGACCGGTAAAACCCTTGCGGCGCTTGGGGTCCCACAACAGCCACCCCGACTTGTTCGCAGACTTATCCACAGCTTTGGTGGATGAACATCCACACACCCCCGCCAAAGGGATTAGACCCCCTCGATTCGATAGACGGCGTCTGCGCCATTGCCCCGACGGCTAGCCGATAAGGGCTCGGAACATTTTTGCTTTGCCAGCATCTCCGCCATCCTTTTAGGGCCGGGCGGCCACCCGATGCGATTTCGCCGCTTGCGGCCGCATTGACCGGGCTTCCTGGATCGGCCACATGATCCGCCCATGCAGAACGCAGCCGACACCGACAGCCCTCTCCCCGTGGACGCTCCGGCAGCCGCAAAGGCTCGCCGAGGCACGGCCGACATTGCCCGTGGGGTGGAGACCATTAAGGGCTATCTCCGCACCCTGCCGGAGACTCCGGGCGTGTACCGCATGATGAATGCGGATGGCGACGTGCTCTATGTCGGTAAGGCCCGTAACCTGAAGCGCCGGGTCACCAACTACACCCAGGTTCAGCGCCTCCCCGTCCGGCTGCAGCGCATGGTGGCCGAGACGGTCACCATGGAGTTCGTCACGACCCATACGGAGGTCGAGGCGCTGCTGCTGGAGTCGAACCTGATCAAGCGGCTGATGCCGCGCTACAATGTGCTGCTGCGGGACGACAAGGCGTTCCCGCACATCCTGATCACCGGTGACCAGGATTACCCGCAGCTCACCAAGCATCGCGGGGCGCGCGACCGGAAGGGCGACTATTTCGGCCCCTTCGCCAGCGTCGGCTCGGTAAACCGCGTGATGACCGCGCTCCAGCGCGCCTTCCAGATTCGCAATTGCGCCGACGCAGTCTTCAACAGCCGCACCCGCCCCTGCCTCCAGTACCAGATCAAGCGCTGCACCGCGCCCTGCGTGGAACGGGTCACGCGCGAGGAATATGCGGCCCAGGTCGCGGAGGCGAAGGCGTTCCTGTCGGGGAAGAGCAGCGAAATCCAGGCCCGCTTGGCCCACGCCATGCAGGAGGCATCCGACCGCATGGAGTTCGAGACCGCGGCCAAGCTGCGCGACCGTATCCGCGCCCTGACCGCCATCCAGGCCCACCAGGATATCAATGTCGAAGGCGTCGGCGATGCCGACGTGGTCGCCGCCCACCAGGATGGCGGCAGCACCTGCATCCAGGTCTTCTTCTTCCGCGGCGGTCGCAACTACGGCAACCGGGCCTACTTCCCCAGCCACGACAAGTCCCAGGACCTGTCGGAGGTGATGGCCGCCTTCATCGCCCAGTTCTACGAGAACAAGGCCGCCCCCGAGCTTGTGCTCGTCAGCCACGATCTGGCGGAGCATGAGCTGCTGGAAGAGGCGCTGGGCGTCCGGGCCGGGCACAAGGTGGAACTGCACCGCCCCCAGCGCGGCGACAAGAAACGTCTGGTCGACCATGCCCTGACGAATGCGCGGGAGGCACATGGACGGCGGCTGGCGGAGACCGGCAGTCAGGCCAAGCTGCTGGCTGGCGTAGCAGAGGTGTTCGGCCTGACGGAGCCGCCGAAGCGGATCGAGGTCTACGACAACTCCCATATCCAGGGCGCCCACGCCGTGGGCGGCATGATCGTGGCTGGGCCGGAGGGCTTCACCAAGAACGCCTACCGCAAGTTCAACATCAAGACGGAAGGTGCGGCCGGCGACGACTATGCCATGATGCGGGAGGTGCTGACCCGCCGCTTCGAGCGGGCGGTGAAGGAGGACCCGGAGCGCACCGGCGAATCCTGGCCCGACCTGATCCTGATCGACGGCGGCGAAGGCCAGTTGAACGTGGCGGTCGAGGTGTTCAACGAGCTTGGCATCGACGATGTGCCCTTTGCCGCCATCGCGAAGGGTCCCGACCGCGATGCTGGACGGGAACGTTTCTTCATGCCCGGAAGGCCGCCTTTCGGCATGGACCCGAAGGACCCGGTCCTGTACTTCCTTCAGCGGCTGCGGGACGAGGCGCACCGCTTCGCCATCGGCACGCACCGGGCCAAGCGGGAAAAAGCCATTGGGGTCAACCCCCTGGATGAGGTTCCCAATATCGGCCCGAAGCGAAAGAAGGCCCTGCTGCACCATTTCGGCTCCGCCCGTGCGGTGTCCCGCGCTGGGCTGGCCGATCTGGAAAATGTGGAGGGGATCAGCAAAGCGGTGGCAAAACTCATTTATGCGCACTTCCATCCCAATGGCACGAATGGGTAGGATGGGTGCGGCTTTGCCCAAGCCCGACCGGACATCATGCTCACCAGCCTGCCGAATATACTGACCCTTTCCCGCATCGCCGTCATTCCGGTGGTGGTGGCGCTGTTCTTCGTGGAGGGCGCCTGGCCGGCCTATACCGCCTGCGCCCTGTTCGCCGCGGCGGCCGTCACCGACTGGTTCGATGGGTATCTGGCCCGCGCGTGGCAGGAAGAGAGCGTCATCGGCAAGTTCCTGGACCCCATTGCCGACAAGCTGCTGGTAGCGGCCGTCCTGATGATGCTGGTCGCGGTTGGGAAGATTTCCGGGCTGGTGGTGCTCGCCGCCGTCGTCATCCTGCTGCGCGAGGTCCTGGTTTCCGGCCTGCGGGAATATCTCGCCGGACTTCAGGTCAGCGTGCCGGTCAGCCGTCTGGCCAAATGGAAGACCGCCATTCAGATGGCCGCGATCGGCGTGCTGATCGTCGGCCGAGACGGCCCCTCCTGGTTCCCGACGGAGATGGTGGGGGATGTCGGACTGTGGGCCGCGGCGGCACTGACCCTGCTGACCGGCTGGGACTATCTCCGTGCCGGGCTGAAGCACATGCTCGACACCGAGGCGCCGCGCAAACGTGGGCCTGTTGCCGCCAAGACCGTACGCTGAGGACCATCCGATGAAGCTTCTGTATTTCGCTTGGCTGCGCACCAAAATCGGCCTCGCCGAAGAGACGGTGGAGCCGCCGGCCGGCATCGCGGATGTGGGCGGGCTGGTTGAGTGGCTGAAGGGTCGTGGCCCCGGCTATGCCGACGCCCTTGCCAATCTGGCCGTGGTCAAGGTCGCTGTGAATCAGGAGTACGTGCCCTTCGACCATCCGGTGAAGCCGGGCGACGAGGTGGCGCTGTTCCCCCCTGTGACAGGCGGCTGACCGCCGGAGGTTCCTGCATGGCGGTACGGGTACAGGCGGAGGATTTCGATGTCGGCGCCGAGTTGGAGGCGCTGACCCGCGGCAATCACGCCATCGGTGGCCTGACCAGCTTCGTCGGACTGGTGCGCGACATGCACGCCAAGGGTCCGGAAGCGGGCCGGAGCGTCAGCGCCATGACGCTGGAGCATTATCCCGGCATGACGGAGCGCCAGCTCGAGGCCATCGAAGCGGAGGCCCGGGCGCGTTGGCCCCTGGACGCCACCCTGATCATCCATCGCCATGGACGGCTCGAGCCCGGCGACCGCATCGTTCTGGTGGCCTGCGCCAGTTCCCATCGGGAAGCCGCCTTCGAGGCATGCCATTTCCTCATCGACTGGCTGAAGACCAGGGCGCCGTTCTGGAAACGGGAGGAAACGCCGAGTGGCGAGCGCTGGGTAGAGGCGAAGGACAGCGACAACGCCGCCGCATCACGCTGGTCAAAAAAGGAGTAGCGCGCAACGGTTGCCATCCCTCTTTGCGGCTAGGACCGGTTTTCCCGAGAGACAAGCCCTGATCCCGAGGCTAGGATGCAACCATGCATACACGGCGATGGCGGCGGCGATCTTGTCCAGCGGGCATCCGATAATCCTGATCGTGGGCATTGCCTCATCTACCGGCACCGAAGGGTCGGTAACCGCGCTTCTCCGCCATGCCGGCTTCGACGATGTACGGGAGGTCACTGGCGCTGATGCCAGTGCACTGACAGATGCATGCCGGGAGCACGCGCCGACGCTGATCCTTCTGGTCGGCCCGGCAGCGGATCGTCCGGCGTCCATGGCGGATGCCGTGGCCCAGGCCCGCCTCCCCCAACCGCCTGTCCTCGTTACTATTCCCGACCATGCGGATGAACGGTCCCGGCTCGAAGCGCTGGAGGCCGGGATCGCCGACATACTGGTCCGGCCGGTCCCGCGCGCCGAGCTGGTGATCCGCATCGGCAACCTCATCCGCCAGCAGCAAGCTCTGGCCGAAGCCCGTGAACAGGCCGCGACGCTGGAACTCCTTCTGGAGGAGCGCACACAGCGTCTTCAGGAGGCTGTCGATCTGCTCCGCGCGGCGGAGCGACGCCTGACCGACCAGCTTGAGGCGTCACGGGCCGAGAGCCGGGGCAAGAGCGAGCTGATGGCCACCGCCGCGCATGAGCTGAGGACTCCTCTGCACGCCGTCATCGGATTTGCCGACCTGATCCGAACGGAGGCCTATGGCCCCCTGGGCGATCCCCGCTATGTCGAGTACAGCCACGACATCCACCACGCGGCCAGCCATATGCTGGCGCTCGTCGACGGGACGCTTGATCTGGCCAAAGCCGAATCCGGGCTGGAGATGCTGGAAATCCGCCGGGTCGATGTCGGCCGCGTTGTCCAGGACAGCGTCCGCATGCTGAACCAGATGGCTGCGAACGCAGGGGTGCGGCTGGACGTGACCATTCCAGACCAGCCTTTGATGATCCGCACCGATCCGGAGAAGGTCAGGCAGGTTGTTCTGAACCTGGCGTCGAACGCGGTCAAATTCACGCCCCATGGCGGTCGCGTCACGGTGGAGGTGGCGGCGGATGCGGCCCAGGGCGCAATCATTATGGTTGTCCGGGACACCGGCATCGGCATGGCTGCCGCCGACATTCCGACCGCCATGAAGCCCTTTCGGCAAATCCGTCAGTTGGACCGGGCCCATCCGAAAGGAACAGGGTTGGGCCTGCCCCTGACCCGCCGCTTCATCGAAATGCTGGGAGGTGAAATGAGCATCGCCAGCAAACCGGGCCGCGGCACCATTGTAACGGTCAGACTCCCGGTAGACCCGCCAGCGGGGAACAATTGCGCAACGCAGCCGGAAGCATCTGTCGCCGCAGGCCGATAGGCATCTTTCGGCCCTTCCAGATCAGCTCCCGGCACCGAATCGGCCGCCTTCCACGAAGCCCGCAAACCGCCCGGTTCTGCGTAGAATTCTACGGTGCCTAAGTTTTAAGCAAGGCCCGAAACCCCCTGAGAAACACTCGTTAGGTACCACTTCCGCAGATGTCGTCCCCAGGCTTATCCACAGATTCTGGGGATCATGATGTTGTCAAGTTTCGGGTTCGGAAGGCGCAGCATCCCAGATATGGTGGCAGACCACGCGACATCCACCACCGCCAAGCGAACATTTCCACATCCGGGTAAGTTCGGAGGCTTCTACAGCCGGAGCCTGTAGCAGCCATGATCCGGAAGTTCCTTCAGCACCTGGAGATCTTCAACGATCTCGCGGCCCTCCTCCTGTCCTCCCATGCTTTCCGATTCTCCGCAGCATGCAGGATGCCGCTGCCAGCAGCGCCTGTAGAGCCCGCCTGCTCCGCGCACGCGGAGGCCGTGACATGGTACCTTGATGGCTAGCATCCGCCGATTTTCCGGGCCTGTACGGTGCTTCCGCCGTCATCGGAGCATGTACGGCGCGGACAAGCGAAGTGACCTGCCTGAATGCTTCCAACCTTGCCCGTGCTTCCGGATTTCGCTCCAGCTCCGCTTCGACCTGGAGGATTTCCGCCTCGGTCAGCTCGCCATCCAGATAGGCAGCCAGCAACTCATCGGTCAGCTTGTCCATGTCCGCCCTGTGCCGCCTCTCGCAAGCGGTTACGGAAAGCACTTCATGCCGTTCCGGGCCGTAGGTGTCGGACCCGGTCTGCACAAGCTCATAAGGCAGCAGAACATTCAGGCAAATCTTTGCACCGAACTGCTGCCCGCATGGAATATCCCCCTGCAGATCTCACATCTGCGAGGAGTACTTACATGCTAGCCCCATGGATTTTCTGAACTGGTAATCGCGAGCAGCGGATATTCTTCCGGCCGTCGGGACAAGCGCACCGATCTTGCTCGAGCCCAGGGTACGTGCCCGGAGCGTCCACGGATTTATACCGAATGGACCGCCACAGCTCAAAAGCAAAATCTGGACCATGCGCGTTTTCTGAACCGCGGGCTTCACACTCAATCTCGCGAACTGATCATCTTGATGAAGCAACTCTCCGTCGCACGTCGTTGAGCATGGTCCCAGCCAGCCCTGCCGTCATTGGGTGGCTGCGGAACGGAGCGGCTGCGGAGCTGCAGAGGCGGCCAGAAAGCAGAATGCCCCGCAGGCGGAACCCTGCGGGGCATCTCCAACGTCGTCGGACACCTGGAACTTCCGGTCTCAAGTCCGGGAGGGGCGGACCCTATTCCGCGGCGGCGGCCTTCTCCAACCTGCCATTCACCAGGGCATCGTAGTCCAGCATCAGATTCTTGCAGACCTCGCCAGGGGTGAAAATCATGTCCTCGATCCGGCCGACCGGGGTCACCTCCGCCGCCGTGCCGGTAATGAAGATTTCCACCGCGTCTTTCAGCTCCTCCGGGAAGATCGCCCGCTCGACGACCTTGTAGCCACGGCGCTTGGCCAGATCGATCACGGTGCGACGGGTGATGCCGTCCAGGAAGCAATCCGGCTTCGGCGTGTGGATCACCCGATCCTTGTCGACCATGAAGAAGTTCGCGCCCGTCGCCTCCGCGACCTGCCCCCGGTAGTCCAGCATCAGCGCGTCCTGAAAACCGGCCTTCTCCGCTGCATGCTTGGACAAGGTGCAGATCATGTAGAGACCCGCGGCCTTCGACTCCGTGGGGGCGGTATCGGGGGCGGGGCGGCGCCACTTGGACATTTGCAGATGGATGCCCTTCATCCGGGCCTCCGGGCTGAAGTAGCTTGGCCATTCCCAGCAGGCGATCGCCAGATGGATCGTATTGTGCTGGGCGGAAACGCCCATCATCTCGCTGCCGCGCCATGCAACCGGGCGGATATAGCCGTTGGTCATGTTGGCGGCCTTGACCACGTCGCGGGTTGCCTGATCGATTTCCGCCACGCTGTAGGGGATGGTGAAGCCGAGCAGTTCGCCGGACTTGACCAGCCGCTCCGAATGCTCGGTCAGCTTGAAGATCGACCCGTTGTAAACCCTCTCCCCTTCGAATACACAGCTTGCGTAGTGCAGTCCGTGGGTCAGCACATGAACCTGGGCTTCGCGCCAAGGCACCATCTGGCCATCGAACCAGATCAGGCCGTCTCGGTCATGGAAGGGAATGATGGACATGTCGGATCGTTCCTTGTCACCTTGTATCGAGACATTTTATTGCTCGCGGGGCGATTCCACAGTTAGGATTCTTACAGAAAAAAGTCAACATGGCTGACGCAAAATCCGGTCCGAATCCCCTGTTCCTCCGTGAGGAGGAGCTCCGCCAAGGCATTGAGCTGCTGTTCTACGCCTACCGGGATTTTACCGCCGAACCCGATGCAATGCTTGCGAAAATTGGTCTGGGACGGGCGCACCACCGGACGATCTATTTCGTCGGCCGCTACCCGGGCATCAACGTGACAGAGCTGCTCGGCATTCTGCGCATAACGAAGCAGAGCCTGGCCCGCGTGCTATCGGAACTGGTGGCGGAAGGGTATGTGCAGCAGCAGCCGGGCACCCGCGACCGGCGGCAGCGGTTGCTGACGCTCACGGAGAAAGGCCAGGACCTGGAACGGCAGCTTTCCGACGCCCAGCGCGCCCGTTTCGCCCGCGCCTACCGGGCCGCTGGCGCCGAGGCGGTGGAAGGATTCCGCACCGTCATGCTGGGCATCATCGACGAGGAGGATCGAGCCAAATTCCCCTCCCCCCGCGGCCCCGGCAAGCGCTGAGGCGCAGCGGCCCCGCCCGTGCTAGGATCGGGCCGCCGGGCTTTCCAGCGTGCGACGGATTGCAATGACGACGGAAGACCTTCCCCACATTCTGGTCGTGGACGACGACACCCGTCTGCGAGACGCCCTGCGCCGGTATCTCACCCAGAATGGGATGCTGGTGACCACGGCCACGGACGCGGCGGACGCGCGCGCGAAGTTGGCTTCGCTGGCCTTCGATCTCATCGTGCTGGATGTGATGATGCCCGGTGAGGACGGGCTGAGCCTTACCCGTGCCCTTCGGCAGGACCGGGCCGCGGCGCGCGTCCCCGTCCTGCTGCTCACCGCCCGCGGCCAGCCGGACGACCGGATAGAGGGATTGGAGGCCGGCGCCGACGACTACCTGCCGAAGCCGTTCGAACCGCGGGAGCTGCTGCTCCGCATCCAGTCCATCCTGCGCCGCCTGCCCCGCCCTGCCGCTCCCGCCGCGGAAATGCGCCTTGGCCGTTGGATATTCGACCCGACGCGGGAAGAGCTGCGGTGCGGGGCGGAGGTGGTGAAGCTCACCAGCGCAGAATCCGCCCTGCTCAAGGTGCTGTCCGCGGAACCCGGGATGGTCTTCAGTCGGGAGGAGTTGGTTGAGAGGGCTGGAGTGGACGGAAACACCCGGACCATCGACGTGCAGGTCACCCGCCTGCGCCGCAAGCTGGAAGAGGATGCCCGCCAGCCGCGCCACCTCCAGACCGTGCGTGGCGAGGGCTATGTGCTCCGCCCGGACTGAGGGGGAAAACCGCCCCATGCCGTCTCCCAGGAATGGCGCCGGACCGAGCTGGAGCTGGCAACGGCCACGTCCCTTTCGCTGGCTGAAGCGGTTCCTGCCCCGCACGCTGTTCGGCCGGTCGCTGATGATCATCGCGACACCGGTGGTGCTTGCCCAGGCGATCGCGACCTTCGTGTTCTACGACCGGCACTGGGAAACCATGACCAACCGGCTGGCCTTCGGCGTTGCCGGCGATATCGCCATGATCGTCCACCAGTTGGAGCGCGACCCGTCGGACGAGGCGCGGACGGAGACACTGGCGCTGGCGGCCCGCACCATGGACCTCTACATCACCTGGATGCCCGGCGACAGCCTTCCCCAGGAGCCGCAGCGACTTTCCGGCATCCTGGAGAACACGCTGGCCAAGGCGCTGGACGAACGGGTTCGGCTTCCCTGGCGCATCGACACAGGCGTGGCCCAGGAATGGATCGAAATCCGCGTGGGCATGTCCAACGGCGTGCTCTCCATCATGTCGCCGGAGCGGCGGCTGTTCAGCTTCACCAGCTATCTCTTCATCACCTGGATGATCGGCAGCTCGCTGGTGCTGTTCACCATTGCGATCGTCTTCATGCGGAACCAGATCCGCCCCATCCGCCGCCTGGCCATCGCCGCTGACGCCTTCGGCAAAGGCCGCGACGCCCCCGGCTTCAAGCCGGAAGGGGCGGTGGAGGTGCGCCAGGCCGCGCATGCCTTCCTGACCATGCGGGAACGCATCCAACGCCAGATCCAGCAGCGTACGGACATGCTGGCCGGCGTCAGCCATGACCTGCGCACGCCGCTGACGCGGATGAAGCTGGAACTCGCCATGATGCCGGAAGGCGGGGGTGTGGAGGAGTTGAAGGCCGATGTGGCCGACATGGAGACGATGATCGAGGGCTATCTGGCCTTCGCCCGCGGGGCTGGCGCGGAACAGCCTCAGCCGTTGGACCTTGCGGCCCTGCTCGCCGAAGTGGCGGCCAATGCCCGGCGGGAGGGAGCGAAGGTCAGCCTGGAACTGGACGGGCAGGCCCCTGTCCTCCCCCTGCGGCCCAACATCTTCAAACGCTGCCTGACCAACCTCGTGGGGAACGCCAGGCGCTATGGCGGACATGTCTGGATCGGCCTGCGCCAGAACGCCAGGACGGTGGAAATCCTGATCGATGATGACGGCCCCGGAATTCCCGCCGCGCGCCGGGACGAGGTGTTCCGCCCCTTCTACCGGCTGGACAACTCGCGCAATCCGGAGACCGGCGGCGTCGGCCTGGGGCTGACCATCGCCCGTGATGCCGCCCGCGGGCATGGCGGCGACATCATACTGGATGACAGTCCCCATGGCGGGCTGCGCGCCATCGTACGGCTGCCGCTGTAACGCAGAAGGGCCGCCCCGAGCAGGGGAGGCCCTTCCAGAGTTCTCAGCCTGCCGGACAGCGCTCAGCGCTTCGGCATGGACTTGGAGATGGTGGTCTTCATCTCCTCGATGCTCGCAGACACGCGGGAGGAGAGCACCTCGGCGGCCTCGTTATTGGCCTTGGCGACCATCTCGGCCAGTTCCTTCATGTTGGCAATGGCCTTCTCGAACTGAGCCTTGATCAACTCGGCCTGCTTGTTGACCTTGTCCTCCGGGGTTCCGGCGGCCATCATGTCCGACATGGTGCTGGAAGCTTCCTCCATGGTCTGGCGCATGATTTCGGCTTGACGGCGCATCACCGCCTGCAGCCCCTCGACCGCAAGTTGGTTGGCCGTGGTCAGCGCCTCGATGTTCTTGCGCTGGGTGGCCAGAATGCCTTCCATGTCCACGCCGGGGACCTTGAAGTCCGCCATCATCCGGGACATGTCCATGAACTTCGTCGGGTCCATGAACTTGGTGACATCGAAATCCATGAACGGGTTCCTGTAGTCCTTGGCCATAGCGATCTTCCCTATTTTGGTCTGGTGAGTTGGGCCGCGGCACCACCGCTGCGGGCATGCTGCACCGCAGCATTCCTGTCGCATAATGGTGTTTGCCGCTTTTCTAGTCAATCTCCTTGCTGCACTGCACAAAGCACAAGGGGAATCAAGCATGTACCTCGTCTGCCCGCGCGGAGGGCCGGCGTCGCCGTCCGGGCAGGCTATTCCAGGCCTCTTCCGCCCGACGAAGACGGGCATCCAACGCCGCCATCGTCCGGGCCAGATCCTCGCTGTCGTCCTGGAACCAGGTCCGCAGCAAGGATAACCAGATCCCGGCAAGCACCCGGGACTTCACAGCACCTTCCAACCCGTCCGACGTCAGCCCCGCGGCCTCCAGCATCCAGCCCATGGATCGGCGGAGCTGGCGAACGGTGCAGATGGCGGCGAACGGATCGCGCGGAGTTACGTCCGCTACCGCCATCAGGCCGAGCTTATAGGGCGCCAACGCATCGAACCGGCGCATCAGTACATCAAACAGCCGGTCGCGCGGCCGTTCCTCCATGTCCGGTGCTCCGCCCGCAAGAACCTGGGCATCGGCATGGCGGGACAGGGCTTCCAGGATGCCTTGCTTGCCGCCGACGCTGCGGAATACATCTGCCAGGGAGACGTTTGCCCGCTTCGCGATTTCCGCCAGCGTCGTCTCCCGCCATCCCTTCTCCGCCGCCAGGGCCATGGCGGCCCCGATGATCTGCGGCTGCACCTCCGCCTTCCTCGCCATCAGTCACCTGTCTCTCACCGGATATCTTCAAGATTTGGGCGGTTTCGTGCGTTCCGCCAGTGCAAAGAAGGCGGTGACTCGATTTCCGGCCGCCTTTGGGCATACTGGAAGCAGGTCATCCGGAACGGGGACCGCGGCAATGGAGGTGAAGCGATGACCGGCGACCGCAGAGTGACCTTCTTCCATTCTCCGAATACCCGATCCACGGGCGCCCTGGCCCTGCTTGAGGAAATTGGCGCTCCCTATGAGATGACGGTGCTGAACATGAAGGCGGGGGAGACGCGCGGCCCCGACTATCTTTCCGTCAATCCCATGGGCAAGGTTCCAGCCGTACGGCACGGCGATGCCATGATAACGGAGCAGGCCGCGGTCTATCTCTATCTGGCCGATCTGTTTCCGGAGGCGGGGCTTGCGCCCTCCATCGGCGATCCCCTGCGCGGCCCCTATCTGCGCTGGATGGTCTTCTACGGCTCCAGCTTCGAGCCGGCGATTGTGGACCGCGCAATGAAGCGGGAACCGGCGCCGCCCTCCATGTGCCCCTATGGCGACTATGACACGATGCTGGACACCTTGACCGGCCAGCTTGCCAAGGGGCCTTACCTTCTGGGCGAAAGGTTCACAGCCGCCGACATGCTCTGGGGCATGGCGCTGAAGTGGACGACCGCCTTCAAACTGGTGCCGGAGACGCCGGTGGTGATGGACTATGTGGCCAGGATCGCCGCCCGCCCGTCCGTGACCCGCGCCATGGCAAAGGATGCCGAACTCGCGGCCGGGCTGACTGCCTAGGCTTCCGGATTAACGGCGGCGGGTGGGGAAGAGGCTCCCGCTGGCTAAACCACCTCTCCCGTCACGCCGCCGGTCAGGCGCAGCAGCGCCTCCGGCGTGATGGCGAAGATCGAGTTGGGCGTTCCCGCAGCGGCGTAGACCGTCTCGAACTTCAACAGATCCTGGTCGAAGAGGGTGATCGGCGGAACGGTGTGGCCGACCGGCGCCACGCCCCCGATCGGAAAGCCGGTGCTGGTCCGCACGAACTCCGGGTCCGCCTTGACCAGCCGCTCCCCGCCGATCCGGTCGGCTAGGCGACGGCCAACCACCGCCTCGTTCACGCGGTTCATGCCGCTGGCGACCACGAGCACGGGGCGGGAGGATTCACGGGTCCGGAAGATGATGGATTTGGCGATCTGCCCGACATCGCAGCCGATCACCGCCGCCGCCTCAGCAGCCGTACGGGTCATCACGGTGTACTCGACCACATGCACCGGATGTCCAAGATCGTTCAGCAGGTTCTGGATACGCTGGGCGCTGGGGCTGAGCACGCGCGCCATGGATCAGCCCGCCAGTTCACGCGACCGGCGCTGCCCCGCAGCCACCGCCCGCACCATCAACGGCTCCAGCCCCTCGGGGGCCATCAACACCTCCAGCGCCGCCTGGGTGGTGCCATTGGGACTTGTCACATTGCGGCGGAGCTGCTCCGCCGATTCGGGCGACCGGTGCAGCAACTCCCCCGCACCGGCGACCGTCGCGCGGGCGAGATGCATGGCGAGGTCCCCCGGCAGGCCGGCTGCGACACCGGCCTTCGCCATCGCCTCCACCAGCAGAAACACATAGGCGGGGCCACTGCCGGACAACGCCGTCACCGCGTCGATCTGCGCCTCGTCCTCCGTCCATGCCACTTCTCCCGCAGCCTGGAGCAGCGCGTGGCAGAGGTCCCGCTGGGCCGGCGTCACGTTGGAATTGGGCACCGCCACGCTGATGCCCCGGCCAATGGCGGCCGGGGTATTGGGCATGGCCCGCACGATGGCCGCATCCGCGCCGAGATGCCGCTCGAAATAGGAGATCGGCTTGCCGGCGGCGATGGAGAGATACACGGCCCCGGCCGCATAGCCGGCACAGCCCGGCAGCGCCTGATCCATCATCTGCGGCTTGACAGCCAGGACAACCGCATCCGGCCTAAGATCGGCCGGAAGTTCGGCCATGGTCCCGACCAGCTCGGTTCCCTCCGGCAGGCTGCCTGCCTGCACATTGGGATCGACAACAACGAATCGGGTGGCGGCCTGGGCCGCTCTCCAGCCGGAGAGCATGGCCCCGCCCATCTTTCCGCACCCGACGAGCAACACTGTAGTGCCCATCACGCATCCTGAAGGCTTCGTCACAGGGACCCAGCCCGTCGGATGCGGGGAAGATGGCGGCCGCCCCAGGCCTCAGGCCTCGCCGACCGTATCCAGGATTGCGGCGGTCACCGCCTCCTGCGCCGTCTTCCCGCCCCAGATGACGAACTGGAAGGCAGGATAGTAACGCTCGCACTCGGCCATGGCGATGTCCACCAGATCCTCAACCTGTTCCACGCTGGCGCCACGGCTGCCGCGAAGAAGAACGGTGTGCCGGAACATCGGCGTCAGCTCGTCGGAGCAGACATCGAAATGGCCCAGCCACATCTTGTTGTTGATCTCCGCCAGCAGCTCATTGATCTGCGACCGGCGGGGTCCGGGCACCTTCATGTCGAACTGGCAGGAGAACTGCATGGCGCTGATCTCGGTCTGCCAGACGAAGAACAGGCGGTAGTCGCACCAGCGTCCGCCGATCTCCACGATCATCTCGTCCTCATTGGACCGGTCGAAGGCCCATTCGTTGGCGATGACGATCTCTTCGACGATGTCGAGCGGATTGTGGGTGGCAGTCGTGGTCTCGACGGACAGGACCGTCATGGAAGCGCCCTCCTCTCGCACACGGGTGGGAAGGGTTGACCATCCCCCGAGTCCCGGCGCGACTACGATATCTAGTGGGCCAGGACAGCGGAGCTACAAGGGAACGGTGCCAGAAGCCCGTTCCCTTGCGCAACCGGATTCCCGGCCCTGGGTGTGACTCTTTCTTGAAAACGGCCTGTGCAGAGGGCTTGGGCCGCATGTGCGTGATGGCTCCGACGGATCAGCCCTGGTCGGACTGGGTGCCGGCCGGGCTTTCCGCGGACGACTCCGGCGAACGGGCCGGGCGGCGCGGCGGCACGTCGGGGTGCAGCAGTTCCATCTGGGCGGTCAGGGTGGCGACCAGCGCCTCCAGCCGGGTCAGGCGGTCCTCCGTGCCGGTGCTGCCGGCGGCACCGGCTGCGGGTGCGCCGGACTTGGCGGCAGCCAACTCCTCCTCCAGCTCCTCCTGCCGGGCGCGGGCCTGGGCGGCCATTGCCTTCACCGCCTCGAACTCCTCGCGGGAGACGACATCCATCTGCGACAGGATTCGCTCGAACTGCTGGCGGAACTGGTTTTCCACCTCGTTGCGGATGCCCGACAGCGCCCCCACGGCGCTGCCCGCGACGCGCGCAAGATCATCCAGCAGCTTGTTGTCGACCTGCATAGTCCCCATCCCGATAAAAAGAGGCCGGCATTATGGAGAGGTCGTCGGGCGCTGTCCACGCCCCGTACCCCGTTCGCCTTGACGCACCATGCATGGTCACGGCTCTCACCGGCGGCATGGGGCGGCGGACCGGTGCCGGCGACAGACCGGTCCCTGGCTTGCGGGGCGCTCTCCACTCCCCCTATAACAGCGGCGGCCGCCGGACATGCCGGTAGCCGAGATGGAAAGGCAAGCACGCCATGCGGGCAGTCACGCCATGCTGATCGTCACCGGCGGCGCCGGCTTCATCGGCTCCAACCTCGTCGCCGCGCTGGAGGCACGGGGACTCGGGCCCATCGTGGTCTGCGACCGGATGGGCAGCGGCGACAAGTGGAAGAACATCGCCAAGCGCCGGCTGTGGGACCTGATCCCGCCGGAGGCGCTGGCATCCTTCCTCGACAGCCATGCCGGGGAGGTCGATACCATTTTCCATCTCGGCGCCATCTCCGCCACGACGGAGCGGGACGCCGATCTGATCGTCGCCAACAATTTCCGTCTCTCGCTCGACCTCTGGGACTGGTGCACGCGGACGGATGCCCGTCTGATCTACGCCTCGTCCGCAGCCACCTACGGGGACGGAGTGGCGGGCTTCGACGATAATCCCTCGGCCGAAGCGCTCGCTGCCCTGCGTCCGCTCAACCCCTATGGCTGGTCCAAGCACCTGTTCGACCGGCGCATCCTGGCCGCGGTGGATGCCGGCGACCGGCGGCCGCGCCAGTGGGCCGGGCTGAAGTTCTTCAACGTCTACGGCCCGAACGAGTACCATAAGGGCGACATGATGAGCGTGCCAGCCAAGCTCTGGCCCCACGTCAAAGCCGGCGAGCCGGCTCGCCTCTTCGCCTCCGACCGACCGGACTATGAGGATGGCGGCCAGATGCGGGATTTCGTCTGGGTCGGCGACTGCGTCGACGTGATGGTGTGGCTGCACGCGAACCCGGGCGTGAACGGTCTGTTCAATCTGGGCACCGGACAGGCGCGGAGTTGGCACGACCTCGCCACGGCGCTTTATACCTCCGGCGGCCGGCCGCCCCTGATCGAATACATTCCCATGCCCGATCATCTGAAGGGCAAATACCAGTATTTCACCGAGGCGCGGATGGACCGCCTGCGCGCAGCCGGATACGACCGCCCCTTCACCACCTTGGAAGAGGGGATCGGCCGCTATGTGCGCGACCACCTTGCCCTCCCCGACCCGTATGTCTGACCGGACCGCCCCCTGATGGCCCTCGCCTTTCCGAATATCGATCCGGTCGCGCTGGAAATCGGCCCGCTGGTGATCCGCTGGTACGCCCTGGCCTATCTGGCCGGCTTCATCGGCGGGTGGTGGTACTGCACCAGGCTGGCGCAGCGTAAGCTGGCCTTGATGCCTGCCGCCCACCCCACCCCGGATGAGCTGGCGGATTTCCTGAGCTGGGCGATTTTGGCCGTGATCCTGGGCGGCCGGATCGGCTTCATCCTCTTCTACAATCTTGATTACTATCTGGCGAATCCCACGCAGATGCTGGTCATCTGGGAGGGGGGGATGAGCTTCCATGGCGGCATGCTGGGGGTCGTCATCTCCATCCTGCTGTTCGCCCGCGCCCGCCGATTCAGCCCCTTCGCGCTTGGCGATCTCGTCGCAGCGGCTGCGCCCATCGGGTTGTTCCTGGGCCGTATCGCCAACTTTGTGAATGGGGAGCTGTGGGGCCGGCCGGCGCCGGATTTCCCCTGGGCCATGGTGTTTCCGTCCGACCCCGCCCAGCTTCCCCGCCATCCCAGCCAACTCTACGAGGCGGCGCTGGAAGGGCTGGTGCTGTTCGTGGTGCTGGCGATCCTGGCGCGGCGGCCGGCGGTTCTGATGCGGACCGGCACGCTGTCGGGCGCGTTCCTGGTCGGCTACGGAATCGCCCGGATCACGGCGGAGTTCTTCCGCCAGCCGGATGTGCAGTTGGGCTATCTGGCCTTCGGCGTGACCATGGGCCAGCTATTGTCCATCCCCATGATCCTGTTGGGGCTGTGGATGCTGTCCGCAGCGCCGTTCGGCAAGGCAGTGGATGCGGATCGGTAGGGAAGCGATGGGAACGGAACTGGCCGACTTTCTGCGCCGCCAAATCCGTCAGACCGGTCCGATGACTGTGGCGGAGTGGATGGCCTTGTGCCTGGGCCATCCCCGGCACGGCTACTACATGACGCGCGACCCTTTGGGTGCGGCCGGTGATTTCACCACCGCCCCGGAGATCAGCCAGATGTTCGGGGAGCTGCTGGGCCTGTGGGCCGCCCAGTGCTGGCTCCAGTCCGGGCAGCCCGACCCGGTGCATCTGGTGGAGCTTGGACCCGGCCGCGGCACGCTGATGGCGGACGCCCTGCGCGCCACCCGCCGGGTGCCCGGCTTCCATCAGGCCTTGCGCGTGCATCTGGTGGAGACCAGCCACACCCTGCGGGAGCGCCAGCGCCAGACTCTGGCCGGCGTGGAGGTGACATGGCACGACCGGCTGGCGGAGGTGCCCGCCGGCCCGCTGCTGCTTCTGGCCAATGAGTTCATCGACGCCCTGCCTATCCGCCAGTTCGAGCGCACGACGCGCGGCTGGGCGGAGCGGAAGGTGGGGCTGGACGAGGAGGACTCATTCACCTTCCTGCTCGATCCGCGTCCTGGCGACACGCTGGTCCCCCCTGCCCTGCGCAATGCGGATATCGGCGCTGTGGTGGAAATCTGCCCCGCCGGGCAGGCCGTGGCGCGGGAGGCGGGAGAACGGCTGGCTGCCCACGGGGGAGCCGCACTGTTCATCGATTACGGCTACGCCGGGCCATCCGCGGGCGACACGCTGCAGGCGATGCGCGGCCACGCCTACGCCCCCCTGCTGGAAGCGCCGGGAGAGGCTGACCTGACGGCGCATGTGGATTTCACCGCCCTGGCGGAGGCGGCGCGCGCCGGCGGTGCGAAGAGCTGGGGGCCGGTCGAACAGGGCAGCCTGCTTCAGAGCCTCGGCATCGCCCACCGCGCCGCTTCCCTCAAGCGCGTAGCCGCGCCGGACCAAGCGGATGGCATCGACGCGGCCCTGGACCGTTTGACCGGCGATGCCGGCATGGGTCGGCTGTTCAAAGCCCTGGCTGTCACCGGTCCTGACACCTCCGCCCCTGCCGGCTTCGAATGATTTTCCTTCCAAGGATGACACCTTGATCACGCTCGGCGTCCTGAACGACATTCCCGGCATCCGCCACGGCTTCTTCACTCGCCAGGGCGGCGTCTCCACCGGAATCTATGCCTCGCTGAACTGCGGGTTCGGCTCCAACGACGCAGCTGACGCGGTGGCGGAGAATCGCCGCCGGGTGGCGGAGAAGCTGGGCCGGCCGGCACAGGGCCTCGTCACCGTCCACCAGATTCATAGTCCGGACGTCGCCGTGGCGGAAACTCCCTGGGTTCCCGCCGATGCGCCCAAGGCCGACGCCATGGTGACCAGGGCTCCGGACGTCACCCTGGGCATCCTGACGGCCGACTGCGCGCCGGTACTGTTCTGCGACCCGACGGCGAAGGTCATCGGCGCGGCCCATGCCGGCTGGAAGGGCGCGTTCGGCGGGGTGCTGGAGGCGACCATCGCGGCCATGAAGAAGCTGGGAGCCGAGCCGTCCCGCATCGTGGCCGCTATCGGCCCGCACATCAGCCGGAATTCCTATGAGGTCGGGCCGGAGTTCCGCGAACGGCTCGTGGCCGATGCGGAAGCGAACGCAAGCTGGTTCGTGCCGTCCCAACGGGCCGAACACTGGATGTTCGATCTCGGCGGCTATGTGGCGTCCCGACTTGCAGCCGCCGGCATCGGCCATGTGGAACGAGCGCCCCATGACACGCTGGCCGAAGAGGATCTCTTCTTCAGCTATCGTCGATCCACCCTGCGGGGAGAGCCGGACTATGGGCGCTTCCTGTCGGCCATAACCCTGGCGCCATGACGACGAGGGAACCGGCCGATGCACTACATCATTCTGTTTTTCCTGTTTTTCATGATTCTGGCCCTGCTTGCCATGTGCGCGGTGTGACACAGACACGCATCTCCTGTTATGCCTCCGGGTGGCCGGTAAGATTTACAGGCCATTGGCGCATTGGTATGGTGCGCCCGCCTTTGTGAAGGTTCCGCGACGTGCGGTCCGAACAGGGGTGCCCCGACGGGATGCTTGGCGGCATCTGCGCGGGTTCCTTTCCCACCATCAGTGACGGGCCGCGACCCATGAAGCTCATTGCCGGGAACAGCAACCGGGCATTGGCCGAAGCCATTTCCGTGGTTCTGGAGACTCCCCTGACGAAGGCGAGCATCCGCCGCTTCTCCGACATGGAGGTCTTTGTCGAAATCCTGGAAAATGTGCGCGGCGAGGACGTGTTCGTCGTCCAGTCGACGAGCTATCCGGCCAACGACAATCTGATGGAACTGCTGGTGATGATCGATGCGCTGCGCCGCGGCTCCGCCCGCCGCGTCACCGCCGTCATCCCCTACTACGGCTACGCCCGCCAGGACCGCAAGACCGGCCCCCGCACGCCGATCTCCGCCAAGCTGGTGGCCAACCTGATCACGGAAGCCGGCGCAAATCGCGTCCTGACCATGGACCTGCATGCCGGCCAGATTCAGGGCTTCTTCGATATCCCGACCGACAATCTGGTCGCAGCCCCGGTCTTCACCCGCGACATCAAGGAGCGGATGAACACCGGCAATCTTGTCATCGTGTCGCCGGACGTCGGCGGCGTGGTGCGCGCCCGTGCCATCGCGAAGCGTCTGGACGCAGACCTCGCCATCATCGACAAGCGGCGTGAGCGCGCCGGCGTGTCGGAGGTGATGAACGTCATCGGCGACGTCGCGGGCCGCGACTGCATCCTGATCGACGACATCGTGGACAGCGCCGGCACGCTCTGCAACGCCGCCGTCGCGCTGAAGGAGCGTGGGGCCACTTCCGTGCGCGCCTATGTGACCCACGGCGTTCTGTCCGGCGGCGCCGTTGCCCGCGTGGCCGACAGCCCGCTGGACGAGCTGGTGACCACCGACAGCATCCTGGCGACCGAGGCGGTGCGGGTGTCCCGCAATATCCGCCAGCTCAGCATCGCTCCGCTGATCGCCGAGGCGATCGAGCGCATCACCCATGAAAAGTCGGTGTCCAGCCTGTTCGACTGAGCACGGCCGCACTTGACTTGAGCCAATCGCGGGCATAAACCCGCGCCACTATCGGGCGTACAGCACCCCTGGAGGCTGGCGTACCGAACCGGACCCTGGGGCAATCCTGCCGACCGGGGTCCGTCTGCTTTGAGGAGTAGGACTATGACCCAGATCATCGCGCTCGCCGCCGAGCCGCGCGACCGGGCCGGAAAGGGGACCGCCCGGACCACGCGTCGTGCAGGCCGCATTCCCGCTGTCATCTACGGCAACAAAGAGAAGCCGTTGATGATCTCCCTGGACTACAATGGGTTCTGGAAGCTCATCAACAAGCCGGGCTTCTTCACGCATCTCTATGACATCACGGTGGACGGCACCGCGCACCGCGTGCTGGCCCGCGACCTGCAGCTCGACCCGGTCACGGATCGCCCGATCCATGCCGACTTCCTGCGCGTCAGCGACACCACCGAGATCACCGTGAAGGTGCCGGTCGAATTCGCCAATGGTGACAAGTCCCCGGGCCTGAAGCGCGGCGGCGTGCTGAACATCGTCCGCCATGAAATCGAGGTCATCTGCCGCGCCAACTCCATCCCGGAGAAGTTCGTGGTGGATCTGGAGACCGCGAATCTGAACGAGAGCATTCACATCTCCGCGGTCGCACTGCCGGAGAATGTGCGCCTGACGATCACGGACCGCGACTTTACCGTTGCGACGATTGCCGTTCCGTCGGGTCTGCGGTCCGAAGGCGCTGACGAAGCCGCCACCGCCGAGGGCTGAGCGGCATGATGCTGGTGGTCGGCCTGGGCAATCCCGGCCCGGAGTACGAACGTCACCGGCACAATGTCGGCTTCATGGCGGTGGACGATGTCCACCGCCGGTTCGGCTTCAGCCCCTGGAGGCGTCGCTTCCAGGGGCTGTCCGCCGAGGGGACAGTGGGCGGGGAGAAGATCCTGGCCCTCAAGCCCCAGACTTTCATGAACCTCTCCGGCCAAGCCGTCGGCGAGGCCATGCGCTTCTACAAGATGATTCCCGACCAGGTCGTCGTCTTCCATGACGAGCTGGACCTTCCGGCCGGTCGAATCCGCGTCAAGCGCGGCGGCGGCCATGGCGGGCACAATGGCCTGCGCTCCATCGACGACCATATCGGCAAGGATTACTGGCGCGTCCGCGTCGGCATCGGCCATCCCGGCTCCAAGGAAAAGGTACATGGCTGGGTGCTGTCGAACTTCGCCAAATCCGATGAGGCGTGGCTCGAGCCGCTCCTTGACGCGATGACGCGGGAGTTTCCGCTGGTCGCCGCGGGTGAGCCGGAAAAGTTCGCAAGCCGCGTCGCCCTGCTGATCCAGCCGCCCAAACCCCCGAAAGCGCCGAAGGCTGCTAAGGGCGATCCCGCCGCTTCCACGGACGAATAGCCCGGTTCAGGCCGGAATATCGATATGGCGGCATTGCGTCTCCGCTCTGACCCGAACAGGCGGTTCAGGCCAGCTTCACGATACGGCTGGTGATCCCGGCGCGAAGCCGTGGTAGCGTCTTCTGCATCCTCGCGTAACCGGGCCTCCCGCGCCCTCCTCCCCACGGGTCCCATGCGGATCGTCATCATCGATGACCAGCGTCTGAACATCGCGATTCTTGAAGCCAGCCTCCGTGGCGAGGCTGGGCTGGAGATCGTGTCGTTCGAACGCGGTGCGGAAGCTGTGGAGTGGATTCGGGCGGAGCGGCCGGACCTGGTCTTCGTCGATTACGACATGCCGGAGATGGATGGGCTTCAGGTCGTCGGCGCTTTGCGGGAGGACCCCAGCCTGGAGGACATGCCCGTGGTCATGGTCTCCGGAGTGGAGGAGAAAGAGGTCCGCCTGAAGGCCCTGACTCTCGGCGCCAACGACTTCCTGGCCAAGCCGGTGGACCCCATCGAGCTGCGCGCCCGTACGGCCAATATGCTGCGCCTGCGCCGCCGCTCCCTGGATTTGCGGGAAACCAACCGTTCGCTGGAGGAAGCCCGCGCCCGGGCGGAGGCGGCCCTGGCCGATCTCCGCTCCGCCCAGGATCAGCTTGTCCAGACGGAGAAGCTCGCCGCGCTCGGCAGTCTGGTGGCCGGCGTGGCGCATGAGATCAACACGCCGATCGGCAACGCCCTGACCTCCATCACCTGGACCGCCGACCGGGCGGCGCGGATGAAGGAGGATCTGGCCGCGGGCCAACTGCGCCGCACCGAACTGGCCGATTTTCTGGAGGAGGCCGGCGAGGTCACGCAGCTTGTCCGCGCCAATGTGGAGCGGACGGCGCGTATCGTTCAGGCCTTCAAGCAGATCGCCGCCGACAGTACGACGGACGAGCCGCGCCGGCTGATGCTGCGCGACCATCTTGAGGACCTGCATATCGCCTTCGCCTCGGAACTGGCGAAGGGCGGCCACCGGCTCGTCCTGCAGTGTCGGGAGGAGTTGGAGCTGATCACCCCGCCGGGCGCTTTGACCCGCGTGCTGGCCCAACTGGTGCAGAACGCGATCGCCCATGCATATCCGCACCGGCGCTCCGGCGTGATCACCATATCCGCCAGACCCTATCCCGTCGGGATGGTGCGGATCGAAGTGGCGGATGACGGGCGTGGAATCAGCGGCGAAGTGCAATCGCGGCTGTTCGAGCCGTTCTTCACCACCGCCCGTGGTCAGGGGCATATCGGCCTGGGGCTCGCGACCGTGCACAACCTGGTCCGGCGCGCTCTGGCCGGTGAGATCGAATTGGATACCTGCCCGGGCACCGGAACCCGCTTCCGCATCACTGTGCCGGCGGTCCCCCCCAGCCCCGTGGCATAGATGTCCATACCGGATCGGGCGGCGCGCCATGCGCCCGCTCCCCATCTCCTTTCCCCGAACCGTGCTAAACTCTCGCCCCTTCCGGATCGGAGGTAGAGGCCGTGGACAGCATGGACCGTGGCGCACAGGCGCTGAACGAGATGATGGATGAGCTTGGTCGGCGTGCACGCGCCGCCTCGACACGGCTCGCCATTGCCCCGTCCGACGCGAAGGACAAGGCTCTGCGTGCCGCCGCCGCGGCGATCCGCGCCGGTTCGGAACAGATTCAGGCCGCCAATGCCGAGGATATGCGGGCTGCCCGAGCCAAGGACCTGTCCTCCGCCCTGCTGGACCGGCTGATGCTGGACGGCAAGCGCGTGGAGGCGATGGCCGCCGGGCTGGAGGAAATCGCTGCCCGACCCGATCCCATCGGCGCCGTGCTGGAGCGCTGGACCCGCCCCAACGGCCTTGAGATTTCCAAGGTGCGCGTGCCGCTGGGCGTTATCGCCATCATCTATGAGAGCCGTCCCAACGTGACGGCCGACGCCGCAGCCCTCTGCTTGAAGTCGGGCAATGCCGCCATCCTCCGCGGCGGGTCGGAAAGTTTCCAATCCTCCCGTGCTATCCTGGCCGCGGTGCACGAAGGGTTGCGCGCGGCGGGACTGCCGGAGGATGCGGTGCAAGCCGTGCCCACCACCGACCGCGCCGCCGTCGGCCGACTGCTGACCATGACGGAGCATGTGGACGTGGTGATCCCGCGCGGCGGCAAATCCCTGACCGGCCGTGTCGCGGCGGAAAGCCGGGTGCCGGTGATCTACCATCTGGACGGCATCTGCCACGTCTATGTGGACCGTGCGGCGGATCTGAAGATGGCCCGGAACATCGCGCTGAACAGCAAGATGCGCCGCACCGGCATCTGCGGAGCCATGGAAACGCTGCTGGTGGACCGCCCCGTGGCGGACAGCCATCTGCGGCCGATCCTGGACGATCTGATTGCCAATGGCTGCGAAATCCGCGGCGACGAAACCGTGCAGGCCATGGACACGCGGGTGAAGCCCGCCACGGAGGAAGATTGGGATACCGAGTATCTGGACGCCATCCTGTCCGTGCGCGTGGTGGACGGCATTGACGAGGCCATCGTCCATATCGGCCGCCATGGCAGCCATCACACCGACAGCATCGTGACGGAGGACGCCGATACGGCGGCGCGTTTCCAGACCCGCGTGGATAGTGGTATCGTCCTCTGGAACGCCTCCACCCAGTTCGCAGATGGCGGCGAGTTCGGCTTCGGGGCGGAGATCGGCATCTCCACCGGCAAGCTCCACGCCCGCGGCCCGGTCGGGGCGGAGCAGCTCACCAGCTACAAATACGTCGTCCGCGGCAGCGGCCAGGTCCGGCCCTGACAGCGCTGGCATGAACAGTCACATCTGGATACGTCCACGCCGCCTGACCGGCCGGGCCTGGGCCGGGCGGACGGTCGGCCTGCTGGGAGGATCGTTCAACCCCGCCCATGCCGGCCACCGGCGCATGAGCGAGTTGGCCCTGCAGCGGCTTGGCCTGGACCAGGTCTGGTGGCTGGTCAGCCCGCAGAACCCGCTGAAGTCGGCTGCGGACATGGCGGCGCTCGATGTCCGGATCGAGACGGCCCAGGCCAGGGCCGGCGATCCGCGCATTATTGTCACGGCGCTGGAGACGGAGCTGGGAACACGCTATACGGCGGAGACGTTGGCTCAATTGAAACAGCTCTATCCCCGCACCCGCTTCGTCTGGCTGATGGGGGCGGACAATCTGCTGCAGGTTCCGCGGTGGAAAGGATGGCGCTCAATCTTTGGGATGGTGCCGGTTGCAGTCCTTCCCCGCCATCCCTATTCTATTCGGGCGCTTGGCGGAAAGGCTGCCAGGCTCTTCGCCCGATACCGGGTGGACGCGGATCGGTCGCGTCGGCTTCCCTTGATGGAGCCGCCGGCCTGGGTTTTCCTGGACGGTCCGTTGCACCCGGCTTCGGCCACCGAAATCCGACGCACAGGCGATGCCCGTGCCTGGATTTCGAAACGCAAGGATCAGAGGTGAGAACCATAACTACCGCACACGACACCGGCACCAACATGGGGTCCCCGATGCCGCATCTCGCGGCCGACCTGCCGGAGCGCATTCGCGATCTCGTCGTCCAGTCTCTCGAAGATGACAAGGCGGAAGACACCGTCGTCATCGACCTCCAGGGCAAGACCAGCCTCGCAGACTTCATGGTGGTGACCACTGGCCGCTCCGCGCGTCAGGTGGGGTCCATGGCCGACCACTTGCTGGAGAAGCTGAAGGCGCTCGGCGTTGCCGGCGTGGAGGCCGAGGGTGCGCCCCAGTGCGACTGGGTGCTGATTGACGCAGGCGACGTCATCGTGCATCTGTTCCGCCCCGAGGTCCGCGCCTTCTACAACATCGAGAAGATGTGGGGCGTGGAGCCGCCGGCTTCGCTTCTGAACGCCGGCCCGTCGGAATACCTGCCCACCTGACGGGGCCGCGGACGGGGAACGATGCATGCGCCTGTGGCTTGCCGCCGTCGGGCGGGCCAAGCCCGGCCCTGCGCGCGACCTGTTCGAGGAGTATCAGGGCCGCCTCGGCTGGCCCCTGACCCTGCGGGAGGTCGAGGTCAAGAAACGCGTGGAAGGGGAGGAGCTGAAGCGGCTGGAAGCCGAGCTTCTCCTCGCCGCGATACCTGCCGGCGCCAAACTGGTTGCCCTGGATGAGCGGGGCCGTGCGTTGCCCTCATCGGATTTTGCCGCCCGCATCGGCGCTTGGCGCGACCAGGGCACGGCGGACATCGCCTTCGTCATCGGCGGAGCGGATGGTTTGGCAGAGGAGGTCCGCCGCCGGGCCGACCTTCTGCTCGCCTTTGGCCCCATGACATGGCCGCACATGATGGTGCGGGGCATGCTGGCCGAGCAACTCTACCGCGCGCAGCAGATACTGGCTGGTCACCCCTATCACAGAGCCTGACGGCTCATTCCGTCAGCGGTCAGCTTGACGGTTCACCACGGCGCTGACCGGCGCCAGCACGACTCCACGCTCCCGCAGCCCTTCGGCCCAGAGGACCAGGCGCTCCATCGTAACCGGCAGCGCCTGCGCGAAGCCGACGGCAGCTCCGTTGGCCTTGGCCAGCCGTTCCAGTTCCGCCAGCTGTGCGTCAATCCCGGCGGGCGAGGCCATCCGGTCCACCTGGATGTCAGCCACCGCCCGTGGAAGCTTGATCTCCGTCGCGATCCGGGTGGCTTGGCTTTCAGCCACTGGCCGACTGTCCACATACAGCAGCCCTCGCCGCTGAACCTGGTTCAGGATCGGCCGCAGATTCTCCTGACGCGTCAGGAAATAGCTACCGGTGGTACTGGTCAGCCCGACATACCCGGTGGCCGCCGTCATCGCGGTCTCAAGCCGGCTGATGTTCCGCTCATCCCCTAGATTGGTCAGGAGTGTGCCCGGCCCGGGGTCGTTGGCGGGAAAGCCAACCGGCTCCATGGGAACTGACAGCAACACCTCATGCCCGTCCGCCCGCGCCTTGTCGATCTGCGCCTGCAGATCGGCGGTCCCCGGCACGAATGCCATGGTCACCGCGCCAGGCAGCCGGGCGACGGCGCTATCGGTTGCCTTGGAAGACAAACCCAGTTCCGCCACGACGATGGCGACCCGCGGGCGGCCATCCTCCTGCGGGAAGGGCCGGGCATAGTGCTGCCAGGGAGCGGTGCCGTCCGCCGCCACAACGGGCAGCAGTCCGGCCGGACCGCGCTCCAACATCGCCTCATTGCGCGAGGGCGCCAGTTCAACCGGCAGATCGACGGGGTCCACCTCCTCTGCCGGCGCAACCTCGGGGGGGACCACCGTAGCAGCCACCGGTTCCTGGAAGCGCGGCGTCCCGTCAGGAAGCAGTACTGGAGCCACAACCGGCGGCAAGGGATCGAGCCGGCTGACAGTCTCCTCCGCCGTGAGTGCCAGCCAGACCAGCAGTCCGGCGCCGGACAGCATAACCATACCGAAGGCGAGCGAAACGGCGCTGAGACGCCGGCTCTTGCGCCTCCCCGGGGCTTCCAGGGCCAGATAACCGTCCGGCGCGGCCGGCTTGCGTCTGCGGAGGAGCTTCAACGGGTTGAACGACGATTGCCGGCCACACCTGGGGGCAGCCGGCGGGACATCGTCCAGGGCGGAATGCTCGGCGGTTCCGCGACGCACGCCGAAGCGTTGGGCGAGCACCGCGGCGCTGCCGGAAAGCGCCAGATCCGGATCACCCGGATCGAACGCCGCTCCGGCTGCCGCCTTGCGTCTGAACTGAAAGCGGGCCAATTCTCAGACCGATATCAGTTCAGCGGCTTCGCCTGCGCGAACAGGCTGACCCCGCGCAGCAGGTCCACGGCACGCGCCAGCTGGTAGTCGAAGGGCGGCTCGTTGGGCTGCCCCTGGGCGGTCGTCGCCTCGGGCGCCGCTGGCGCTTCCACCTCACCGCCCGTCGGAGCTGGCGGCTGCACCTCGGAAGTCGGGCCGGGAGCGGGAGTCTGCGTTTGCGGCTGAACTTCGCCCTGCGCGGGCGGCGTCCCCTGCCGCTCCGGATTGCTCAGGGAATGGCGGAGGTCTGCTTCGCGGCGGCGCTGCCCCTCGGCGATCTCTTCCAGCTTGGCCGGATGCACCTCGATGTCCGGGGTGATGCCGAGCTGCTGGATGGACCGGCCGGACGGCGTGTAGTAGCGCGCCGTGGTCAGCCGCATGGCGCCGTTGCCCTGTAGCGGAATGATCGTCTGGACCGACCCCTTGCCGAAGCTCTGGGTACCCAGAACGATGGCGCGGCGATGGTCCTGCAACGCCCCGGCCACGATCTCCGACGCGGAGGCGGAGCCGCCATTGATCAGAACGACGACAGGCTTGCCTTTCGCGAGGTCACCCGGCTTGGCATTGGCGCGCTCACTGTCGGCGCTGTCCCGCCCGCGGGTGGAGACGATCTCGCCGCGCTCCAGGAAGGTATCGGAGACGCTGATCGCCTCGTTCAGCAGGCCGCCGGGATTATTGCGAAGGTCCAGCACATAGCCGACCAGATCATCCCCCAGATCCTCCTCCAGCTTCGCGATGGCCTTTTCCAGGCCGGGCTGGGTCTGCTCGTTGAAGCTCGAAATGCGGATATAGCCGACGTTCCCGGCTTCCACGCGATAGCGGACGGACTGCACCTTCACCACGGCGCGGGTCAGATTGTAGTCGATCGGCTCCTGCACCTCGGGACGGCGGATGGTGACCTTGATGCTGGTGCCGACGGGACCGCGCATCTTCTCCACCGCCTCGTTCAGCGGCAGGCCGACGATGCTCTCGTCATCGATGGCGACGATGTAGTCGCCCGGCAGGACGCCGGCCCGGTAGGCCGGGGTATCATCAATGGGGGAAACGACGCGGACGACCCCCTCCTCCGTCGTGACCTCGATGCCCAGCCCGCCGAACTCGCCGCGGGTCTGCACCTGCATATCCTGGAAGCTGTCCTTGTTCAGGAAGCTGGAATGCGGGTCCAGCGAGGTCAGCATGCCGGAGATGGCCGCCTCGATCAGCTCCTCGTCCGTGACCTGCTCGACATACTCGGAGCGTACGCGCTCGAACACGTCGGCGAACAGGTCAAGCTGCTTGTAGGTGTCTGACTGGACCGCCTGCTTGCCCTGCGCGCCGGCGCAGGCCGGAGCAAGCATGAGCAGCGAGACCGTTGCGACCGATGAGAGGAGCTTCTTCATATCAACTTTGCCCTTTGCCGTCGGAGGACGAGACACCGTGCATGGGGTTGATCGGCTGACCACCCCGCCGCAATTCGAAATACATGGTGGGCGTGCCGTCCGATGACAGCGCTCCCAGGGGTTCCCCCGCCAGCACATGCTGACCCACCTGACCATCGATCCGCCCCAGACCTGCCAGCAGGGAATGATATCCACCGGCATGTTCCAGGATCAAGATAAGCCCGTAGCCCTTGAAAGGTCCGGCAAACATCACCGATCCCTCCAGCGGGGCGACGACATCCGCGCCAGCGCGTCCCTTCAGCGTAAGGCCGCGGCTGGTCACCCCGAATCTGTCCTGCTCGCCATAGCGCGTCACGACGTCTCCGCCCACGGGCAGGATCATTCCTCCGGATTTGGACATTCCGGGGGCACGTTTCATCGCCTCGGCGCGTTCTTTTGCCCGGCGTTCCCGCTCGGCCTGCGCCTGGGCTTGCCGCGCAGCCTCTTCGGCGCGCTGCCGCTCGGCGGCGGCACGCCGCTCCGCCTCGACCTTGTCGATCAGTTCCTTCAGATCGCCCGCTTGCCCGGCCAGCGCCGCGAGCCGGGTGGACAGGGCCTGCCGCTCACTGTCGGTGCTTCTGTACAGTTCCTCGCGCCGCGCGGCCAGCTTGGCCGTCTCCGCATGCCTGCGGTCCAATGCCGCCGCGGCCGCGGCCACCTCTTCCCGCTGTGCAGCCAGTTCCGTGCGCAGACTGGCCAACTGTTCCAGTTCCGCCGCAAGCGCGTCCGCCCGCTCCTTCAGTTGCGGCACCGCGGCGCGCAGAAGCAGCGCGCTCTTCAGTGTTCGGGATGGCGGTTCCGGCCGCGCGATCATCGCTTCCGGCGGCATGCGGGACAGGCGTTGCAGGGCCGCCAGCAGCTCTGCCAGGGCGGCGCGGTCCGCTTCGATCCGGGCACTGCGCGCCGCCTCGTCCGCGTCAAGCCGGGCCAGCTCGGTCTCCAGCCGGTCCAGCTCCTCTCCCTTGGCGCGGGCCTCCGCGGCGGCGGAAATCAGGGATGCGCGCAGTTCCGCGAGTTCCTGCTCCAGCGCCTCGGCCCTGGCGTCCAGCTTGGCCCTTTCCTTCTCCCCGGCCTGAAGATCCCGCTCAACTTGGCGGAGCCGGTCCTGCGTATCGACAGCTGGAGCAGCGTTGGCGACGCTCATCGAATGGATGCCGGCAGCCAGGGCCACCGCCATGACAAACGGACCGGGGACAGGGAAGCGTCCAGGATGGCGTTCGCCATTTCCCCGCCGTCTCCGCCTTATACCCTGGTCCGGAATCCTGCCCATCCGCCGTCCTGAATCCGCTACGTCCGGCAACTCTGCTGGCGCGCGATGCCATGATAGGGCCGTCGGTGCCCCACGTCATCCGGGGATCGTTGCACCGATATGAATAACCCCTCCACCTAAGCGGCCCCAGGGTTAAGGAAATCTTGCCTGCCCCGCCGCGCAATCGGATGAGCCCGCAGCGGGCTCAGCCTGTCCGGTTCGGCTGAGCCGCGTACCGTTCAGGACCGCTTTCTGTCGGCCATGCCCTCCTCTTCGGCCGTTTCGGCTGCCTGCTCCGTGCCAGACTCGAAATAATGGAGCCTGAACAAGGGTCGGAACGGGGGGATCACATGGACATGCGCGCGAACGTCGTGGCCGATGCGATTGCGGTGGAAGAGCGCTGGTGCGCCCGGAACTACAAGCCGCTCCCAGTGGTGATCAGCCGCGCCGAAGGCGTGTGGATGTGGGATGCCGACGGCACCCGCTACCTGGACATGATGAGCGCCTATTCGGCCGTTAATCTCGGCCATTCCCATCCGCGCATTCTGCACGCCCTGACGGAGCAGGCCGCCAAGGTCGCCGTTGTTTCCCGCGCCTTCCATACTGATCGGCTGGGTCCATTCCTGGCGAAGCTGTGCGAGCTGACCGGGCTCGACGGCGCCTGCCCGATGAACACCGGGGCGGAAGCGGTGGAAACCGCGATCAAAGCCGCCCGCCGGTGGGGCTACCGGGTCAAGAACATCCCTGAGGGCCGGGCGGAGATCATTGTCGCCAGGGGCAACTTCCATGGCCGCACCACCACCATTGTCGGCTTCTCCAGCGAGGCGGAGTATCAGGACGGCTTCGGCCCCTTCGCCCCCGGATTTCGGCTGGTGGATTATGGCGATGCCGACGCGCTCGAAGCTGCCATCACGCCCGATACTGCCGCGATCCTGATCGAGCCCATCCAGGGCGAGGCTGGGATTGTCGTTCCGCCGACGGGCTATCTGCGCCGGGTCCGCGAAATCTGCGACCGACAGAATGTCCTGATGATCCTGGACGAAATCCAGTCCGGCCTTGGCCGCACCGGCAAATGGTTCGCCTATCAGCATGAGGATATCCGCCCGGACGGCCTCTGCCTCGGCAAGGCGCTGGGCGGCGGGGTGCTGCCGGTTTCCGCCTTCGTGGCGCGCCGGGATGTGATCTCCCAGTTCGTGCCGGGCAACCACGGCTCCACTTTCGGCGGCAACCCGTTGGCCGCCGCCGTGGGGCTGGAAGCGCTGAATACCATTGCCGACGAGAAGCTGGTGGAGCGTTCCGCGGAACTGGGCGCGCACATGATGACGCGGCTGTCCGCCATCAACTCCCCGCTGATCGCCGGCGTGCGCGGCCGCGGCCTCTGGGTCGGGGTAGAGATCAACCCGACCCTCGCCACCGCGCGGTCGGTCTGCGAGGCGCTGATGCGCAACGGCGTCCTCTCGAAGGAAACCCACGACACCGTCATCCGCTTCGCTCCGCCCCTGGTCATTTCGGCAGAGGAGCTGGACTGGGCGATCAACCGCTTCGAGGAGACGCTGAGCGCCCTCTTCCTGGCGGATGCAAAGGTGCCCGCCTAGGGCGCCCAACCAACAAAGACACGACACCAGACGAAGGCTGAGCCCCAGGAGGGACCATGGCAGACACAAGGCACGCCGCCCCGCGCGCCCGCATCATGATGTGCGCGCCCGACTATTTCGAAGTCAGCTACAGCATCAATCCTTGGATGCATCCCGACGACTGGAACAGCCGGCGCGACGAGCTGACGGGCCGCTCCGCCGACGGCTGGTCGCTCCTGCGCCATAAGCTGGAACAGCTCGGCGCCGCCATCGAGCTGGTGCCGCCGGCCGACGGTCTGCCGGACATGGTGTTCACCGCCAATGCCGCCGTCATCCTGGACGGCAAGGCCCTGAACGCCACCTTCCGCTTTCCGGAGCGGCAGGGCGAAACGCCCCTGTTCCGGAAGGCCTTCGATCAACTGGCCGCCCGCGGCATCCTGACGGAGGTGCATGACATGCCCGCCGGGGTGCATCTGGAGGGAGCCGGGGATTGCGTGCACGACATCAATCGGGAGACCTTCTTCCTCGGCTACGGCTTCCGCTCAGACCGGGAGGCAGCGCCGGTGGTGGCGGAGCTGTTCGGGGAGCAGGTCGTGCCGCTGGAACTGGTTGACCCGCGCTTCTACCACATGGACACCTGCCTGAACCCGCTGTCCCGCGGCCATGTGATGTGGGTGCCCTGCGCCTTCAGCCGTCAGGGACAGGGCCTGATCCGGGAGATCGTCGGCGACGAGAACCTGATTGAGGTTCCAATGGAGGATGCGGAGAAGCTGGCCTGCAACGCCGTCAATCTGGGCGACGATATCGTGCTGGCCGAGGCGTCACAGCGCATGAGGTCCATGGTGGCGGAGCACGGCTACACGACCCATGAGGTGCCGATCCGCAGCTTTGGCATGTCCGGAGGCTCCGCTTGGTGCCTTGTCCTGCGCCTGGACCGTCATTCCAAGCGTGGAGCACGGGCCGCGCAGCTTGAACTGGCGGAGGCCGGCGACTGACCGGTTGCACGGGCAGGCGAAGGACGGCGGAAGGCTTCCGCCGTCCATTTCGTGTGCCCGAAGCCTCCTTCGTGCTAGTGTCCCGCCCATGCGGCGAAAGCTCGACCAGATCGATATCCGGATCCTGAAGGAACTTCAGCAGGACGGCCGGATCACCAATCAGGCCCTGTCCGAACGGGTGGGCCTGTCACCCCGTCCCTGCCTTGAGCGTGTGCGGCGGCTGGAGCGGGACGGGCTGATCCTCCGCTATCAGGCCATGTTGGACCTGCGGAAGCTTCAATCCTGCATCACTGTGCTGGCCCAGATCGCCATGGAGCGGCAGGGCCAGGCCCATCGCCAGATCTTCGAACGCCGCCTTGCCGATACGCCGGAGGTGGTGGAGTGCTTTGAAGTCAGCGGAGAGTTCGACTACATCGCCAAGCTGGTCTGTCCGGACGTGGACGCCTATCAGGCGCTGACCCAGGGCTGGATCGATGACGGGGAGCTCGGCGTCTCCCGCGTCACCAGCAACATCGTGCTCCGCCCCGTCCGTGAGCTGGCCCCCCTGCCGATCTTTTCGGATGAGGGCTGATCAGGGCCCGGCGGCGTCCCACGACAGTTCGTAGGTGACCAGGTAGCCGTCATGGTCGGACAGCTTTTCCCCGTCAAACGGTACATCGAACATCGCCTCCACCCGCACCGGGCGCACATGGACGCCGACGCCATCTGCGAAGCCCTGAAGGTCCTGCGTGTCCAGCCATGGCGCGTCCCCGTCCCAGGACATGCGGACATCGCAATCCGTGGTGATGACGGTGCAGTAGTAGCGGACAACGGTGCCAGGCACGTTCATGGTCTTGCGCGCATAGCGCAGGTCGGAGCCCCGGGTGTTGAAATCCCCGCCATAGATAAAGGGCCAGTCCGGACGGAGATGCCGGCCCAGGAAGATGTGGATCTCATCGAGCTGGCGGGCGTGGGCTTTGTGGGTCCGGTCGATGGGGACGCGGGAAGCCCCTCTCGCATTCAGGTGCGTGTTCATCACCTGGATCGGTTCGGGCACGCCAGGAATGGCGATGGTCGCCATCATCACGCCCTTGTTCGCCAGACAGTCATAGCCGGCGCAACTGTTCCGGCCGAACGGCGTCATCTCGACAGCCTGGATCGGGTAGTTGCTGTAGATATAGAGGCCGCTGGACACGAGCTTGCCGATTCCCTCCCCCTTCCAGAACCGGCGACCGGCCATGAACTCAGGATTCTGCAGCGGGGTTTCGATGGTCAAGTCGTCGCCCGCCTTGGGTCCCCGCACCCAGTTGGGATAGAGCCCCCGAATGCCGATATGGCCGGCCTGCGACGTGAACGCCTCTTGTAGGAGCAGGAGGTCCGGCGCTCTGCCCTCAAGCTGCAACCGGCGCAGATCGTCGCCGATGCGGTCCAACGCCCAGCCCCGACCCCATCGCACCGGCCAGGGCAGACCCGCGACATTGTAGATCAGGACGGACAGGGTCGTCTTCCGGCGCCCCGTCCCGGAGTCCTGGATGATTTCCGGGGTCCTGGTTGCAAGCTGGGGCAATGGCGCCGGTGTCGGATGCTTCCCGCAGGCGGCGAGAGCCGCGAGCAGAAGGGCAGCCGCCACCATTCTCATGGCGCGGGGCAGTGAAAACATCGATCAATCTGGTCTTCGTGGAGCATGGCCCGGGGCCGGTCCCCGTCCTTACCCCACATGGCCGGATGTGGCAATCGGGCGGGAGGGTCGGCCCCAGCCGTCTCCCCGCCCTGAGCCCCGCGAAGCGCCGTGGCGCTCAGCTCTTCTGGGCCAGGCTCCAGCCGATCTCCGCCGTTGCCTGCGCGACCTGGCCATAACGTTGCGCCCGCCTGTCGGCGGCATTGCCGGCCAGGGCGCGGGCATAGACGCCCTGGCAGATGCTGGCGATACGGAAGAAGCTGAAGGCCAGGAAGAAGTTCCAGTCCGGAATGCCGCTACGGCCGGTGCGGCGGCAATAGGCGTCCAGATACTCATCCTCCGACGGGATGCCCTCCGCCTTGAGGTCGATGCCCATCAGGCCGGGAAACTCCTTGACGCCGGCCGGCAGGTGATAGGCCATGCAGTTGTAGGCGAGATCGCCCAGCGGGTGGCCCAGCGTCGCCAGCTCCCAGTCCAGGATGGCGGCGACCTGCGGCTCCGAGCTGTGGAACATCAGATTCCCCAGCCGGTAGTCGCCATGGGCGATGGTGGTCTCGTTCCCCGCCGGGATGTGCTCCGGCAGCCAGGCCATGAGCCTGTCCATGGCCGGGATTTCATCCGTCTTGGCCGCGACATACTGCTTCGACCAGCGATCCACCTGACGGGCGATGTAGTTCTCCGGCTTGCCGAACCCCTCCAGCCCCACCGCCCTCCAGTCCACGGAGTGCAGGGCCGCCAGAGTGGCGTTCATGGCGTCGAAGATCGCGGCGCGCTCGGCCGGCCGCATGCCGGGCAGGGTCACGTCCGCGAAGACGCGGCCGTCGATGAAATCCATGACGTAGAAGGCCGTGCCGGTGACCGACGCGTCCTCGCACAGCAGCCGGGCTTTCGGTACCGGCGCCGGCGTGCCGGCCAGGGCGCGCATGGCCTGATATTCCCGCTCCACCAGATGGGCGCTGGGCAGCAGCTTGCCGGGCGGCTTCTTGCGGAGCACGAATTTCGCCCCCGCCGCATCCTCGATCAGGAAGGTCGGGTTGCTCTGCCCGCCCTGGAACTGGCGGATCGAAGCCGGCGTGCGGAAGCCCTCCAGATGGCGAGATAGGTAGGCTTCCAGGGCTCCCTGGTCGAATCGGTGCTGGTCCAGGATGTCGATCAGGACGGCGCTGCTCATCCCTGCTTCCCTTTCAGATCACGGTCGGGTCGGCGATGGTGGCGCCGCCATCCACCATGATGAGCTGCCCGGTGACGAAGCGCCCTGCGTCTCCCGCCAGCATCAGGGCGACGCCGGCGATTTCCACCGGCTTGCCGAAGCGGCCCAGCGGAGCCCGGCTCATCACCGCTTTGGCGATATCCGGATTGTCGGTCAGGGCCTTGGCGAAATCCGTCTCGATGATGCCGGGGGCGACGGCGTTGACGCGCACATTGTACCGTCCGTACTCCAC
This sequence comes from Indioceanicola profundi, assembly GCF_003568845.1. Taxonomy (NCBI): domain Bacteria; kingdom Pseudomonadati; phylum Pseudomonadota; class Alphaproteobacteria; order Rhodospirillales; family Azospirillaceae; genus Indioceanicola; species Indioceanicola profundi. The sequence goes on along the minus strand of NZ_CP030126.1, from coordinate 928,123 downwards.
CGCCAGATTCTTCACCAGCGCCGCCTCCGCCGCCTTGGACACGCCATAGGCGCCGATTACCGGATTGCCGCGCACCCCGGCGATGGAGGAAAGCACGATCACGGACCCGTCCTTCCGCTCCGCCATCTGCGGCATCACCATGTTGCAGATCTGCCAGGTGCTGCGCAGGTTGGTGCCCATGATCTTGTCCCAGGCCTCATCCGTGACGCTGCCCAGCGGACCGTAGACCGGGTTGATGGCGGCATTGGCGACCAGGATGTCGATCCGGCCCCAGGCCTCCATCGTAGCAGCTACCAACCGCTCCAGCTCTTCCTTGCGGCCGATGTTGCAGGGGACGGAGATGGCCTCGCCGCCAGCCGCAATGATCTCATCCCGCACCCGGTCGCAGGCATCCTGCTTGCGCGACGAGATCACCACCTTGGCGCCAACCTTCGCATATTCCTCGGCGATGGATTTGCCGATTCCCCGCGAGGAGCCGGTGATCAGCGCCACCTTGCCGGTAAGGTCGAAAAGCGGATGCATGTCTGAGCGTTCCTTCCTGGATAGTTTCTTCTTTTCTGTACGCGTCCGCAGCCGTTACCGCGCCGTCAGCCCGCCATCCACGACGAACTCGGCGCCGGTCACGAACCGGCTCTCGTCGGAGCAGAGATAGACGATGATGTGGCCGGCATCCTCCGGCTCCCCCATGCGGCCCAGCGCCGAGGCGCTTTCCAATGCCCGTTCCATGCGGGCCGGATCGGGCGCGCCGTCGATCATGCTCTGTACCATGGCCGTCCGCAGGAAGGACGGATGCACGGAGTTGCAGCGGATCTCGTACTTGGCCTGGGCGCAGTAGACGGCGATGGACTTGGTCAGCAGCCGCACCGCTCCCTTGGAGGCGCAATAGGCCGGCAGGGTCGGAGCGCCGATCAGGCCAGCGACGGAGGACAGGTTCACGATGCTGCCGCCGCCTGTCTTCTTCATCGCCAGGATGGCGTGCTTGCAGCCGATGGCCACGGCTTCGACATTCACGGAATTGACGAAGCGCATCTCCTCAATGGTGATCTGCTCAATCGTGTTCATCGAGCCGACGCCGGCATTGTTGACCAGCCCGTCCAGTCGGCCGTGCCGCGCCACGACGTCGGCGACGATCTCCTCCCACCGCCGCTCATCCGTTACGTCCTGGGCGTGGAACTCGACGCCGTTCCCGACCTGCTCAAGCGCGGCAGCGCCGCCATCGGCATTACGGTCAGTCATGATGACCTTTGCGCCCTGTTCCGCCAGCAGCCTAGACGTAGCAAGGCCGATGCCCGAAGCAGCGCCCGTCACCAGAATGACCTTGTCCTGTACCCGCCCCGTCATGAGCGCCTTCTCCCCTGCCATCTTGTAATTTCCGCCTGCCCGGCTCCAGGAGAACCGGTTGGCGGAGCTGGGGCTGAGCGGCATGGCGTCCGTTCGAATATCCCCCAACGCACCTTATAACATGGCAGGAAGGCCTGAAAGCCTATTGGACGCGCCTCATACCGTTACATCGAATGTGTTGGCCGGGACCTCGTCCCCCATTGTCCTCCGATAAGCGCGGTCGGCTTCGGCAAAAGCCTGGGCCGCCGCCTTCTGACCAGGAAGCGGCACGAGGGCGCGGCCGGACGGGTTTGCAGGAACGCACGCGGGCACGGCGACGCCCTCCGCGGTCGGGGCGGAATATTCAATCCGTTCAGGGGCCTCCCACACCGCCACTGCCCGACAGCTGGCGACAGGCACCGGGAGCCGCCTTTTCCAGTCTTCGTGATTTTCCATGCAGGAAGCTTAGCCGGTGCGGCCGCAACCGGGCCGGCGCGGGGGCCTTAGCGAGGAGCGAAGGCGCGGCACCACTGCCATGGGTGCCGGCGTTACTGTGGGATAGGAGGCGCAAAGGGAGCATGCAATTCCTATCTCCCCCGCTGCTGCACCACCCCCTTCTTGCAACCGGAAAAGAAAAGCCCCCGGCGCTCGCGACGCCGGGGGATCTGGCCGATCTGTGATCCTGCTGAAGAATCACTGGGCCTCGGTCACCTCACAGCCCTGGCCCCACTCGCTGCAGTGACGCAGCGCTTCGGACCGGGCGGCCTCAATGCTGGAGGCGCCGGCGACCCAGCCCCAGGCGCCGTCCTGGGAGGTGGCGAGCGCCTTGGGCGACTGCGCCTGACGGAAATCCTGGACCGCCTCCTCGCGCAGCCCGCCCATCGTGGAGGTGTTCATGCTGCGCAGGGCCTCTGCCACGCCCGGGCCGGCGGCGACCATGGGCTCATCATTCATGGACACGACTTGGCAGTCGCCGGTGTTGCTGACGCTCTGGCAACGGCGAACGGCTTCCGACATCGCCTGATCGGCGCTGCCCTGCCCGCCATAGAATCCGTAGGCCCCGTCGGAAGCGACGGCGAAAGCCTTCGGGTTGGAGAACTGGCTGTAGACGGTGAAGGCGTCCCGGCCCTGGGAGGACAGGTTGGCAATCGCCTCCGGCTGATCCTGGGCCATGGCGGGCGCCGCCGCGAGAGCGGCGAGCGAAGTCAGAAGAAGAATCTGTTTGCGCATGGTTCTGCTCCTCATCATCCGGCATCGATCCGGTTCGGTGCATCCAACTGGCGGTTACTGGGCGCTCGCGGCCTGGAACCCGCCGGCGGCGGGAATCGTGATCGCCACGCGCCGGTTCTGCTGCTCCGGAACGCCGTCGCCGGTCGGCACCGCCGGGTCCTGCTCGCCCTCCCAGGAGAGGTCGATGATCTGGTTCTGGATGCCCAGGTCGGTCAGTGCCTGCGATACCGCCTCGGCCCGACGCTGGGAGAGGCCCATGTTGTAATCGGCAGGGCCGGCCGTGTCGGTGTGGCCGACGACATTCACTTGACCGATGTCGTTCTCCCGGACCATGCTGGCGAGGTCGTTCAGCTTGGTCCGCGCATCGGAGCGCAGCTCGGCGCTGTCGAAGTCGAAATAAACCTGTTCGAGCACGTCCTGAGCCGGAGCTGCCTGCGCTTGCCCCTGACGCAGGGCCGCGTCATAGCCGGCGGAGTAGGAGTAGTTGCCGGACTGCTGACCGGACTGTTGCGCAGCGGCGCTGCCCGCCGCGAAAAGCACCAGACCGGACAGCATGGCGGCCGGCACGGTCGCGCAGAGTTGCTTCGGGACACGCATGGGGTGTTCCTCCGAGTGGGTGAGTCTCATTGCTGACACGCGCCGCTCCTTTCGGGTGCGCCGTGCCTCGTGCCATGAACCACCACATCAGGGCATGAGTTCCCATCTTTCGGGGTGGCACCCCGGCAGGATGGGATAAATCCAGCTCGCCTCGCCCGCCCTGGCTTACATCGATCCAATTGGCGAATACCCGCATCCAACCACCCGATCCGGTGGAAATATCGGCCCGGCGTCCTCATGCGCTGCATGAAAACGAAAAGGGGCACCGCCGTCCGGCGGTGCCCCTTTCGAGTTGAATGGCTACGTTCCGGTCTATTCGACCTTGCGCTTGGTCAGCCCCTCGAGCTGCTGCTGCAACTCGTCCAGGCGCTTCTGCAGCTCGTCGAACTTCTCTTCCGCCTGGGAGCCGGCCGCCTTACGCGAGACATCTGATGCCGCCGCGGAAGCAGCGGAATCACGTCCGGCCTCCTTCATCGCGCCTTCCACCCCGCTGAAGGGGCTGAACATGCGCATGGCGCGCTCGAACATGGCGATGTTCTGCTTGCTCATCTCCTCGAACGTGCCGAACGGGAACATCCCGCCGAACGCATTCTGGAAATAATCCCGCATCTTCTCCTGATTCGAGGTGAAGGATTGCATGGAGTGTTCCAGATACCGAGGCACCAGCCACTGCATGTTGTCGCCGTAGAAGCTGATGAGCTGACGCAGGAACGGAATCGGCAGCAGGTTCTGGCCCTTTGCCTCTTCTTCCACGATGATCTGGGTAAGGACGGAGCGGGTGATGTCGTCTCCGGTCTTCGCGTCGTAGACCACAAAATCGGTCCCGTCCTTCACCATCTGGCAGAGATGGTCAAGAGTGACGTAGCTGCTGGTGGCTGTGTTATAGAGGCGCCGATTGGCGTACTTCTTGATTGTCACCGGTGCGGGTTTGGATTCTTCTTTATCAGCCATGAAGGCGTTTCCCCCAGCATGTGCATGGTGCGACCTATAGAATTACGCTATTGCACCATTGCAGTGCAAGCATTGCGCAGGAGTGCCTTGAATTTCAGCAGTTTCGCTAATGCTGCGCAGCCACCAACGGAATGCTAAGCTATTCACATGACTGGACAAGATCGCGATCCCCCCTCGATGGAGGAACTGGCCCGGCGTTATCTGGACCTGTGGCAGGACCAGTGGGCCGCCATGTACGCCGATGGCGGCATGGCCGATGCCATCGCCAGGACGGTGCAGGGTCTTGGACAGACCGCATTGATGATGAACCCTTTCCTGGCCGGCGCTGCGGGCAAGCCGCCGGGCTGGCCCCCCGGATTTACGCCGGGCGCGACCCCCTCACCGCGCGACAGGAGCGTTTCCGATGACGATGCAGCCGGGCGGCCAGCCACCTCGACGGCAGGGACCGCGCCCGCTGGGGCTGCATCTGACGACGGCGCTGACCGTGCTGCTGAGCTCGCCCGCCGGATTGCCCTTCTTGAGGAACGGATCGCTTCCCTTGCCGCCCAGCCTGCGCCAGCGGGCGCAGGAGCTGGCAAGCGACCTCGCGGCAAGCGACCCGGATGAGCTGGCCCGCGTCGTCGACCGCGAGATGCGGCGACGGCTCGACCTGCTGCTGACCGGAGTTGAGCGGTACCGCCGCCATACCTATCGCAGGAACGTGGAGGACCCTCCCGCCATCTGGCAGGAGGGGCGGAGCAGGCTGCTGGATTTCGGCGGAATCGGGGGAGCCGGCGGGATGCCCGTGCTGTTCGTTCCGTCCCTGGTGAACCGCGGCTACATCCTGGACCTTTCCGCCAGGAAAAGTCTGGCGCGGTGGCTGACGGGGCGCGGCATGCGGGTATTCGTGCTGGACTGGGGTGCGCCGGGACCGGACGAACGACCGGCCGGACTGGACGAATTCATCGCCGGACGGCTGCTGCGCGCGGCCGCGGCCGCCAAGGACGCGGCCGAAGGTCAGACACTGGCGGCGGTAGGCTACTGCATGGGCGGTCTGCTGGCGCTCGCGGCGGTACAGCAGCGGCCGGACCTGTTTAGGTCTTTCGTGGCCCTGGCGACCCCCTGGGACTTCCACGCCGACGACCCGGCCGCCGCCACGCGCGTTGCCGCGATGCTGCCGGCGCTGGAACCTGCTCTGCGCCTTGCCGGAGAGCTACCGGTGGACGCCATCCAGACACTGTTTGCGGCCCTGGACCCGTTGCTGGTTCTGAAGAAGTTCAGCCGCTTCGCTCGGCTCGATCCCGCATCGCCGGAAGCGGAGGAGTTCGTGGCCCTGGAGGACTGGCTGAACGACGGGATCGCCCTTCCGGCCGATGTCGCGCGGGATTGCATGGAAGGTTGGTACGGTCAAAACACGCCCGGCCGGGGGATGTGGAAGATCGCAGGTCGCCCGGTACGCCCGGAGCAGTTGCGTATGCGGAGTCTGGTAGTCGTACCGTCGCGAGACCGCATCGTACCGCCAGCCTCCGCCGCGGCGCTGGGCGCGCTGATCCCGGAGGCGGAGATATGGCAGCCCAACCTGGGGCACATCGGCATGATCGTCAGCGGCAACGCACCGCAGACGATCTGGGAGCCTCTGCATCGCTGGCTTGCTTCCTGACTGGTCATGCCGGGGCGGCCAGAGCCTCACTTATCCGCATCGCGAAGGCTTCCGCCTCCCCCGCCCCGTAATCCCGGTGAACGCCGCTGCCCCAGACGGGTCCGGGCCATGCGGGATCATCCCTGCGGCGGGCGACGACATGCACGTGCAGCTGCGGAACCACATTGCCCAGCGCCCCGACATTCATCTTGTCCGGCGCCGCCAGCCGCTCCAGCGCCTGCGCCGCCAGGGCCATTTCTTCCATCAGCCTGAAGCGGTCGGCCGCAGGCAAATGGTGGATTTCTGTGGCAGCGACGCGGCGGGGGACAAGGATCAACCAGGGAAAGGCCGCGTTATGCATCAGCAGAACCCGGCAAAGGGCCAGATCCGCAACGAACAGCGTGTCGGCCGCGAGCCTTGGGTGCAGTGCGAAACTTGTCCCATTCTGGTCATTCGGCACATTGTTGGATTGTGATGTCATGATCGCCAATTCTACGTCCTGTCCAGTTGGGCTGCGCAGCTGTCCGGGTTTTTTCTTTTCGGAGTGCGAAAAACGCAAGACTGGCGCAGAGAAGTCCCGCTGGACGCATTGATCTGGGTGCATAAGTATTAGTCTGTTCGGCGAGAGCGCCGGATGCTGCCTTATGGCTGGATCCGGCGATAATCGCCATGCAGGTTCCACATTATCACCGTAAACGGCGCCTATATCCGCCGTCCAGACCGGGCGTTCGCACCGCAGCATCGGTGGGACGGATGTGCGGAAGGCGGCCGGGGGAATGCGACCGGCAGGGGCAAAAAGGTCAAGGGAACGCTGATCCACATGCGTAAGATAATGGCGTTGCGGGCGACGGCATGGGCCGTGCTGTTCCTTCTGCTGGCCGGCAATATGCTTGCCTGGGCTCTGAGCAACCGTCCCTCCACGCCGGAGCGGCCGTGGTCAGGCATTATCGCGGGCGTCGGCTTCACACCGTACCAGACGGACCAGAACCCGCAGGAAGGGCGGCACCCCTCGCGCGAGGACATCGCCAGGGACCTGGACGTGGTTGCGCCCTACGTGAAATCGGTGCGCACCTATTCCGCCCTGAACGGTCTGGAACAGGTCCCCGAGCTGGCGGCCGAACGCGGCCTGCTGGTGACGGCAGGCGCCTGGATTTCCGGCGACCGCGGCGCCAACGAGGCGGAAATCAACAGCGTCGTCCGCATTGCCCGTGGCAATGAGAATGTCCGCCGCCTGATGGTGGGCAATGAGGTGCTGTTCCGCGACGATATCCCGGTCGAGGATCTGATCGAGTATATCGGGCGCGTGAAGCGGCAGGTGGACGTTCCAGTCTCCACGGCCGAACCGCCCTATGTCTGGAAGGAGCATCCGGAGCTGGCGGAGGCGGTGGATTTCATCACCATCCACCTGCTGCCCTACTGGGAGAAGGTGCCGATCTCCGAGGCGCTTGATGCTGTCCAGAACAGCTACAATGAGATCAAGGCGCTCTACCCCGACAAGCATGTGCTGATCGGCGAGGTGGGCTGGCCGTCCGACGGCGCCTATCGCGGCGGGTCCGAGCCCAGTCTGGTGAACCAGGCCGGCTTCATCCGCGGCTTCCTGAACCTGGCGGGGGAGCAGCGCTGGGACTTCTACATCATGGAGGCCTTCGACCAGCCCTGGAAACGGGTTCTGGGCGGCCCCGTCGAGGCGAACTGGGGCATCTGGGATACCAATCGGAACCTGAAGTTCCCGATGCAGGGCGGCGTCTTCGAGGTGCCGAGCTGGCCGGTGCTGGCCGCCATCTCCACCCTTCTGGCGGCCCTGCCCCTGTTCTGGTTCGTGCTGCGGCGGGATGACCTCAAGCCCGGCGGACAGCTCTTCTACGGCGCGCTGATCCAGGCCACGGCGTCCGCGCTGGTCTGGACGGGGGCGGAGGCCATGACGGCCGGCATGGGCACCATGTCCACGGTCGCCTTCTCCATCCTGCTGACCGCGCAGGTGATCCTGCTGGCGGTGATGCTGATCGACGGGCTCGAGCTGACGGAGGTGGTGTGGTCCGCGAACTGGCGGCGCAAGTTCCAGCCGGTTCGCGGGGACATATCGGGCTATACGCCCAAGGTCTCTATCCACATTCCCTGCTACAACGAACCGCCGCACATGGTGATCCAGACGCTGAACGCGCTGGCCGCCATGGGCTATTCGAACTTCGAAGTCCTGGTGATCGACAACAATACCAAGGATGAGGAGGTCTGGAAGCCGGTGGAGGAGCATTGCCGCAAGCTCGGCCCGCATTTCCGCTTCTTCCACCTGCCGAAATGGCCAGGCTACAAGGCCGGCGCGCTGAATTTCGGCCTGCAGGTCACCGCCCCGGACGCGGAGATCGTGGCGGTCATCGACAGCGACTATCAGGTCAAGCCGGACTGGCTGTGCGCCACGGTTCCCTACTTCCAGAACCCGAACATCGCCTTTGTCCAGTCGCCCCAGGATTATCGCGAGTGGAACGGCCATCCCTTCCAGCGGATGATCAACTGGGAGTACCAGGGCTTCTTCCATATCGGCATGATCCAGCGGAATGAGCGCAACGCGATCATCCAGCACGGCACCATGACCCAGATCCGGAAGAAGGTTCTGATGGATGTGGGCATGTGGGCGGAGTGGTGCATCTGCGAGGATGCGGAGCTTGGCCTGCGCCTGTTCGAGGAGGGGTATGAGAGCGTCTACATGCCGGACAGCTTCGGCCAGGGCCTCGTCCCCGATAGCTTTGCCGGCTACAAGACCCAGCGCTTCCGCTGGGCCTATGGCGCCGTGCAGATCATCAAGCGGCACTGGCGGGAATTCCTGCCCAGCGGCAAGAAGCTGACCTTCGGGCAGAAGTACCATTTCGTCACCGGCTGGCTGCCCTGGTTCGCGGACGCCGCCCACATGGCCTTCGTCGTCGGCGGCATCATCTGGTCCATCGGTCTGCTGCTGCCCTACTGGCTGCCCGACAATCTGGCGCGCTATGCCGCCGGCATGTTCGAGCTGCCGCCCACCGTGTTCCTGTTCCCTACCCTCTCGGTCTTCTTCTTCAAGGTGATCTGCGGGCTGTGGCTGTACGAGGCGCGGGTCAACTGCTCCTTCCTGGACAAGGTCGGGGCCGCCGTGGCCGGCATGGCGCTGACCCACACGGTCGGCCGCGCCGTCTGGCAAGGCCTGTTCACGGAGGGCCGGCCCTTCGTCCGCACGCCGAAGTGCGAAAATCAGCCGGCTCTTGTGCAAGGCTTCCAGAACGCCAAGGAAGAGACCTTGCTGATGCTGGGCCTGTGGGTGACGGCCGGGCTGGTCGCTTGGTGGATCGGCGGCGAAAACCGCGACGCCTATATCTGGTCGGCGATGCTGGTCGTGCAGTCGCTGCCTTATATAGCCGCCCTGGCGGTGAGCTGTCTGAACGTCCTGCCGCTCGGCCGGCAGGAGGAAATGGTCCCGGACGCGGCAATGCCGAAGCTCGGCGCCGACTGACGGATAGGGCGGGCCGCTACAGGCCCGCCCTATCCCGCACCTCGTCCAGCGCCGACATCACAATGTCCGGCGCAAAGTAATGCAGCATGTGCCCGAGTCCGGGCAGCAGGTGTAGCTGGGTTCCAGGCACCGTCCGGGCCAGCCGCTCCGCCTGGTCGTGGGCATCGAGCACGATGTCGCCTGTTCCGGCGATGGTCGCCATCGGCGCTCTGATCAGCCGGTACTGTCGCGGCAATGCCGCCATGGAGGGCAGGTCTGTCAGGATTTCCTGCGACGTGGAGCGGATCTGCACCGGGCGCGCCAGAAGCCCGGCCGGGGTCGCCGCGAGAAAGCTCCGCGGCACTTTCTGCGGTCGGAATGCCTCTTCGATCACCTTCCCCATTCCCATCCGCCCCAGCACGGGGGAAATCGTCCGGTTCAACACCGGAAGTCCCTGGAGAAGGCCGAGCAGGCCGAACCCGACCGTGGCCGCCGTCGCCTTGGGGAATGCCTGCGGCGCCAGGGTGACGACGCCTGCGACCTCGTCCGGGTAGCGGGCCGCATAGGCCAGCGCCACGGCTCCGCCAAACGAATGGCCCATCAGGATCGGCCGCTGGATGCCCAGCCGCCGCACCGCTTCGCGCAGCAGGTCGGCCTGATGCTGCGGGGCCATGTGGAAGGGATATTCGCTGCTGTACCCGTGCCCCGGCCGGTCGAAGCTGATGCAGCGGTAGCGCCGGCGCAGCCGCGCGCCCAGCGGTCCTTTCGACATGTCGCCATGCAGGTAGGCGGCGCCATGGAACAGGACCAGCGGCGGGCCGCTTCCCTGCTCCACATAGTGCAGCCTCCCGCCCCCGACCTGCACGAACCTTCCTTCCGGAGGATGGCGTCGTTCCGCCTGTCGTGTCCGACGAGCGGTATCGAGCCAGAGACCCGCAAGAATGCCGGCTATGAAGGCTGAGCGTCCGGAAATGCGCGGGATGCCGGAACCAGCCCGGCGCGGAAAAAGGATATCAGCGGTCATCTCTGGATAACCGCTCGAAGCCTTACCCGTCTCGTCTGCTCCGCCTGGGTGGTCGGACCCTACCTCCAAGAGCTTGAGCGCCAGCTAATGTGCGCCGTGGAACTGCGGTTTGGCGCTGCCGTTCAATGGTGTGAACCGCGGACCGGCTCGACGACCGGAGAATCCAAGCGGGGTACGCAGGCAGGGAGAAGCCCGATGCTCGGCGCCAGACCGGATCGGCACGCAAGCCGCCAGGGCGCGGTAGGTCCCGGCATGTCCGGCGACGCCGGAGGAACCGCAACACCGGATCGGTCGGTCCTGGCCGCCCGCTTCCGCCGGGTGCGCGGCAACAGCGGACTGCTGGCGTCGCGCCTGACGCCCGAGGATCAACTCGTCCAGTCCATGCCAGAGGCCAGCCCGGTCAAATGGCATCTCGGACACACCTGCTGGCTTCTGGAGAAGCTGGTGCTGGAACGCTTCCTGGTCGGCTACACCGCTTTCGACGACCGGTTCACCTATCTGTTCAACGCCTTGAAGGAACCAGCGGAAACCGCCCACCCGGCCGCCTCCCGCCATCTGCTGAGCCGCCCGGCCCTGAGCGACGTCAGCCGCTGGCGGGAACATGTGAACGCGGCGGTGATGAGACTGATCGAAGAAGCGTCGACGGGCATCTGGCCCCAGATCGCCGGCTGGATCGAACTCGCCCTCACCCATGAGGAGCAGCATCAGGAACTGATCCTATCCGACATCAAGCATGCCTTCTGGTCCAACCCGCTGCGTCCCGCCTATCAGGAAAGCCAGCCGACGCCGCTGACTTCCGCCCCTGGGCAGAGTTGGATCGCCCATCCGGGAGGCACAGCCGAAATCGGATATGGCGGCGCCGGCTTCAGCTTCGACCTGGAGCAGCCGCGGCATCCCGTCATCCTGCCGCCCTTCCGCATGGCCGGCCGGCTGGTCACCTGCACCGAGTACCAGGAATTCATGGAGGATGGGGGCTATTCCACCGCTTCCTTCTGGCGGCCGGAAGGCTGGGCCTTGGCCCAGCAGGAGGGCTGGAAGGCTCCGCTCTACTGGTTCAAGCATGGCGGCCTCTGGCACCAGTTCACCCTGTCCGGCATGCGGCTGGTCGATGGGGAGGAACCGGTCTGCCATCTGAGCTGGTTCGAGGCCGACGCCTTCGCCCGCTGGTCCGGCAAGCGCCTGCCGACGGAGATGGAATGGGAGGTGATGGCCGCCGGCCATCGCCGTACCGGCAATCTGCTGGACTATGGGCGGCTGCATCCCGTCACTGCCGCCTGTGCCGGCGAGGGTCCCTGGCAGATGTATGGCGACGGCTGGGAATGGACGCAGAGCCCCCTGACCCCCTACCCCCGCCACAAACCGGGACCGTTCGCAGTGGGCGAGTTCGCCATGCCGCGGCTGGGCGCCGGCCACATGGTCCTGCGCGGCGGCAGCGCCCTCACGCCCGGCGAGATGATCCGCGCCACCTACCGCCACCACCTCGCCCCCGGCAGCCGCTGGCAGATGACCTGCATCCGGCTGGCGGAGGATGCGTGAGATGAGCCGGCCTTGCGGCGCTAGATGATCGCTCCCTGCCGCCGCAGCTCCGCCCTGACCTCCTCCACCGGAACGTCCCGCGGGGTCCGGCCGGTCCGCACCGCCAGCGCGGCGGCCACGCCGGCAGCCTGCCCGGTTGCCACGGCAGTCGGCGTGACCCGATAGCTGGAATGGGCCTCGTGCGTGCCGCTGATGCTGCGGCCAGCGACCAGAAGGTTGTCGACGCCTTTGGGCAACAGGCAGCGATAAGGCACCTCGTACCATTCGCCGGGCGGCAGCCGCTTCAGCACGGTGCCCTTGCCGGTGGGATTGTGGATATCCACCGGATAGCTGGCGCGCGCGATGGCGTCCGGGAACTTGGCCGCCCCCAGCACATCCTCCGCCGTCAGCGTGTAGTCGCCGACGATGCGCCGCGTCTCCCTGACGCCGATATTCACGCCGGCCTGGATCACATAGGCGTCCTTGAAGCCCGGCACATATTTGACCAGGAAGGCCATGATCTCCCGCATCTGCCGCCGGGCCTCGATCTCGGCACGGGAGATGTCCAGCACGTTGGTGGCGAGCCCGCCGGTGACACGGGTGCAGTTCACCGACAGCTCCCGCGGATGCGGGGTGGCGAAGAACAGGATGTCCTCGCGCGGCATGGTGAGGTCGCCGGCCTCCGTCGCCTGCCGCACCAGATCCCAGAGGCCATGCACCCCGCGCCACTGGTCCGGGTGATCCCGCACATAGTCGGCGAAGGCGTCGCGGTCGAAATCGCCGATCCGGAACATCAGCGTCATGGGCTGGACCAGCCCGTCGCCCTCCCGTCCCACATGGTAGTCTGCCCCCGCCTTGGCCGCGATGTCGCCATCGCCGGACCCGTCCACGATGGCTCTGGCCTTGATCACGTAAGGCCCGGCCTTCCCCTCATAGACCACACCCTCCGGCTTGCAGCGCGGCCCCAGCGGGCCGGTGGCGAAGGCGTGCAGCAGCACCCTGGCCCCGGCGGCATCCACCGCTTCCAGCGCCACGGCCTTGTAGGTTTCCGGATCGAACGGAACCGTGTAGCCGGTGGTGATGCTGGGCGGAATGGCGCCGCCCGCCTCCAGCAGCAGGTTCACGAAATGCAGCATGGCCCCCGCCACCACCGGGTCTCCGGGCCCGTGGTCTTGGGGCAGCAGGCGGGTCTTGTCCTCGTTCAGCAGCGGCTTGCCATTGCTGGTGTGCCAGGACATCAGCGGGTTCACGAGACTGGCTGTGGGATTGCCGCCAAGGAATCCGAACCGCTCCGTCAGGATCGTATCCGCCCCGGCCCAGGCGGCCCCCATGGCCGCCCCCATGCCGGAGGGGCCGCCGCCGACCACCAGCACGTCACAGCTTGCCAGGACAGGCGCCTCCCGCGCCGGGAGCTGAACGGTTTCAACCTCAGAAGGCGACTGGAGGATTGGCAAGGTCTTCTCCCACGCGCTGTACCTGGATGCTGTTGGCGCCCGGCCCATGGCCGATGGTCGCCAGCGCCAGGGGAACAGTCCGTCGCGCCAACTGCTGCACCTGCCCCAGACGTTCGGCGATGACGGCCTTCTGGTCCTTGCGCGTGTCCCACAGCCGATCCAGCCGCGCCAGGAATGCTCCGGCCTTTGCCGTTTCGACCGGCATGTGTTCGATGCCCAGGCTGGACACCAGATCCTGTACCTTGGACGCATAGGGCAGCGCGATCAGCGGCGTGCCTGTGACAGCGGCGAAGATCAGGAAGTGCAACCGCATCCCGGCCACCAGTTCCAGCCGTTGCGCCAACCCCATGATCTGCTGCGGCCTGTAATCACGCTTCAGCACATAGGCGCGGTCCGGATGCGCCATGCGGGAGATCACCCGGTGGGATTCGTTGCGGTCCACCCGCTCCATCGGAACGAACACCGGTTCGGCATCGAAGCGCTGGATCATGAAGTCGGCCACATCGGCCACCAGATCGTGATAGTCGGACGCTGTCAGGCCGGGAGCCGCGGCCCCCCGCTCCCGCACGGAAATGCCCACCAGCGGCCGGTCGGTTGGAATGCCCTCCGCCGCCAGCATCTCGTCGGTGAAGGGCTCCGGCCTCAGCAGCAGGGCCGGGTCGGCGGTGACCTCCACCGGAACCTGCACGCCGATATCCTCGCACAGCCGCTTGGCCGTGACCTCGCGCACGGTGATGCCGGCCATCCGGTTCAGGCCGTTGCGAACGGCGATCCGTTCATCCCGGTCCTTCAGCGGGCCGATGCCGACGGCGAAGGCGAAGGTCGGGATGCCCAGCTCATGGGCCAGCTCCACCTCCCGCAGATAGGCCTGGGCCTCCGTGTCATAGAGGATGCCGCCCCCGCCCAGCAGCAGCAGGTTCAGCCGCTGTACTTCCGGCAGGATCTGCTGGCGCATGGAGGTGCGGGCGTTCAGCGCCCGGTCCACATCATGGTGCCGCCTTGTATGCTCCGCATTGCGGGAGAACACCACGATCTCCACCCCTGGACATGCGGCGCGGAGCTGCTGGATAGCGGAGGAGAGGATCGCCTCATCCCCCAGGTTCAAGCCGCCGTAGGAGCCTGAGATGCCGATTACCGGGGGCATGGGCCACCTGTCCGCTGGGGTTGTCTGTCACCAAACAGCGGACAGGGGCCCATGTTGCGGTGCAGCGCCGGTCAGCGTTCGGCCGACATCAGCGACCCGCTCATCGCCCTTCCCATCCGCCCGCGCCCCCGCTCCAGCATGAGCTGACGGCCAAGCCGGATCAGGTTCTGCACGCGGGAGCGGCGCAAATCCTCCAGCCGCCGTTCCATCCGCATGCCCAGCCGCCGCAGCTCTGTGTCCCCCAGATTCTGGGCATCCGGGAACATCTCCCGCTCCTCCGACCCGGCATGATGCTCCAGGGCGGACCGGAGGGCGCGGAGATGGTCATCGAACTCCGCGGTGGACGGATCGAGGGTCAGCGTGATGGCAAGCTGGTCGGCAAGCTGCTGATGCTCCGCTCCAGCGATCGGGATGGAGTCGGTGACCCGCCGAACGGCGGGATAGAAGATTTCGTGCTCGATCTTCTCATGCATGTCCATCTCCCCAGCCAGCTCGTCCACCAGCTCAAGCCGGCGCGGGTCGTTCCGTTCGGTCAGGGCGATGCGGTCGAACAGGCTGCGCATGATCTGGTGATGCTCGAACAGCACCTCATCCGCCTTCCGGGCAGTGCGCGGCGGGGCCGGTTCCCTCTGGTCGCGGGGTGGAGGCGTGTTCGGCCGGCGGGTTTCGGGCTTCCGCACCTCGATCATCCCGTCCATCACCCGAACGTCGAAGCGCGGCTGCACGCCTGTGGCCGGTCCGTCGATGGGGCGCCCGGTCTTCAGGCAGTAGCGCGAGCCGTGCCAGGGGCAGACCAGCCCGTCCCGGAACACCCAGCCTTCCGACAACGGTCCGCCGAAATGGGAACAACGGTCGCCCAGCGCATGGACCTTGCCCTTGTTGCGCACCAGCGCGATCCGCACGCCATCCGCCTCCACCAGGCGGGGCTGCCCTTCCCGCAGCTCGGCGTCGCGCATCACCGGCACGAACTCCCGCGGGGCCGGATTCCGGTCGGCGTGGTCGGCGCTGACATTGCGGCGGTGGACCAGATGCCCGCCCATATAACCGCCCGCGAACATGGTCCCGAACGCCAGGGCCGACACCGCCTTGGCGCTGGAGCGCTGCCCGCGCCGCCGCATGGAGAGCGACGACAGGAACAGCGCCAACGCCGTCGCATTCGTCGCGGCATGGACAAGCCCAAGCCGCCGAGGCTCCCCATGCGTCTTCTCCCAGTCGACGAGCCCGGTGGCGATCGCGCCCGCCGCCCCCGCGCAGCCGACCTTGAGCGTCAGGTCCGCCGCATCGGCATAGGCCGGCCCTTCTTTTCCTCTCTGCATGCTGTCCATCAGGTCGAACAGCACCGATGCCGCCCAGGACCCGATCGGAACGGTGACGACCGTCGGGTGGAGGGAATGGCCGTAGCGGGTCCCGTGCAGCACGGTCCGGACCTCCTTCCCACGCCCGCCCATCAGCCGGAACGGAAGCGCCACCGCCTCTCCCAGGCTGTGGCTGAGCCGGTCGAGGCTCCGCGCGCGTTCGATGCGCTCGATGATGCTGTCACCGATCCGTGCTGGGTTCGCCATCCGCCGACATCCTTTCCTGCTGGCACAATCCTCTGCTTGTTCAACAGGCGTGCCGCGGAACCGACACCACGAATTTGCCCGGCCGGGGCGGACGGCCGTGCCGTGCGACGGCTGGACGGGTTGGGGCGGCTGCGGAACGCCCCCTCCTAAATTCCCGAGCCGACACGATTGAATATTCCGCAGAAAAGGACTATATGTCCTGCCGTCGAACCTGCTGACGGCTAAATGTTTTCGGTCCCTCTGGCGCCGATTCTTTTCCCGACGTGATTTGATGCGACTGGCAGGATCGCCAGGAACACCTCCTTCAGGGGAAAGCCGCCATGACAATCGGCACTGTAAAGTTTTTCAATTCCACCAAGGGCTTCGGTTTCATTCAGCCGGAAGATGGATCGGCCGACGTGTTCGTCCACATCTCCGCGGTTGAGCGCGCCGGGCTGGGAAATCTGAGCGAAGGCCAGAAGGTTTCCTTCGACGCCGTGATGGACTCCCGCCGGGGCAAGTCCGCCGCAGAGAATCTGCGCGCCGTCTGAGTATATCGGCGCCTATTGGTGCTGATCCGACGGGGCGGCCTTGGCCGCCCCGTTTCGTTCCGGGAAACACCGCCTACAGTGGTCGCCATGACCGCACCCAAGCGAAAGGCCCGTCATGAACATGCACAAGTTCCAAGTCGGACAGAGTCTGGTTTTCACGCCCGGCCGGTTCGAACATCAGAAGGGCTCGGACCTGTTCGAGGTGACACGCCTGCTTCCCGCGGAAGGCACGGAACTCCAGTACCGGGTCAAGAACACCGGCAGCGGCCAGGAGCGGGTTGTCCGCGAAAGCCAGCTGCACCGAGGCTGAAGCCTCCCCACCTGCGCCTGCGCTGGCAGGACGCGCGAACAGGAAACTGTCTGACTTGAAGAACGCGCCTAATTCGAATTTCAATGACCGTCTGAACGCCGCCGCCCAGGCCCGCAAGGCCGTGATGGAGCGCATCGGCAGCATGCCCCGCGCCGACGACCCGGCGCTGCTGGCGCGTCAGGCCGAACGCCAGGCCAAGCGCGCCGCGCGTGAGGAAGAGGCCAAGGCCCGGCGGATCGCCCGTGCCGAGGCACAGGCTGCCGAAGCCGCCCGCCTCGAAGCTGCCCAGGCGGCGGAAGCCGCAGCGCGCGCGGCCGAAGCGGCCGACAGCGCAGCGAAGGCCGAAGCGTTGCTGGCCGAGCAGAAGGCCGCCAGGGATGCGCGCTACGCCGCCCGCAAGGCCCGCGCGAAGTAACAGGGGTCAGCCGGGCATTATTCGAGCGTTCCCGGCGTCTCCCATCCCAGCCCCGCCAGCGCTGCCGCCATATGCGGCGGCGGCGGGGCTTTTGCGTTTACCGGCGGGGTGCCGGGCGGGCCGTCTGGCAGGCTGACCTCACGCGCCAGCAGATGCAGCGGCACGGGCGGCGGCTGCTCCGGCCCGTAGATCGGATCGCCCAGGATCGGGAAGCCGGCATAGGCGCAATGCGCTCGGATCTGGTGCATGCGCCCCGTCCGCGGCTTCAGCTCCAGCCAGGACAGCCTGCCATCCGTGCCCATCAGCCGCCAGTCGGTGAGGGAGGGCTTGCCCTCCGGCGTCACCACGACCTTGGAGCAGCCGGGGATGGTGACCTTCAGCAGCGGCATGTCGATCTGGCCCTCCCGCCCCGCCGGACGCCCCACCACCACCGCCCAGTAGGTCTTGTCCACCAACCCGCGCATGAACAGATGCCCCAGCCGGTTGGCGGCCGCGGCACTGCGCGCCAGCACCAGGCAGCCGCTGGTATCCTTGTCCAGCCGGTGGGCCAGCCGCGGCGGTTCCGGGCTGTCGAAGGCGATCAGGGGCAGATATTCCTCCAGATGCTCGACCGTTTTGGTACCGAAATGAACCGGCAGGCCGGGCGGCTTGTCGAAGATCATCGTCTCGGGATCGAGGTGGAGGATGCGGGCGCGCATCTCCTCCGCGGTATAGGGCATCGGGGAACCTGCAGGGCGGGACAGGTGCCGCTTATAGCGTGTCGGGATGATCCCGGCCATGGGAACTGATCCAGCGCAACGCGCCGGGTCGCCCGGCAGTTTACCCCCTTGACCTTCCAGTTGCTGGAAGCCCCATCTGTCATGGGCAGTGGAAACAGCCTCAAGCCCGGAGGACGAGATCATGTCCGCCATGCCCGCCGATACCGCCGTAAGACACGCGGCCCCCGATCCTGTCCGACTGGACTTCGCGGTCCAAGGAATGACCTGCGCCTCCTGCGCCGGGCGGGTGGAGAAGGCGCTGAGGAAGGTTCCCGGCGTGACGGAGGCCGCGGTGAACATCGCGACCGAACATGCCTCCGTCGCCGTCGAACGGTCGCAGGCCGATCCCGCCGGTCTGGCGGCCGCCGTGACCAAGGCCGGCTACACGCCGGTAAACAGCATGGTCGAGCTGAAGGTGCGCGGCATGACCTGCACCTCCTGCGTGGGCCGGGTGGAAAAGGCCCTGAAAAGGGTTCCCGGCGTGCTGGACGCGCAGGTGAATCTCGCAACCGAGACCGCCACGGTCACAATGCTCGGCACCGATCCGGACGCCCTGATCCGCGCGGTGGAGAAGGCCGGCTACGAAGCGGCCCCGGTCGCACCCGATGCCGACGCGTCCGAGGATGCGGAGGACCGGCGCCGTGTCACGGCGGAGCGGAACCATGTCATCCTTGCCGCCCTGCTGACCGCCCCGCTGGCCCTGCCCATGCTGCTGCAGGCCGTGGGCATCCATGTCATGCCGCCGGGCTGGCTGCAGTTCCTGCTGGCGACACCGGTGCAGTTCTGGCTGGGCTGGCGCTTCTATGTGGCCGGCTGGAAGGCGGTGCGCGCGGGGGCCGGCAACATGGACCTGCTGGTCGCCATCGGCACCAGTGCGGCCTGGGGCCTGTCCACCTGGGAGCTGGCGGCCACCCTGCCCAGCCCCGGCGCCATGCTGCCCCACCTCTATTACGAGGCCTCCGCCGTCGTCATCACGCTGGTGCTGCTGGGCAAGTATCTGGAGGGGCGGGCCAAGCGGCAGACCACGGCCGCCATCCGCGCCCTGGCGGCCCTCCGGCCCGACCGGGCCCGCATCCTGCGCGGCGGGGCGGAGGTGGAGGTGCCCGTGGGCGAGGTCCGCATCGGCGACCGCGTGCTGATCCGCCCCGGTGAGCGCATTCCCGTGGACGGAGCCGTCGTGGAGGGAGCCTCCCATGTGGATGAAAGCATGCTGACCGGCGAGAGCCTGCCGGTGGCGAAGGAGGCCGGTTCCAAGGTGGCCGGCGGTGCCGTCAATGGCGAGGGCCGGCTGGTGGTGGAGACCACCGCCATCGGGGCGGAGACGATGCTGTCCCGCATCATCCGGCTGGTGGAAAGCGCCCAGGCCGCCAAGGCCCCGCTTCAGCGGCTGGTGGACCGGGTCAGCGCGGTGTTCGTGCCGGTGGTCCTGGGCATCGCCGCCCTGACCCTGCTGGGCTGGTTGATGGCCGGGGCGACGGCGGAGTTCGCCATCGTGGCCGCCGTCAGCGTGCTGGTCATCGCCTGCCCCTGCGCCCTTGGCCTTGCCACCCCCACCGCCATCATGGCCGGCACCGGCGTGGCCGCGCGGGCCGGCGTGCTGATCAAGGATGCGGAGGCGCTGGAACGGGCGCAGGCGGTGGACACCATCGTCTTCGACAAGACCGGCACCCTGACGGAAGGCAAGCCCTCCCTGGTCGCCCTGCTCCCCGCCCCCGGGCTGGAGCGGGCGGAGCTTCTGCGCCTCGCCGGCGCCGTCCAGTCCGGCAGCGAGCATCCGCTGGCCGACGCCGTGCGCCGCACCGCAAGCGCGGAAGGCGTCGCCCTGCCGTCCGCCACCGACCTGAAGGCGCTTCCCGGCCGCGGCGTTTCCGCTTTGGTGGATGGCCGTGAACTGCGTCTCGGCAGCACCCGGCTGATGGAGGAGATGGGCGTCGAGCTGTCGCCGTTACGGGCCGAGGCCGACAGGCTGGCCGCCGATGGCCGTACCGTCTCCTGGCTGGCGGAAGCCGGGAGCAACCGGCTGCTGGGCCTGATGGGATTCGGCGACGCGGTGAAGGCGGGAGCCGCGGAGGCGGTGGCGCGCCTGAACGCCGACGGCATCCGCACGGTGCTGCTGACCGGCGACAACAAGGGCAGCGCCGCCGCCGCCGCCCGCACGCTGGGCATCGCGGAGGTGATCGCGGAGGTGCTGCCGGAGGACAAGGCGGCGACGGTGGAGCGGCTGAAGGCGGAGGGGCGCACGGTCGGCATGGTGGGCGACGGCGTCAACGACGCCCCGGCGCTTGCAGCCGCCCATGTCGGCCTTGCCATGGGCAGCGGTACGGACGTGGCCATGCATGCGGCCGGCATCACCCTGATGCGGGGCGATCCGGCGCTGGTGCCGGATGCGCTCGCCATCTCCCGCCGCACCTATGCGAAGATCCGGCAGAACCTGTTCTGGGCCTTCGTCTACAATGCGCTGGGCATTCCGCTGGCCGCCCTGGGCCTGCTCTCGCCGGTGCTGGCCGGTGCGGCGATGGCCTTTTCCAGCGTCAGCGTGGTGACGAACGCGCTGCTGCTCCGCCGGTGGAAGCCGGGCCGGCGTTGATGCGCCGGGCGCTGGTAAATAATACTGCACCGATGTGTAGAATAAGCTGCGGCATGCGATAAATCCACCGGCGCGTTGTAGTTTTCGCATTGAGCACGGGCCGAGGGCTGTTCTAAAGTGGCAGTCTTGGCTGGCTTGGAACCGCACGGGCACAGGTGTGGAATGCGGCCGAAGGTGATTTTCCCCCTGGCTACGGTGCCGCGCCGGGGTTGCAGGTTTGGAAGGCGTCCATGCACCCACATACGCGCTCGATTGGCGTGGCGTTCCGAAAGGCGCTGCAGGCGTCGGCCGTCACCCTTCTCGCCCTTGGCCCGGTCGGGCTGGCGGGTTCGGCCGTGGCCAAGGACCTCGGCGAGGTTCCCATGGTGACGGAGGGCTCGGCCGCCCAGGCCCCCTGGACGCGCTACAAGGGTTGGACCAACAACAGTTGGGATAAGTACAACACCCTGGCGGATACCAGCCGCACCCCCGCCCCGCCCGCCGGCCCGGTGAAAGAGATCGATGCGCCGCTGAACGGCGATGCCGCCAATGGCAAGAAGCTGGCCTTCGACCGCTCCCGCGGCGGCGGCTGCCTTGCCTGCCATGTGATGGGGCCGGAGACTGCGGAACTGCCGGGCAATGTCGGCGTGGACCTGTCCCAGATCGGGGCCACCAACCCGGATGAGGAGTATCTGTTCAACTACATCTGGGACCCGCGCGCCTACAACCCCGAGTCCGTGATGCCGCCCTGGGGTGCGCACGGCTTCTATTCGGAGCAGGAGGTCGCCGACATGGTGGCCTTCCTGAAGACGCTGAAGACGCCGGCCACCTTCAAGAACGAGCTGGACGACCCGTCAAAGCGCCCCCTGCCCGTCGAGGACCGCGACTGGACCGACCCGTTCGTGAACCCGGCGGCGGAGGCGTTCGATACGGGGCCCGAGCTGTTCGCCATGGATGGGCCGAACGGCAAATCCTGTGCGAGCTGCCACGCCAATCCCGATGCCCTGAAGGGCTGGGCCGTGACCATGCCCAAGTACCACAAGGGCATGGACAAGATGATCGGGGTGGAGGAATTCGTGGCCCGGCATGCCAAGGCCACGACCGGCGCGGACTGGATCATGCAGACCAGCGAGAACCTGCATATGTCCATCTATCTGCGGTCGCTCTCCAACGGCATGCCGATCAAGGTCGACGTGTCGAGCCTGGGTCCGAAGGCGGCCATGGAGCGCGCGACGAAGATGGTGAACACCAAGGTCGGCCAGTTGAATTTCGCCTGCGTGGACTGCCACAGCCCGGACAAGGGCGCCAACAAGTGGATTCGCGGCCAGTATCTGGGTGAGACCGCCGGGCAGATTCCGCACTTCCCGACCTGGCGCACCAGCCGGAACGAGATCTGGGACATCCGCAAGCGCCTGCAATGGTGCAACATCCAGGTCCGCGCCGATGAGCTACCGCCCGACGCCAAGGAATATGCGGACCTAGAACTCTACGTCACAGCAGCCAGCAACGGGCTGCCCATGGAATCGCCGGGCATCCGGCACTAGGTCTGGAATGAACGTCCCGCGGCGGGCCAGCCCCGCCGCCCGACAGAGGAGAGTTGGACCATGAACCAGTTGAGCACAGCGCGAACGCTCGGGCGCCGGGACGTGCTGCGGGGAGCCGCAGCGATGGCCGCCGCCGGCACCGTCGTCCTGACGCTGCGCCCGGCCCATGCCACGCCGGAGAAGACGGCGGAGGTGATGGGCAAGTTGATCGGCGGCAAGACGGCCAAGGAAGGCCGGGTCACCCTGACCATGCCGCAGATCGCGGAGAACGGGAACACCGTGCCCCTGACCGTGTCGGTCGAAAGCCCGATGACGGAAAAGGACTATGTGAAGGCCGTGCACATCCTGGCCGACGGCAATCCGGAACCGGCGGTCGCCACCTTCGGCTTCACGCCCCAGGCCGGCAAGGCCGAAATTTCCACCCGCATGCGCATGGCCAAGACCCAGAACATCTGGGCCGTGGCGGAGATGAGCGACGGGTCCGCCTGGATGGCGAAGACCGAAGTCAAGGTCACCATCGGCGGCTGCGGCGGCTGAGCGGGTAGGAGGAACAGACAATGGCAAAAGCACGCATTCGCCTGCCGTCCTCGGCCAAGAAGGGCGAGGTCATCGAGATCAAGACGCTGGTGAACCACGCCATGGAAAGCGGCCAGCGCAAGGACAGCGCCGGCAACGTGATCCCGCGCAAGATCCTCAACAAGATGACGGCCACCTTCAACGGGAAGGAAGTCCTGAACGCGACCCTCCATCCCGGCATCTCGGCCAATCCCTATATCTCCTTTTTCACCAAGGTGGAGGAGAGCGGGACATTCGAGTTCACCTGGACCGACGATGACGGCACCGTGACCAAGGAAACGGCCGACATCACCGTCGGCTGAGTACATTGACGGCTGTTCCACCGGAGCCGTCATCCCGGCGGAAGGGGGGGCTTAAGAGCACTGGCCGCCCTTTCCCGCCCACTTACCTTCTGCTGGACCCTTCATGCTGAACCGACGCGACTTCCTGCAGGTGGCGGCCGCCGCGGCGACCCTGATGGGCACCGGTGCGGGCGGTCTGGCCCGCGCCGCGGCCGCGGGCGCCATCACGCAGGACGGGCTGCTGCGGTTTCCGGCCCTGGGCAATGTCACCCTGCTGCATGTCACCGACATTCACGGCCAGTTGAACCCGCTCTATTTCCGGGAGCCGGCAGTCAATCTCGGAGTCGGCGAGGCGGCGGGCCTGCCGCCCCATCTCACCGGGCGGGATTTCCTGGAGAAGTTCGAGATCAAGGCCGGCAGCCCGGAAGCCTATGCCCTCACCTCCGAGGATTTCGTTCAGCTTGCCCGCCACTACGGAAAGGTCGGCGGGTTGGACCGGCTGGCCACGCTGGTCAAGGCAATCCGGGCGGAGCGTGGGGACAAGGTGCTGCTGCTGGATGGCGGCGACAGCCTGCAGGGCTCCTGGGGTGCGCTCCAGACCCGGGGCGGCGACATGGCCCGGGCGCTGAAGGCGCTGGGCGTGGAGGCCAGTACAGGCCATTGGGAATTCACCTATGGCGCCGACCGCGTGCCGGAGCTGGCGGAGGAGCTGGGTTGCCCCTTCCTGTGCGGTAACGTCCGCGATACGGAGTGGGAGGAGGATGTCTTCGAGGGCACGGCGAGTTTCGAGCGCGGCGGCGTGAAGATCGCCGTGATCGGCCAGGCCTTCCCCTATACCCCCGTCGCAAACCCGCGCTGGATGATCCCGGAATGGTCCTTCGGCATCCGGGAGGAGCTGGTGCGGGAGCGGGTGGAGAAGGCCCGCGCCGCCGGGGCGGAGCTTGTCGTGCTGCTGTCCCACAACGGCTTCGACGTGGACCGCAAGCTGGCGAGCCGGGTGGAGGGAATCGACGTCATCCTGACCGCCCATACCCATGACGCCCTGCCCGTCGCGGTGCGGGAGGGGAAGACGCTGCTGATCGCGTCGGGCAGCCATGGCAAGTACCTGTCCCGCCTGGACCTGGATGTCCGGGCGGCGAGGTGAAAGGGTTCGAGTACCGTCTGATTCCGGTCTTCGCGGATGCCATCGCGCCGGACCCGGAGATGATCTCCCTGGTCCGGGAGCTGCGCCAGCCCTTCGAGGAACAGTATGCCAGGGTGCTGGGCGCCGCCGACGGGCTGCTGTACCGCCGCGGCAACTTCAACGGCACCTGGGACGACCTGATCTGCGACGCCCTGTTGGCGGAGCGGGATGCGGAGATTGCGCTGTCGCCCGGCTTCCGCTGGGGCAGCTCCCTGCTGCCGGACACCCCCATCACCATGGAGGATGTCTGGAACCAGACCGCCATCACCTACCCCGCCGCCTACCGGAACGAGATGAGCGGTCAGCAGATCAAGGACATCCTGGAGGACGTGGCCGACAACCTGTTCAATCCCGACCCCTATTACCAGCAGGGCGGCGATATGGTGCGTGTCGGCGGGATGGGCTACAGCATCGACATCTCGAAGCCGATCGGCAGCCGGATTAGCGGCATGACCATGCTGAAGACGGGCCAGCCGGTGGATGCGTCCCGCAATTACGTTGTCGCCGGCTGGGCCAGCGTGAACGAGGGCACGGAAGGCCCCGCGATCTGGGATCTGGTCGCCGGGCACATCCAGAAGCAGAAAATCATCCAGGTCCGGGAAAACCAGTCCGTTCGCATCCAGGGCGCATAAGGGCAGGCCATTTTCCCGTCAAATGGGTTATAGCACCCTAGGAAAAACCATCAGGAAGTCTCCATGCGCCCCTTCGCCGCCAGCGCCGCCCTTTTCGCCATGCTCGCCGGCGGCCTCCCCGCCGGGGCGGAGCAGGTGTCGCGCGACCAGGATGGTCTGACGGTTTATGGGGAACTTGAACTGGCGGAGGGCAAGAGCCTGACTGACGGGCTCACGCTCATGCTCCACGGCACGATGGGCCACAGCGGCATGGAGATCATGCAGGCGTTCCAGGAGCGTCTCGCCGAACGCGGGCACAGCAGTCTGGCCGTGACACTGTCACTGGGGCTGAACGGGCGGGAGGGCTTCTATGACTGCGCCGAACCCAGCACCCACCGGCAGGTGGATGCCCTGGCCGAACTTGCCGGCTGGATCGAGTGGCTGAAAAGCCAGGATGCCGGTCCGGTGGCGCTGCTGGGGCACAGCCGCGGCGGCAATCAGGTCGCCCGCTATCTGGCTGAGGCGCCGGACCCGCTGGTCACCAAAGCCATCCTGGTGGCGCCGACAGGCCTGCCGCAGGGCGATGAGGTCGAGCCCCTCCTGGAGTTGGCGGCGGAGCAGCCGGACGATGCCATGTTGACCGCGCCCAAATTCCTGAACTGTACGGACACCCATGTCAGCGCCGGGGCGATCCGCGGTTATTACCAGGATGACGGCCGCTATGACACGCCGGCCCTGCTGACGCAGATCGACATACCGGTGCTGATGCTGGCCGCCAGCGACGACAGCATGGTGCCCGACCTGCCGGAGCGGATGCAGGCGGTCACAGCGGAGAAGGTGACGTTCCAGGTGATCGAAGGCGATCACTTCTTCCGTGACTTCGCAGCCGACGATGCTGCCGATGCCATAGACGCCTTCCTGGCCCAGTAAGGGAGCGGCGCATGATCCGGCTTCCCCGCCACGCCTGCTCTTGCGGCGCGCTGCTTCTCTGCTGCCTGGCTCTCGCCACCCCTCTCCCTGCCACAGCGGTCGAGCCGACAACGGAGCCTCCGCCCGTTTCCTGCGATGTCGGCCCGGCCCCGTCGGCAACCGCCGCCCCGACCGTGCGGCTCTGGATGGAGGGCGAGGATGCGGATGACTGGATTCCGCCGCCCTGCACCGGCTGGACGGAGCCGGGATACCGCGTTCTCGTCGAGCTGACCGGCACCATCCCCGCCGACGGGGACACGGACGCGCTGCTGGCGCAGCTTGGCGCCGTATCCGGGATGCGCGGCCTGAAATACTGGTCGGTCAGCGATCAGGCATGGCAGATCCTGGTCATCGACTCCTCCGCTCTTTCCAGCCCCGATGACGAGGCGCGGCGCGGGGATTTCACGGCGGAGGAGCTGGTTTCGGAACCGGAACAATATTTTGTTCAGGCCGACAACCGGGCCGGCAATCCCGTGATCTACCGGATGCGGCTGCTGGAGGCGAAGCCGGATCGGATCGCCTTGACGGTCGAGAATGCGACCCCGATCCGCAAGCTGTTCCTGACCATCGCCGATGCCGGCGCGCTTCAGTCCCTGCATGTGCTGGAGCGCCGGGAAGAAGGCTGGGCCTACCGCCTGCTTTCCCGCACCGGGCTGGGCAGCATGGGGTTGGTGACCAGCCAGCCGGAAAGCCTGGTCAACCGCGCTGCCGCACTGTACCGCCACTTTGCGGGGCTGCCCGACACGATGGAACCTCCGGCGGCTCCCTGACCCGTGGCCCTACGGCCGGACATAGATCCAGCCGCGCAACTGCCGCTCCACGATCTCCGCGATGCCAGCAGTAACCAGGGTCACGCCATCGATCAGCTCATCTTCCGTGTGGCCGGTCGTTTCCAGCGTGTTGCCGCAGGCCACGAACTCCACATCATACTGTTGAAGGCTGGTGATGCGGTCCTTCACCGGCGTGGTCTTCTCATAAAGCGCCTCCATTCCGGCGCCGAAAGCCACGATGGCGATCCGCACATTGTCCTGCCCATAGAATTTCTGCAGGTTCACGGCGTTGTAGAGGATGTTGTTGATCATCTGCGGATCGCTGCTGGTGAGTTGCAGCATGATGTGACGGGGATTGTCGAAACTCGGCGGCGGGTCGGCCAGCACCGTCTCAGCCGCCCGCGCGCCGGCGCAGCCCATGAGCCCGACCAGCAACAACACAGTCATCGACCGCAACAGGGGCATGGGCTTCATCCGCTTTCGAATAGGAGCTTCCGCCATCATGCCCGTGTCGGGGCGGACAGGGCAAATCCCAACGGGCACCCGCCGCCGGCCATGACTGTTGCATCGGGATTCGACACCAGGATAGGAGCTTGCGCATGACGACGACGCCCACACCCGATCCCCGTATTGAAACCCACCTTCTGCCGCCCGGCACGAACGTGCCCAACAATGACCGGCTGCCGCTGGTGATCTACCGCGGCGCGCTATCCGGCGCGTCCGATGCCGCCAGCGGCTTCGAGGAGCTGTTCGATCGCAATGGCTGGGGTGGAAGCTGGCGGGACGGCATCTACAGCTATCACCATTTCCACACGACGGCCCATGAGGCGCTTGGCATCGCCGCCGGCACGGCCAGGGTCTGCTTCGGCGGGCCAGACGGGGTCGTGGCGGAGGTGGCGGCCGGCGACATGGTCGTGATTCCCGCAGGAGTCGGGCACAAGAATCTTGGTGCCAGCAGCGACTTCCTGGTGATTGGAAGCTATCCGGACGGTCAGGAGCCGGACATGAACCGGGACGACCGACCAGTAAAGCCGGCCCTGCTGGACAAGGTGCGCGCCGTTCCGCTTCCCGGGACAGACCCGCTGTTCGGCCCGACCGGTCCCCTGTTGCGCCATTGGGGCGGATGACAATCCATGCGCACTTGAAAGGTCGGCAGCGCAACCGATCCTTTACAATGGGCCGGCTATGACAGCAGGCTTGCGAAGCCTGTTTCCGAAGATTGCCAAAATGCCGAGCCGCCCCCCATCCCTCTTCCGCCTTGTCTCACTGGCCGTCGCCGCAGTCACCGCGGTTCCCATCATCGGGGTCAGCGTGATCGTAGGCGGAACGGCCACGGCACGCGTCGAGGCCTATGTCAGCGGCCGTTTCCAGAATCTGGCGGACCGGGTGACGGAACGGCTGGACCAGGGCCTTCAGGAACGTTTGGCGGATGTCCGCTCCCTTGCTGCCGTACTCGGTTCGGACCTGTCGCCCGACGCTCAGTCACGGCTACGGGCGGCAATCGAGGCTATGCAGGCCTCGGCCCCGGAATATGGCTGGATCGGGCTGGCCGCCTCCGCCGGCCAGGTCCTGGTCGCAACCGATTCCATGCTGGAGGGGCAGGACGTCTCCAACCGCCCCTGGTTCCGCGGCGCACTGCAAGGTCCCTTCGTCGGCGATGTGCATGATGCGGTCCTTCTGGCCAAACTTCTCGGCCCCGCGCCGGACGGCAGCCCCGTTCGCTTCGTAGATGTGGCCGCCCCGGTAACCCGCCCCGATGGCGTTCCCGTTGCCGTCCTTGGCGGACATCTGAGCTGGACCTGGGCGGATGAGGTGCAGCGTTCCATCCTCGGCACGATCACCCAGGGCGGCAGCGGCGCGGAGGGCCTGGTCCTGGCGAAAAATGGAACCGTCCTGCTCGGCCCGCCTGACCTGCTGGGCAGCCAGCTCACGCTGCCCAGCACGCAGGCCGCCGCCCAGGGGGTGCGCCGCACCTCGGTGGAGACCTGGCCCGATGGCCGTGAATATTTGACCGCCGTCACGCCATCTGATGGCTACCGGGATTATCCCGGCCTGGGGTGGATCGTGGTGGTCCGCCAGGATGCCGACGTTGCCTTCGCCCCGGCCCGCGCCATCCGCTGGCAACTGGCGACCGTCGGGCTTGCGGCCGCTCTCCTGGCCCTGGCGGTGGGCCTATGGCTGGCACGGCGTGTGACCAGACCGTTGACGGATGTTGCTGCCGCTGCGGAGCGGGTGCGCCAGGGCGACCTGACCGCCCATGTGCCCTATACCCGCGCCTATGCGGAGGTCGCCACCTTGTCCGCAACCCTGGTCGATCTGGAGGCGCGACTGGCGGAGATGGAGCCGGCCGCCCCCGTCAGGGCGAAATCTACCTGAACAGCCGCTCCGCCAATCCCGTCAGCACGCCCGTGATCCGGACGTTCGGGGTGCCGCCCGTATATTCGTCGGCATAGAGCTTACGGATCAGCCGGTCGCGCAGCTCCGGGTCATTGGCGAAGGCAACGGCGAAGAAGCCGTCGTGCTGCGCCACCAGAGTGGCCGGAACCGCCCCGACGCCCTCCAGCTTCACGGTCATGCCGTCGCCCGGCGCCAAGTCGGCGGTGCCCTGCACGCGCGCACCGCCGAGGGAGATGTCCAACAGGTGCAAAGCCCGGTCCCGCGCGTGGCCGATGTCGATGTGCACCACCTCGCTGCTGGCGAAGCGCTCATCCCGCCGGTAGCGGGGCAGTTCGATGCAGACAATGATGGCAAGCGCCAGGGCGGCCAGATTGTAGAAGGTCCAGAACAGAACGATCCATTTGCCGTCCCCTGCCCCGCCCTCGATCCCGTAATCGGCCAGGCTGCCATACAGCATGCCGCCCAGATTGGCCGCGAACAGCCAGCCGAAGCGCCGCAGCAGCCCCCACTGGACCACCACCTGTCCCCGCTCGCCGCCCTTGGCCGTGACCTTGAAGGCATGCCCCTTGGGTTTCAGCAGCCCGGTGACCACGGCGCGGTTGATCTCGAACATGGTCAGCATCTGGCCGACATCGGTCAGGATCGGGACTACCTGCCCCCGCGTCGTCCAGTTCAGGGCGATCATCACCATCAGGAAGTACGGCAGGAAATAGGCCACCACGTCCGGCAGGGTGGCATTCACCACCGTGACGCCCAGGAACCAGTAGAGCGGAGGCGCCAGGAAACAGGCGAGCCGGAAGGAAAAGGTGATCGACCAGTAGAGGAAGCTGTCCACCAACCCCAGCCGGTCCATGAAGGTCAAAGGGTTGCGGGCGAACGGCCCGTTTTGCCCGCGGATGATCTGGACCAGCCCCAGACACCAGCGTCCGCGCTGGGTGATGTATTCCTTCAGCCCTTCTGGCGCCAGACCATCGCTCAGCCTTTCATTCAGATAGACGGTGCGCAGCCCCATCTGCTTCAGCTTCAGCGTGACAAGAAAATCCTCCGTCACGCTGTCTGTCGGGAAACCGCCGATGGCCTGCAGCCCGGACCAGCGGATCATGGAGGAGGTGCCGCAGCAGAAGGCGATGCCCCAGGCATCCCTCGATGCCATCACATGGTCGAAGAAGAAGCGCTGCTCATCCGGATAGGCATGATTGATGTTCAGGTTGGCCTGGATCGGGTCGGGGTTGAAGAAGTGCTGCGGCGTCTGCACAAGTCCCACGCCCGGATCGTGGAACAGAGCCAACGCCCGGCTGACGAAGTTCCGGTGCGGCACGAAGTCGGCATCCAGAACCGCCACGAAGTCCGGCGACCTTTCCAGTCCGGCCAGATGGTTCAGGGCGTGATTGATGTTGCCGGCCTTGGCATGTTTGTTGTCGGGACGGCGCAGATAGCCGACGCCCTTTGCGGCACACAGGTCCCGCAGCCAATCCCGCTTTCCGTCATCCAGCACCCAGACCCTGAGGCGCGTATGGTCCATGCCTGCGGCGCCCGCGATGGTGCGGGCCAGGATCGCCTCCTCCTCATTGTATGTGGCGATCAACACATCGACCTGGGGCGGCTCCGCGCCCCACCAGCCGCCATGGTCCGTCGCTTCCCTCCGTCGGTCCCGGACCCGCGAGAGGATCAGGAAGGACAGGCAGGAGCTGACCACCGCCAGCCCCTCCAGCGCCACGAAGAGATAGGAGAACAGCACGTCCGCGGTGAGGGCCGGCGATGGCACCGTCTCCGTCACCCGCCACAATAAGTACCGCAGGCCCAGCAGCGCCGACAGGCCGAACAGGCCCACGCGCACCCGCGTGTTCATCCGGTCCAGGAACGGCAGAACCGCAAGCGCCAAGCCGCCGAGCAACAGCGATAGCGCGACACTCGACTGCAGCGCGGAGAGGATCATCAGGCGAAACCGAGCCAGCGACCGATGAAGCGGAAGATATCCCGCGGGGCTCCGGTGAATACGACCCGTCCCGTCCGCCCGACGGCGCACCCGGCCTCCGGATCGGACAGCAGATCGGGGAATCGGAGCGCTACGTCGAAGCGCTCGAGATGCTTCTCACCCGGTGCGATGGCCAGATTGTTGTAGACCGTCGCAGCGCCCGACCCTGCGAGGCGCAGGATCACGCCATCGAACACCTTGGAGGTGCCGGACAGGCGGAACCGCGCTGCATCGCCGACCTTCAGCCGGTTGTAGTCGCTCTCCCCGACGCTGGCCGTGACGATGACGGTCGAGCAGTCGAGGAGACGCAGAAGATCCTGCCCCTTGCGGGCATACTCGGCGTTGCCCAGCGGCGCCTCCCAGACAAGCCCGTCCACCGGGCTGGTCAGGAATGCATCGCGGAGCTGGGCCACACGCGCCCGCTCCGCCTCGATCTGCCCCCGAACCGCTACCAGCCGCTGCTGGTAGTCGGCCAGCATGGACCTGAGCTCCGCCTCTCGCAATTCCAGATCGAAGGCACGCTGGCTGCTGAAGGGCGTGTCGTTGAAGCTGTCGCCGAGGAAGGTGCCTTCGCGGGCGGCGGCAAGCTGGATCTCCAATGACCGCAGACGCGCCTCGGCCGCCTCCGCATCCTTCATATCGACGTCGCGCGCCGTCCGCGCCTTGTCCAGCGAGGCGATGGACTGGCTGCCCTTGTCCCGCAGCTCCTGAGCCCGCTTCAGCGACGCGCCGCTCTCCTCCAGCCGCGCCAGGGCGGCAGACCGCAGGGCACGGGCGACGTCGATCTCCGCCTCGAGCTGGGCGATGCGGCCGGTGCGGTAGGCATCGCTCCGCCCCTGAAGCTGGCCAAGGCTGCCCTGTACGCTTTCCAGTTGGGAGCCGGCGCGCTGCACATCGGCTGCCAGTTCGGATTCCATCTGCTGCAGGTCGAGCAGGCGGGCCGTATCGGCTCGGACGTCATTGAGACTGCCCAACGGCTCCCCCTGCCGAACCGCCTCGCCGATCTGCCGGGGCTGAAGCGACAGGACGCCGTCGATCGGGGCCCGCACCAGCGCCACGCGTGCATTCACCACTGCATCGGCGCTCACCACAGCGATGCCTTCGCTGAGGAGGATATATCCGCCCACCAGCGCCAGCACGCCGCCGAGGCCGAGCTTCAGAAACTTCTGCTTTCCGATCTGCATCTCGCACTGCCATAGACCGAGCCGTGTCGCCATGGCGGCGCGGCTTCCAACACCTGCGCCATACTGGACACGCCTGGGTTACCAGACCCTTAGGACGTGACCCGCGCGGCTGCATTCGTCGGGATTAGTTCGACTGTGGAGGGCTCTCCACGTAATCGAGGATAGTGCGATTGCAGACCTGGACCAGCCCCTGTCCCACGGAGCTGGTAGCGAAAAGGACCGGCCGTCAGGGGCGTGGCAGCGTATAGGCGATCACATAATCGCCTGGATCGGTACCGATCGAGCCATGGCCTCCTGCGACCTGGACAACGAACTGCCGGTCGCCCGCCGTATAGGTCATCGGTGTGGCCTGTCCGCCGGCTGGCAGGCGCTGCTGCCAGAGCTGCTCGCCCGTGCTGACATCGTAGGCGCGGAGATAATTGTCGATACTGGCTGCCAGGAAGGCTACCCCGCCGGCCGTGATGATCGGCCCGCCGATGCCTGGAACGCCCAGCTTGATCGGGGGCAGCGCCACAGGTCCGGCGTCCCGGATGGTCCCGTTCTTGTGCATCCAGACAATCTCCCCTGTGCGCAGGTTCGCGCCGGCGACATACCCCCAGGGCGGGGCTTGGCAGGGGAACCCCAAGGGCGAGGTGAAGGGCTGCATGATCACGCCATAGGGTCCACCGACATTGAGGTTCAGCCCGGCCTCGCCCGCATTGGCCCGCTGGTCCGGATCGATTTCCTCTCGCGGAATGAGTTGCGAGGTGAAGGCCAGATATGTCGGCATGCCGAACATCACCTGCCGCACCGGATCGACAGCTATCGAACCCCAGTTGAAGACGCCGAAATTGCCGGGGTAGACCAGCGTTCCCTCCAGCGAGGGCGGGGTGTACCGCCCCTCATAGCGCAGGGAGCGGAACTGGATGCGGCAGGCGAGCTGATCGAACAGGCTGGCGCCCCACATGTCCTTCCCCTCAAGGGGCTCGGGCATGAAGGTGAGGCCGGAGACGGGCTGCGTCGGGGCCGTGAAATCCTCCGGGATGGCGCCGCCCGGGGCCGGAACCTCCCGGATCGGAATGATCGGCTCTCCCGTGCGGCGATCCAGCACATAGATGTCGCCCTGCTTCGTCGGGCCGACCAGAGCCGGAACGGGACCGTTCTCCGTCGTGATGTCCAGCAGCACGGGCTGCGCGGGCACGT